>NZ_JBTJJV010000002.1:0-447043 GCF_054456855.1 Terrabacter sp. AAH1 | reverse complement strand
GCCCCCACCACCACACCCACGTCCACCAGCACGACCTCACCGCGACCGTCACCGCGGCCGGGGTCACCTGGCACACCAGATGACCCCGCCCCGCACCCCGCCCCGACCCCGGCGGGGTCAGTGGCCTGCGTGCACGCGCCACGCCCAGTCGACCGAGCGGCTCTTCACACCGCGCAGGGCCACCGACCTGCTGGCAGGATCGTGAGCCATGACCTCGACGGTGTGGCTCGTCCCGCATACCCACTGGGACCGTGAGTGGTACGAGCCCTTCCAGCGCTTCCGCCTCCGGCTCGTCGACCTCATGGACGATGTCGTCGAACGCGCCGCGCGCGAGCCGGACTTCCGCTTCACCATGGACGGCCAGATGGCCGCCATCGACGACTACCTCGAGGTCCGACCCGAGCAGACCGACGCCGTACGCAAGCTCGTCGCCAGCGGCCAGCTCGCCATCGGGCCGTGGCGCGTCCTCATGGACGAGTTCCTCTGCTCCGGCGAGACGATGATCCGCAACCTCGAGATGGGTTGGGCCGACGCCGACCGTCTCGGGGCGGTCATGCCGATCGGCTACCTGCCCGACATGTTCGGCCACTGCGCCCAGATGCCCCAGATCCTGCGCCACGCCGGCATCGAGCAGGCCGTCGTCTACCGCGGCGTCCCCGCCGAGGTCGACCGCCACGAGTTCTGGTGGCGTTCTCCCGACGGCACCGGCATCCGCACCGAGTTCCTCGCCAACAGCTACGGCAACGTCGCCGACGTCTTCGGCGGCGGCGCTGCCCGCGAGCGCCTTGCCGCGCGCCTCGCCACCCAGACCGCGGCGTACGACGAGGACTTCCTCGCGATGTATGGCACCGACCACGCCGCCCCGCTGCCGACCCTCATGAGCGAGGTCGCCGGTCTCACCGCCGACCCGGACGGCCCGCGCATCAGGGTCGCGACCCTCACCGAGTACCTCGCCGACCCGCGTACGGCGGAAGGTGAGCTGCGCACGATCGACGGCGAGCTGCGCAGCCACGCGCGGTCCAACATCCTCCCCGGCGTGCTGTCGGTCCGCTGGCACCTCAAGGAGGCGATGGCCCGCACCGAGCGACTGCTCACGAGGTATGCCGAGCCGTTCGCCGCGCTATACCTGCCCACCCTGCCCGGCCACTACCTGTCGATGGCCTGGCGCCGCGTCATCGACTCCTCGTGTCACGACTCGGTGACCGGGTGCGGCGTCGACGAGACCGCGGTGCAGGTGCTCGCCCGACTGCAGGAGGGTGAGCACGCGGCGCAGGCCGTGCGCGACCGCGCCCTGGCCGTGGCCGCTTCGACGGCTCCGATCGGTTCGCTCGTCATCGCCAACCCGCTCGCATCGGCCCGTCACGACGTCGTCGAGCTCACGGTCCCGGTGGCCGCGTCGCTGGAGTGGGTGGGCTTCGAACTGCCGGACGGGAGTGTCGTTCCGGCGCAGGAGATCTCACGGCCCGTGGCCGAGCTCGCAACCGAGACGGTGCGGTCGGAGGACCTGCCGAAGCTGATGCACCGCGTGCACGACCGGGAGCTCTTCGGGCTCCAGGTGCGTGACATCGAGATCGACGAGGCGGCGCGGGCGCTGACGTTCCACCTTGCCGACCACGGCGACCCCGACTTCGACGCCATCGCGGCCGAGGCTCGTCTGCGCGCGGCGGCGGACGCGACGGGGCCCGGCGTCGAATGGCGGGTCGTCACGCAGGACGAGCCCCGGCGCCGCCTCGCGGCCTCGGTGCCCGTCCCGGCCCTGGGCTGGACCAGCGCCCGCGTCGTCGGGCTCGACGGTGGCGAAGGCCGCGACCAGGCGTCCGTCCGGGTCGACGACCGCGTGCTCGACAACGGGCTCGTGCGCGTCGAGGTCGACCAGCACGGGTCGCTCACGGTCAGCTCGGACGGCGTCACGCTGAGCGGTGTCGGACGGCTCGTCGACGGCGGCGACCCCGGTGACTCCTACAACTACGCCCCGCCCGCGGATGACGTGCTCGTCGACGCCCCGAGTTCCGTCCGGGTAGCAGCGATCGGCAGCGCGGGACCGGTCGTCGGCGCCCTGCGCGTCGACCGCTGGTACGACCTGCCGATGAGCAGCAACCTCGCGGGGCGCTCTGCCGACACGGAGTCGACGCCGGTGACGATGCACGTCGAGCTGCGCGCCGGCGAACCGTTCGTGCGGCTGCGACTCGACTGGCAGAACCGCACCCGTGACCACCGCCTCCGGCTGCACGTGCCGACCGCCGTCGCGGCCGACCACTCACACGCCCAGGGCCAGCTCGCCGTCGTCCGCCGCGGCCGCACCGCGGAGGCCGGGCCCGTGGGCGAGTACCCGCTCCCCACCTTCCCTGCCGAGACCTTCGTCGACGCCGGCGCCGCCGGCATCCTGCTCGGCCGCACCGTCGAGTACGAGGTCGTGGACGGGCAGGACTCGACGTCCACCGAGGTGGCGGTGACGCTGCTCCGGTCCATCGGCTACCTGAGCCGCAACGTCCACCCCTACCGCAGCGAGCCCGCCGGGCCGCAGCTGCCGACCCCCGAGGCGCAGGTGCTCGGCCCGTGCACGATGTCGCTCGCAGTGATGCCGCACCGCGGCTCCTGGTCCGACGTCGGTCTCGCTGAGGCAGCCGAGGCCTACCTGCAGCCCGTCGTCGTCAGCGCCGGCACCGCCCCGGCCGACACGGCACCAAGACAGATCGAGGGACTCACCGTCGGTGGCCCCGGCGTGCAGCTCGTCTCGCTGCGACGACGCGAGGACGACGACACCGCCGTCGAGGTGCGCCTGCTCAACTCGAGCGACGATGCCACCGAGGCCGCACTCGGGTCGTCGGCCGTCCCGGTCCGGTCGGCGTCGCAAGTCGACGGCGTGGGCCGGCCCGGCGACGAGCTCGACGTCGAGGACGGAATCCTGCGAATTCCCATGCGCCCGTGGGAGATCGCCACGCTGCGAGTCGACCTAGGAGTCCCCCTCCCAGGCTGACCCGACGTCACTGAACCGCCCCAAACTCGAGTGCTCAGTTTCCGACGACGATCCACGTCAGGAACTGAGCACTCGACGGCGGGATGAGGCACACCGGAAGGTCGAGTGCGCAGTTTCCGACGACGATCCACGTCAGGAAGTGAGCACTCGACTGAGGGATGGGGCACACCGGAAGGTCGAGTGCGCAGTTTCCGACGACGATCCACGTCGGGAAGTGAGCACTCGACTGGGGGTGGGGACGGAGTGTTCTTTCGATTGGCTTGGGGGGTGCGCGGGTCAGGCGGTGAGGGCGTGGACGTGTCTGTCGGCGTCCTCGAGCCAGCAGGGGCCGTCCCACCCGGTCGCGCGCACTCGGTCGTCGAGGAGGACCTGACGGCGCTGGCCGAAGCCGGTGAGGATCAGCCCCTCGGCACCGATCGCCACCACGCCGTCACCGTCCCGCAGCAGCAGCGGCCCGTCGACGCCGGCACTGACCGCCGTCCGGCCGGCGCTGACAGCCCCGAGCACGTCGTCACCCTCGGCCAGCACCCAGGTCGTCGGCGATCCGGGCAGGCCGTCGCTGCCGTGCAGGTGGAAGTCGCTGCCCCCGATCGGAGTCGTGCCGGGCGTCTGGAGCCACCACGCGAGCGGCGCTCCCCACGTCGGGACGAGGGCCCACGACGAGTGCCACACCTCCGCCACCTTCGGACGGTCCACGGGCAGCAGCCAGGCGCAGTCCGCGGCGAGGGGGTGGTTGATCGACAGCAGCCCGCCGCGGCTCTCGGCCTGCCCCGCCCACGTCTCGGGCGGTGACCGGAAGTCGACGAGACCGACGTCGCCGAAGACGTTGGCGTGCCCGACGTCGCGCGTGACCTCCTGCCCCGGCACGAGCGTGATCCCGTGCCGGCGGCCGACGGCAGGCAGCTCGGCGTGGTGGCTGGTCGTGTTGTGGTCGGTGACCGCGAGGAAGTCCAGACCGCGCGAGACCGCCAAAGCCGCAAGCCCGCCCACCGACAGCGACCCGTCGGAGTGCACCGTGTGGGAGTGGAAGTCGCCGGCCAGCCACTGCCTCCCGTCGACCGTCGGCAGGTCCCGCCGCCGAGCCGGGCGCTCACCACGAGCGGGCGGGTCCTCCGGCTCCGCCAGCCGGTGCTGCTCGACGACAGCCGCCCCCACCTCGCGCACCGTCAGCTCCATCTTCGCGCCCGCCGCCGGCACCCGGTGCAGCCCGATGAGCACGCACCACATCCCCGGCTCGACCGGCTGGGGCACGTAGCCCGGCGTCGCCCACCCCTGTGAGACGACGACACGGCTGCGTGCCCCACCCGACCACCCGACGTATCCCCCCGGCCCCTCGAGACCGAGGTCGAGCACGGCACCCGGCTCGGCGGCATACGTCATCTCGACCTCGATCGCGCCCGCCCCTGACCCGGGCACGTCGAAGGCGATGGAGCGGATCTGCGAGTCCGCCCGGTCCTCGGGCAGCCACGTGCGACTGACCCGCAGCAGCGTCGGGGACGTCATGGCACCGGACTGCTCGGCGACAGCAGCTCCCCCTCCGCGTCGTAGACGAGGACCCGCCCGGAGGCCGGGGCGACCCCCACGACCGCCCCGACCTCGGGCTCCTCCCCTTCCGGCACGACGACCTGCACCCGCTGGCCGTCGTCGGTGCGTGCCGTCACCAGCACGCTCGCCCCCAGGCTCTCGGTCGTCTCGACGGTCCCCTCGAAGACGAGCGGCCCCTTCCCGTCGACACGCGCGTACTCCGGCCGGAACGCCACCGTCACCTCGCCGTCAGGCGCCTCGCGGCCGGCCCACCCCGCCGCGACGGCGTCGACCCCCTCCAGGGCGCCGACCTGCAGCACGCCGCCGACGAGCTTGCCCGGCAGCATGTTCATCGGCGTCGAGCCGATGAAGTTCGCGACGAACGTGTTGGCCGGCCGACGGAAGATCTCCGACGGGGTGCCGAGCTGGCGGATGCGCCCCGCCTCCATGACGGCGATCTGGTCGGCCATCGCGAGCGCCTCACTCTGGTCGTGCGTGACGAAGACGGTGGTGACCCCGAGGTCCTTCTGCAGCCGCTTGAGGAAGGTGCGCGCCTCGAGCCGCAGGCGCGCGTCGAGGTTCGACAACGGCTCGTCGAGCAGGAACACGTCCGGCTGGCAGGCCATCGCCCGCGCGAGCGCCACGCGCTGCTGCTGCCCACCCGACAGCTCACCGGGCCGGCGCGCCATGAGCGCCGACAGCCCGAGACCCTCGCCCGTCTCGGCCGCCTTCGCCGCCCGCTCGCTGCGGCCGACCTTCTTGATGCGCAAGGGGTAGGCGATGTTGTCGGTCACCGTCATGTGCGGGAAGAGCGCGTAGTCCTGGAAGACCATCGCGACGTTGCGGTCACCGGGCGCCAGCCGCGTGACGTCGCGGTCGCCGATCGAGATGGAGCCGCCCGAGGCCTCCTCGAGCCCCGCGATGGTGCGCAGCAGCGTCGTCTTGCCGCAGCCCGAGGGGCCGAGCAGCGCGAAGAACGAGCCGTCCTCGACCGTCACGTCCAGACCGTCGATGGCGGTGACGTCACCCGGGTAGACCTTGGTGAGGCCGTCGATGCGAATGCTGGCCATCAGCTCTTGATGCCTCCGTGGAACCGGAACCCGTAGCGTCGGTTGACGAACAGGTAGAGCGCCACCACCGGCAGCGCGTAGACGAGCGAGAACGCCGAGATGAGAGGCAGATTCGCCTGCCCACCCTCGGAGTAGAACGTGTACATGACGACACCCGCCGGGATCTTCGCCGGGTCGCGCAGGAGGATGTAGGCCGTGAGGAAGTCGCTCCACACGTTGACCAGCGCCCAGACGGCGATCGTCGCGAGCCCCGGTCGCACGATCGGGAGCACGACGTGGCGCAGCACCTGGGTCGGGCTCGCACCGAAGACACGCGCACTCTCCTCGTAGGACTTCGGGGTCGCGTCCATGAAGTCCTTGAGGATGAAGATCGCTGCCGGCAGGAGGCCGCCCGTCAGCACGAGGATGACGCCGGAGCGGTCGTCGATGAGGTTGAGCTGGAACATCAGCTGGAAGATCGGCACCATCGCTGCCGTGCCCGTGACGATCGAGCTGAGCAGCAGCAGCCCGTAGAGGATGCCGTTGCGTCCGGGGATGCGCACCCGCGAGAGGGAGTATGCCGCCAGCGCCGCGAGCGCGGTCACGCCGAGCATCGTGCCGACCGCGAGGTAGACGGAGTTCTGGAGGGAGGAGAACGCGTACGGGTTCTCCGAGAGCTTCTGGAAGTTCGCGAGCGTCCAGTCGGGCCAGCTGACGTCGAGCCCCGGCTGCGAGTCGAAGGGCGCCGTGACGAGCCACAGCATCGGCAGCGCCCAGAACGCGAGCACCGCCGCGAGGAACGCGACGAGCGCGAGGCGACCGACGACCGACCGGGTTCTCATCGCGACCTCACCGCCGCTCCCGGAGCAGGCGCACGTAGAAGAGCGCGATGACGAGGTTGATGAGGAGCATGATGAACGAGATGGCCGAGCCGTAGCCGAGCTGGCCGCCGTAGAGGGCCTTGTTGTAGATGAAGACCGGCAGCGTCTCGCTCGCGTGGTTCGGGCCGCCGGCCGTCAGCAGGTAGGGCGAGAAGTCGTTGAACGTCCAGAGGCTGATGAGCAGCGTGTTGGTGAGCACGTGCCCGCGGATGTGCGGCAGCACGACGTCGCGCAGCTGGGCGAACGCGCCGGCACCGGCGAGCCGCGCCGACTCGAGCTGCGACGGCGGCACCGCCCCGAGCGCCGCCGAGAAGAGCAGCATCGAGAACGCGGTGCCGCGCCACGTGTTGAAGACGATGATCGAGGCCATCGGGTGCTCGAGCAGCCACTCGGTGCCACTGGTCTGGAGCATTGCGTTGAGCGTGCCGCCATCACCGGAGAGGTAGGCGACCCAGAGGAACGCGACGATCGAGCTCGGCAGGATCCACGCCAGCAGCACCAGCGTCTCGACCACCGACCGCACGAGCTTGGGCACCGTGCGCAGCGTCCACGCGAGCGCGAACCCGGCGACGGTCTGCCCGACGATCGCCGATCCGAGCACGAAGAGCAGCGTCAGCCACAGCGAGTTGCGGAAGTCGGGGTCGGCGAGCGCGGCCGTGAAGTTGTCGAGGCCGACGAACTCGGGGTTCGCCGCCTGGATGCCGGTGAGGCGGTAGTCGGTGACGCCGAGGTAGACCGTCCACGCGGCCGGCACCACGAGGAACGCGAGCACGAGGACGAGCGCCGGCGCGACGAGGCCCGCGGCGCGCGCCCGGCCGAGGCCGGCCGCGTCGATCGAGTCGACCGGGCCGCCGGCGCGGGCTCCCGCCTCGCGGTTGCTGCGGATCTTCCGGTCCGCGGTGGCGGTCATCGGGCACCCGCCTCCCCCTGAAGGGGCGGGTGCCCGATGACTGCCACAGGGACCATCAGGACGTCGCCACCTTGTCGGCACCCCCGACGGCCTTGACGACCGCTGCCGAGTACGCCTTCGCGGCCTCCTCGACGCTCTTGCCCGACACGATGTCGGCCGTCGCCTGCTGCAGCGCCTGCGAGACCTGCGGGTAGACGGCGAGACCGGGCCGGTAGTGCGTCAGCGGCAGCACCTTCTGCGAGACGAACGTCAGCATCGGGTCCTTGGCGAGCACCTTCTCGTTGACGTCCTGGCGCGCCGTGATGCGTGCCGAGCCGGCGAGCAGCGCGTTGATGGCGTCGGCCGACCCGAGGAACTGGAGCAGCTCCCAGGCCTGCTGAGGGTACTTCGTGTTCGGGTTGAGGAAGTAGCCGCCACCGCCCGACATCGACACGAAGTCCGTGCCGCCGACGCCCGCGCCGGGCTCACGTGCGGGGATGAAGGCCCAGCCCACGTCGGTGTCGCGGGACTTCATCGGGTTGGCGCCCTGGTCGGGGTTGACGACCGACCGCCAGAAGTAGTCGCCCTCGAGGAGGACGCCGACCTTGCCCGCGGCGAACGCGGCGAACGACTGGTCACGGCCCTTGGCGGCCTGCTGGAAGTTCTTGCTGGTCAGCCCCTGGTCGACGAGCTGCTTGTAGAAGGTCAGCACGTCGCGTACGGCCTTGGTGTCTCCCTGCCACTTGTTGTCGGCGTAGATCTCGGAGCCGGTGCCGACGAGCAGCGGCAGCACGCCCTGCATCGTCGTCGCCTCACCCATGGCGGTGCCGGCGTTGATCTGGATCGGCTCGACGCCCGAGATCGACTTGAGCTTCGTGCCGGCGTCGAGGATCTCCTGCCACGACTTCGGCTGCCAGTTCGCCGGCAGCCCGGCCTGCGCGAAGAGCTTCTTGTTGAAGTAGAGGACGCGCCCGTCGGTCCCCGCAGGTATGCCGTACGCCTTGTCCTCGAACGACGCGTTCGCCTGCACGGCCTTGGGGATCTGCGACCAGCCCTCCCACGACGTCACGCCCGACCCGGCGACGTCGGTGAGCGGCTTGAGGTAGCCGGCCTGCGCGAACTCGCCGACCCAGATGCCGTCGAGCGCCATGACGTCGGCGCCGGCCCGGCTCTTGAGGTCGAGCGCGACCTTCGTCTTGTACTGCTCGTCGTCGACACCCGACGGCTGGAAGGTGACCTTGACCGTGACGCCCTTGGCCTTCTGCTGCTCGGTGAACTTCGGGATGACGTACTTGGCGTACCAGTCGGCCTCCTCGGCGTTCTTGCCGCCCGCGATGGCGTTGGAGGTGATCGTCAGCGTGACGTCCTTGGCCCCGGCGTTCTGCGTCGGGTTGGCCCCGGTCGACGAGCCGCGGTCGCACGCGGCCCCGACGAGGGCGACTGACGCGGCGAGGCCGGCGATGACGGCGCGTCGGAGCGGGCGGGTGTGTGCCTGCCTCGGCGTGCCGTGGGTGGCGGAACGGACTTCCATGGTGTGGCTCCTTCTCCGATGGACGTGCTGGGGATGTCTGTGGCGAGCGGTGGTCGTCGCGGTCGCGAGGCCGGTGAGCCGGCCTGCCGGCACCGGCGGTCAAGGGGCGAGCAGGACCTCCGTCCCGGTGTCTCGGGCGCGGCCGAGGGTGCGCGGGTCTGCGAGCGAGGTCGTGATGAGCACCGACACGGACTCGAAGCCGAAGACGCGGATCGAGCCCTTGCCGGGGAACTTCGTGTGGTCGGCGAGCAGCACGACGCGCCCGCCGCTCTCGACGAGGCGCCGCTTGGTCGGCACCTCGACCGACGTCGTGTCGAGGATCCAGCCGTCGGAGTCGACGCCGCTCGTGCCGAGGAAGACGAGCGAGGCGCTCACGTGGCGCAGGGCGTCCTCGGTGAGCGGCCCGACGAGCGAGTGGTAGGCCCGTCGGAGGGCGCCGCCGAGGATGACGAGGTCGACGACGGGGTCGTGGCGCAGCTCGTCGAGGACGGCGAGGCTCGGCGTGATGACCGTGATGTTGCGGCCCCTCAGCTCACGGGCGAGGGCGCCGGTGGTCGTGCCGATGTCGAGCAGCACGGTGTCGCCGTCGCGCACGAGCTCGGCCGCACGGCGGGCGATGCGCTGCTTCTCCGAGGCTGCGTCGTCGGCGGCCTTCTCGTAGGGCTGGTCGATCTCGACCGGCAGTGCCGGCGCCGCACCGCCGTGGACGCGGCGCACGACGCCCGCGTCGGCGAGCTCGGCGAGGTCGCGGCGGATCGTGGCCGACGAGACGCCCAGTCGCAGAACGAGGTCCTGGACGGAGACCGCACCGTCTCGCACCTCGTCGGCGATGGCGCGTTGCCGCTGGTAGCGCACGATCGAACTGTTGCACAGAAATGAGCGAAAATGCGCGTTGGTGAGCGGTGGACTCGACAGCTCTGAGCATTCGCTCAGGAGGGTGCGCGATCTGACGCGTCGTCAGCCGCCGATCACGCCTGCCGTGCCGGTGTTGACGTACTCCTTGCCGCACCGGCTGCACGCCCGGTAGAGCTTGCCGTCGCTCGTGTGCCGCGTGACCCACACGTGGTGCAGGTTCATCCGACACATCACCGGATGGCGGGGCTGCGGCTCCGGCGCCGGGCCACCGTCCGTCAGCGCGGCGTGCATGGATGACGACGACATGGCGACACCGAGGGCATGGCGCCACGCGGCGACCCGGCCGAGCTCGTGCATCTCCGCCACGAGCTCGTCGTGGTAGCGGTTGCGCATCTCCGATGGGACCCCCTCGGTCGCGCGCTCCATCGCCGAGACCGCGAACCGGACCGATGCTCTCGTCTGCTTCTTCCTCACGACAGGCCCTCCTTCGGGACCGGTGCGAACGGGGTGCGCGGCCGGTGCGCAGCCGCACGGGCCCGGCCGGCTTCGGCCGCGCCGGACTCGGTGAGTCGGTAGTACCGACGCGCCGGTCGCCCCTCCCTGCTGGGATCGATGTCCTCCCACCGTGACTCCAACCAGCCGACGCGCTCGAGGCGGGCGAGGATCGGGTAGACCGTGCCGCCCGGCAGGCCCGCCGCGGTACCGATCTGGGAGCCGTACCACTCGGCACCCAGGTCGCTCATCAGGACCTCGAGGATCAACCGCGTTGCCATCGTCATCCGAGGAGGCATAGTCGTACTCTACCTAGGGTCGAGGACGGACGGAAGACCTCACAGCCAGTGGCCTGCAGGCGTCAGGAGGTGCGGCCGTCGCTGCTCATGGCGCCGGCGGGCGTCCCGGTGGCCGACGTCCCGATGGAGTCCGGCTCGATGGTCAACGCGTCCGGGCTCGACAGGGTGATCACCGCACGCGCGACGACCTGGTGCTCCTCGATGGCGTGCCCGAGCGCGGTCAGCCGGTCGGCGACCTTGGCCTCCGTCTCGTCACCGACGAGGTCGACGGCCGCGACGAGGAACACCTTGCCGGGGCCGACGAACTCGAGGTGCAGAAACGTCACCCGCTCGACCTCGGGGCTCTCGTTCAACTCGTCCAGCGCCCGGCGCCACACCTCGGCGCTCACCGCCTCGCCGACGAGGAAGTCGCGGTTGCGACGGATGAGGAAGATCGCGACGACACCGAGCAGCAGGCCGACGAGGATCGATCCAATGGCGTCCCACACGGCCTGGCCGGTCACCTGGTGCAGGAAGATGCCGAGCCCCGCGATGAGCAGGCCGACGAGCGCCGCGGCGTCCTCGGCGAAGACGGCCCGCAGGGTCGGGTTCGACGTGTTGGCGATGAACTTCAGCGGCCGGAGCCCGCGCCGCTTCGCCTCGGCCCGGGTCTGTCGCGTGGCCTGGACGAACGACACGCTCTCGAGCACGAAGGCGATGGCCAGCACGGCATACGCCCATGTGTACGACGTCTCCTCCTCCTCATGGCCGAGCACCGAGATGCCGTGCCACACCGACACGACCGCGCCGGCGCCGAAGAGACCGAAGGCCGCGAACATCGACCAGACGTACGCCTCGCGCCCGTAGCCGAACGGGTGCCGCGCGTCGCGTGGCTGGGCCGCCTTGCGCTCGGCGAGGATGAGGAAGACCTCGTTGCCGGCGTCGGCCCACGAGTGCGCCGCCTCGGCGACCATCGACGCCGACCCCGTGATGACCGCGACGACCGACTTCGCGAGCGCGATGAGCGCGTTCGCGACGAGCGCGATGATGACGGTCAGCAGGCTCTCGCCGCCACCGCCGCCGTGCTCGTCTGCCCGTCCGGCCTCGTGATCATCGCCGTGATCTTCATCGTGACTCGCCACGAGTGCCACCCTTCTCCTCATCGTTCTGAGCCCGCAAGCACCATCGCACGCTAGTGAGTCGTACCCGCGATCGCGGGGCGAGCGGACCAGTTCGCCTCAGGCCGTATGCCGTCAGGCCGAGTGGCGCACGACGTCGAAGCGCGTGCGGGCGTGGCCGGCATACCCAGGCCCCTCGGTGTCGTGCTCGACCCGCACGTCGCCGCCGGCCCGGCTGACGACGACCGTCGTCGTCAACCGCTGCGGCTCGCCGTCGACGACGGTGAGCCCGTCGTCCTCGACGAGCACCGACTCCCAGCTGCCGTTTGCCACCGGGTCGAAGACGTGCAGCTCGACGACCTCGGGGTGGTGGTCGTGCGTCGACGCGGGCGCCTCCGCCCACATCGGGATCGCCGCGCCCGCCCGGGCGAAGAGCGGGATGCGCTCGCGCGGGGTGTCGACGGTGATCCGCCGGCCGCCCTCGTGCAGCTCGCCGGTGTGCCAGTCGTACCAGCCGCCCTCGGGCAGGTAGACCGTGCGCGAGGTCATCCCCTGCTCCGTGACCGGGGCGACGAGCAGGTCGCGGCCGAAGAGGTACTGGTCGTCGAGGTCGACGACCTCGGGATCGTGCTGGTGGTCGAGCACGAGCGGTCGCTGCACCGGCTCGCCCGTCTCCGTCGACCGGACGAACGCCGAGTAGATGTAGGGGATCAGTCGGTAGCGCAGCCGCACGGCGTCGCGGGCCAGCCCGTGGATCTCCTCGCCGAACGACCACGGGTACTGGTCGACGTTGTTGGTCTCGGAGTGGTTGCGGCAGAAGGGAGTCAGGGCCCCCATCTGCATCCAGCGCAGGAACAGCTCGGGGTTGGTGTCGCCCTGGAAGCCGCCGATGTCGGCGCCGACGAACGGCTGGCCCGACAGGCCGAATCCGCACGCCATCGGCATGCTCACCCAGAGGTGGTCCCAGCGGGCCTGGTTGTCGCCCATCCAGTTCGCGGCGTACCGCTGGATGCCCGCGAAGCCGGCCCGCGACAGGATGAACGTGCGCGCGTCGGGCTGCGCAGCGCGAAGGCCGTCGATGGTGCCCATGGCCATGAGCAGCGCGTACTGGTTGTGGTAGCGCTCGTGCTTGGCCCGGCCCTTGTCGAAGAGCATCGCCTCCGCTGGGATCTCGCCCGTGGCCGGCTCGTTCATGTCGTTCCAGATGCCGGCGAGGCCCGACCCGACGTGACGGGCGTTGAGGTCGCCCCACCACGCGCGCGCCTCGGGCGTCACGAAGTCGGGGAAGACGGTGTTGCCCGGCCACACCTGCCCGACGTACGTGTCGCCGCCCTCGGTGCGGCAGAAGACGTCCTTCTCGAGGCCGTCGTCGTACACCTCGTAGCCGGGGTCGTGCTTGACACCCGGGTCGACGATCGTGATGGCCCGGTAGCCCTGGTTGGCCAGGCCCTTGAGCATGCCCGCCGGGTCGGGGTAGCGCTCCGAGTCCCAGGTGAAGACGCGGTAGCCGTCCATGTAGTCGATGTCGAGCCAGATTGCGTCGCAGGGGAACTCGTCGTCGCGGTAGCGCTTCGCGATGACCTCGATGTCCTGCTGCTTGTAGGCGTGCCAGCGGCAGTGGTGGTAGCCGAGCGACCAGATCGGCGGCAGCGACGCGCGGCCGGTCAGCCAGGTGTAGCGCTCGAGGATCGAGGCCATCGACGGTCCGGCGAAGACGTACTCGGTCCACTGGCCACCGTGGAATGTGATGCGGTACTCGTCGTCGCGGCTGAACTCGTACTCGCCGCGGTAGCCGTTGTCGACGAACGAGCCGACGGCCGTGCCCGACTCGGCCGAGCGCTGGTGGAAGAACGGCACGGTCACGTAGTACGGGTCGAACTCGGTGCTCGTCATGTCGGCCCGCGGGTCGTCCGCGTCGAGCCCGGCCCGGAACTCGGCCGTCGCGTGCTCGTTGAGCACGTCGGTGTTCCACATCGTGAAGTCACGGCCGCGGCGGTTGTGCCGGCCACCCTTCTCGCCGAGGCCGTAGATCGCGTCGTCGCGCCCGATCCGGCGCCGCGTCGTCCACGCGTCGTTGAGCGTCGCATAGGTCCAGTAGCGGCCCTCGGCGTCGGGCGCCGACTCGATGACGGCGGAGCCGTCCGTGCGGTGCACGTCGACCCGGAACGGGTCGAGCCACAGCGTCACCACGAGCTCGTCGGTCGTCAGCCGCCACGACCCGTCCGACTCCTCAGCGGTCCAGTCGACCGCCGCGCCACCGTCGGCGCCGAAGGGGTCGACGCACACGGCATACGTCGGCTTCTCGTCGAAGACGCCGCCGCGGCTCAGCTGGAGGCGCACGACGTCGGGGCGCACGGCCTCGACGCGCAGCTGCTCGCCGTGGAGGCGGGCGAGCAGGCCGCGCTCGGTCCGCTCGACGGAGTCGACGCGCTCGAATCGGATGAAGTGGTCGGTCCTCATGCGTCCACCCAACCAAAGACGCGCCGCCACGACGAGCCCCGTCCCCCTGGCGGCCCAGACGACGTATGCCGTCCTGCTCAGTCGGTGACCACGGGCCCGACGCGGGGGTGGAGCACCGGGGCACCCGTCACCACCGGTGACCGACCCGCCGCACGGAGGACCCTCGCGACCACGAAAGCGGGCGGGCGGGCCAGCTGGAGCACGTCGTTGAACGCGACCGCCACCGGGAGCGAGGCGTGCGCCGCAAGGACCACGCGCCGGATGTAGCCGTTCAGCTGGTCGGTGCCGAGGGGCTTGGGACCTCGAGTGGCCGGATGGCCGAAGTCGCCACCGACGGCGATCCGCCACGGCGCCTCGATGATGCGGGCAGCCCTGCGGTGGAATCGTCTCGGCAGGTCGGCGTCCCACACGCCCGTGCGCGCGACCAGCTGTCCGAGCGTTTCGGCCTGCAGGGCCGACGACGACATCCCCTGCCCGTAGATCGGGTCGAAGCTGCTCGACGCGTCACCGAGCACGACGAGGCCCGGGAGCAGATCGCGCACCTTCTCGTAGTGCCTGCGCTGGCTCGAGGGGAACCGGTAGGTGGTCACCTCCGAGACACGCTCGCACCGGTCGATGAGCTGGCCAACCGCCGGGGTCGGGAGGGTGGCCGCGAACTCGGCGATGCCGTCGTAGGACAGGGGCGGCACGTCGCCGTGGACGCCTCCCACCGTGACCTGCCAGCGCTCGCCCTCGATGGGGACCGCCGCTCCGAACCGGAAGGTGCCGGGGTTGTCGCTGCAGAAGACGAACTGCCCGTCGAGGTCACCGGCGGAGCGGCGCAGCGTGAAGGAGGTGTAGGCGATGTCGATGTCGACCCGAGTGACGGGCGGGTCGAGCAGGCCCCGGCTCGCGAGGTCGTGCGCGATGCGGGAGCTGCGTCCGGAGCAGTCGACGACGAGGTCGGCCGGTCGTTCCTGTCCGTCGACGAGGACCCCGGTGACCCGACGGCCGGACAGGGCGACACCCTCGACGGTGACGCCGTCCTCGATGGTCACGTTGGGCAGCGTCGCAACGCGGCCACGCACGACCGACTCGAGCAGTGGGCGCGACTGCGAGATCGCCGGCCTGCCCCAGTCGCCGCGCGCCCGGTAGGCGCCGCCCTGGAACACGAAACCGCCGGTGCCGTCGATGTGCACGGCGCCGCGGCCCAGGCACTCGTCCTCGATGCCGGGGAACCAGTCGCGGAGCCGGTCGAGTCCCGCCGAGAGCAGCAGGTGGATGTGGCGGCCCTGCGGCACTCTCCCGCGCGGCTCGACCGACTCGGGCAACCGCTCGCGCTCGAGGACCACGACCGACTCGGCGTGGTCCGACAGCGCCCGCGCAGCCAGCAGCCCGGCGATGCTCGCCCCGACGACGACCACCCGTCCCTGTCGCTGCCCCCGCACTGCCCGTCGCGCCTGACCGGCCACAGATCAAGGCTAGACGTGGTCAGGCGCCCCGGCCGGGAGTTTGATGGGGTCATGAGCGACTCCCACGACCCCGCCCAGCCGTGCAGCCGCGTCGGCGGCGACGCGCTCTCACCCGCCGACCCGACCCCGGGCATGACCCGGCACGTCGCGCTGCACACAGAGACGATGTGGTCGGGCACCGTCGACACCGAGGCGGGTGCCGTCTCCGGATGGCACCACCACGGTGACCACGACACGACGCTCTACATCGTGTCGGGCACCATGCGGCTCGAGTCCGGACCGAACGGCGAGCACGTCGTCGAGGCGGGTCCGGGTGACTTCCTGCGCGTACCCGCGGGAGCCGTCCACCGCGAGAGCAACCCGGGTGGCGCGACCTCGCGGGCCGTCGTCGTGCGCTGCGGCTCGGGCACGCCCACCGTCAACGTCGACGGCCCGGCCCGCGGCGACGCGGTCTGAGCGAGAGGAGATCCCGGCCGTGCGCGCCACCTTGAGCGAGACCGGCAAGGCCACGCCGGCCGACGCCTGGGCACGCTACGAGAACCTCGACCTGTGGGCGACGTGGTCACCCCAGGTGCAGGAGGTCATCGCCGCCACCCGGCGCCTCACGCCTGGGCTCACCGGGCTCGTCGTCGGGCCGCTCGGGGTGCGCCTGCCGTTCGAGGTGACCACCGTCGACGCCCCAGCGATGACGTGGAGCTGGCACGTGCGGTTCGGCCTGGTGCACGCGACGCTGGACCACTCGGTGCGCCCGGCTCCTGGCGGCGGCTGCACGAGCGACCTCGTCATCGATGCACCGGCGTATGCCGTCCTCGCCTACCGTCCCATCGCCGCCCTCGCCCTCCGCCGCCTCGTCGAGGCGTAGGAAGGTGAGCACTCGAGTGGGAGCTTGGCGTCGGGAACTGAGCACTCGACGAGAACCCCGGCTTCGCGTGCGCAGTTCCTGACGGGATCCGGGTCAGCCGGCGGGGTCGCGCAGCAGGGTGTCGAGCTTCTCGTCGGCCAGGGCCTCGGCGCACGCCCGGACCACCTCGACCACGTGCGAGTCGGGGTCGAGCGCGACGAGGTCGTGCGCCGACCCCTCGAACTGCATCTGGCAGACCGCCGAGCCGAGCAGCAGCGGCACCGGGTCGGCGAGCGACGGACGCAGCGTGACCGCCTCACGGCTGAGGCTCCCGACGTAGATCGGCTCGAGACCGTCGCCCTCGGCGGCGGGGCGCACGACGATGACGTGGACGTCGTCGGCAGCCACCGCGACGCTGATGGCTCGCCGCACGGTCGCGAGCGCGAAGGACGCGAGACCGCTGAGGTAGAGGGCGTTCCGCTCGGAACGCGTGCGGCGACGCATCATCCGCCGGCCGCTCGACGAGACGCCGGGCCCGCGCTCGCCGACGATGTCGAGGCCGGGGTAGCGGCCGACCACGGTCACGTAGCCGCGGGAGGTGGCGACGTCCCAGCCGGCGTCGACGCACGTGCACCCGCACTCCGCGGCCGCGAAGTGAGCGTCGAGCTCGGCGATGACCGTGGCCGGGTCGTGCTCCGAGAGCTCCCTCCACTGGTGCTCGACGGCGACGGTGCGGTGCTGGGCCACCACGGCGTGGGCGACGTCCAGGGCCGCGCCGAAGCCCTTCGCCTCGGCCTCGGCCGCCGCCTTGGCCTTGGTCCTCTCGGACCACTTGAACAGCGGCACCTGGGGCAGGGCGGCTCGGAACGCCTTGCGCTGCAGGGCAGCCCGGTCCTTGGCCGACAACGGCGCCGTGTCGGGCGGGTCGGGGCGGCGGCGCAGCGGGTGGTTGTCGAGGTGCAGCGAGCCCAGGGTCTCCTCGGCCGCGCCGAGGGCGACGACGTCCTCGACCGCGTGGGCGTCGTGGACGCGCTGCTCGAGCTGCGCCAGCGAAAGGTGCTCCCCGGCCGCGGTCGCCTCCGCCGGCACGCCCGTCCGCACGACCGGACCGGCGTCGAGCGACGCGCGCAGTCCGGACGCGGAGGAGCTGAGCCGCACCTCCGGCGCGACCCTGAGCAGCAGGTCCACGTCGGTCGACCTACCTGCCCGCAGAGGTCAGCAGGCCGTCGATCTCCCAGGAGGTGTCGACGACCGTCTTCGCGCCCGCGCGCGGAGCCGGCTTTGCGGCGGCCTCGGCCGCTGCGGCAGCAGCCGACGCGGTCGACTCGGCGGCTGCCCGCGCCCGCAGGCTCGCGAGCCAGCTGCCACGGTCGGTGCCGTACGTCGCAGCGGTGCTGCGCGGCGGCATACCGAAGCGGGGCGGACCCGCGACCACGGAAGCGTCAGCAGCCCGGGAGCCGGCGGCCTCGCGTGCCGCCAGGCCCGCACGAGCCTCGGCGCGCTGGTCGACGAGCGTCCAGAACTCCCAGTCCGCGGGCGGCGCGGGCCAGGACGGGTCGGGCATCCAGTCATCGGTCGGCGCCCACGACGCTGACGGAGCAGGCCATCCCGGAGGAGCGTTGAAGCGCACTGCCATGTCTACCCCCTTAGAACAACAACCCTCTGATGCGTTGACGGGCCGACCCTGACGACCCCCACATTCGGCACGGTACGACCTGTAGCAGGGCAAAGTCATTGAAATGGACAAAAACGCCATCCCGCGCGGATCGTCCATACCCCCCGGACCCGGCCCGGCTGCACTCAGGGACCGCTCCGGGGTCGCTCGGGGTCGACCCCGATGGGCGACGCCGCCCGTGGCGGTCACGCTGGACGCATGACGACGAGCACGCTGCCGGCACCGGTCACCAGCCCGACGGCTCCGGTCCGTCCGGCCGCGACGGGCCCGACGGGCACGACGGTCGAGGCCGCGAGCCGACCCGACCGGGTCGCCCTCCTGGCGCTCGTCGCGCCGCTGCTGCTCTTCGCCCACGGCATCGCCGACTGGGTCGACGGGCTCGGCGGTCCCGACGTCCTCGGCGGTCCCGACGTTCTCGACCCGGCCGGGACCCGTGGCCCGCTCGCCGTCGCCACCGGGGCACTGCTCGTGCTCGCCAGCGCGGGACTCGCGTGGCTCACGACGACCCTGGGTGCGCGGGCCGAGCACCTGCCGGTCGCGGTGCCCACGGCGCTGCTCGCCGCGTTCGGCGCGGGCGCGACCGGCGCCGTCTGGGTGGGCGGCCTCACCGGCTTCCTGCCCGCCACCGTGCCCACCGCGCTCGCCGCCGGAGGTCAGGTGCTCACGGCGCTCGCGCTGGCACTCGTGCTCGCCACGACGTGGCTCGAGGGGCGTATGCCGGCCGGCTCGCTCGCGCTCGCAGGAGTCGCTGCCGCCCTGCTCGCGCTTCCGTGGGGCCTCGAGCCGTTGGGTGCGCTCGTGCTGCTCATCGCCTTCGCGCCCCTCACCCGACCAGTGGGGAACAGCCCGCGGGTGGCCTGACGCCGCCCGATCTTCTCGACGAGCGGAGTCGCGGATTCGGTCGCAGGATGGGTCCCATGTGCCCGACATGGGCGCATCTGCACCATTCCCTCACCCAACGGGAGCCCAACACATGCGACACCCCAGCCTGACCAGACGTGGCGCGGTCGCCGTCGCGTCGCTCGCCCTCGCGTCGACGGCCGCCTTCGGCAGCATGGCCTCGGCGTCGACCACCGCCGAGCCCGCCTCGACCCCGGTCACCATCAACACCCCCGACGGCCGGCTCATGAGCTACGTCGTCAACGCGAAGGCCGCCAACCCCGGCCAGACCCGCCTCGTCGAGCGGGCCGTCGTCGCGGCCGGCGGCGTGGTGGTCCAGTCGTGGCCGCAGATCGGCGTCGTCATCGCGCACTCGAAGGTCTCGACGTTCCGGGCCGACGTCGTCGCCGTGGGCGGCAACGCCGTCGAGTCGGTCGGCGCCACGCGTACGGTCGCGGTGTCCGAGGGCACCCCCGAAGGTGCCGCCGCGGCCTGGGGCCGCGGCGCCTCGGGCTACAAGCAGGGCGCGAAGAAGGCGTGGAACGGCGACGTCGAGGCCGAGACCACCCCGGCCGGCGCGACCGACCCGCGAGAGGGCGAGCAGTGGGACCTCACGATGATCAAGGCCGACCAGGCCCACAGGATCACCGACGGCTCGCGCAACGTCCTCGTCGGCGTGCTCGACAGCGGCATCGACGCCGACCACCCCGACCTCGTGAAGAACCTCGACGTCGCCAACTCGGTCAGCTGCGTCGACGCCGGACGCCCGTCCACCACGGGCTGGGAGCCGACCACGAGCGACCACGGCACCCACGTGGCCGGCACCATCGCCGCCGCCCGCAACGGCGTCGGCATCGTCGGCGTCGCCCCGAACGTGCGGCTGGCCTCCGTCAAGGTCGTCAACGACGACGGCTTCATCTACCCGGAGTACGCCGTCTGCGGGTTCGTCGAGGCCGGCCTCAAGCACATGGACGTGACGAACAACAGCTACTACGTCGACCCGTTCGAGTTCTACTGCGAGGACCAGCCCGACCAGTACGCCGCAAAGGAAGCCGTGCGTCGCGCCGTCGCCTGGTCGACCGAGCAGGGTGTCGTCCACGCGGCCGCTGCCGGCAACTCGGCCCACGACCTTGCCGACAAGTCGTCGTTCAAGGACACGACGAGCCCCGACGACCAGCCTGCCGCGGGTCAGGTGAGCCGCACGCTCAACAGCGGCTGCAACGACATCCCCACGGAGCTCCCGGGTGTCGTCACGGTCTCCGCCGCCACGCGCACCGGCTCGCTGGCGTACTTCTCGAACCGCGGCCTCGGTGTCATCGACGTCGCGGCGCCCGGTCGCAGCATCCTCTCGACGGTCGTCGCCGGCAACGGTTACGGCCTGAAGAGCGGCACGTCGATGGCGTCCCCGCACGTCGCCGGTGTGCTCGCCCTCATGAAGTCGGTGCACCCGAGCTGGACCCCGGCCCAGATGGTCGAGAAGCTGCGCAGCCAGGCCGACGACCGTGCCTGCTCGGCGCAGGAGGTGCCGCCGCCCGGCCGCACCGGTGGCCCCGACTGCACCGGCCCGCTCGCGGACAACAGCTTCTACGGTGAGGGCATGGTCGACGCGCTCGACGCCGTGAGCTGACCAGTCCCACCCGTCTCACCTCACCGAACGCGGTGTTCGGTCTCGAACTCAGTGTTGGAACACGGTTTTCGAGACCGAACGCCGCGTTCGCGCGTTCAGGCGGGGGTGCGGAGGGAGCGGACGGTGCGGACGAGGAGCACCAGGGCGACGAGCTGGCTCGTCGCCACCACGACGACGAGAGCCGTCAGCGACCGGTCGTAGAGCCAGCCGGCCACGAGCCCCCCGACGATGGCGAACGCGCCCTGCACCCCCGCGAAGACGCCGTATGCCGTCGCCCTCCGCGGCGCCGCCACGACCTCCGCGACGAGCGCCTTCACCGTCGAGTCCTGCACCCCGTAGGCGAGCGCCCACACCGCGACGCCGAGCAGCGCCACCCACAGCCGCCCGGTGAGCGCCAAAGGCGGCACGAGCGCGACGAGCACCGGCACGAGGTAGAGCACCGCCCCTCCTCTGCGGTCGTAGACGAGCCCGACGCCCAGGGCGGCGAGCGCCTCGACGGCCATCGCGCCGGCATACACGAGGGGGACGGCGGCGACGGCGACGAGGCCCGCGACGGTGAGGTGGTAGCCGATGATCCCGAAGGTGACGAGCCCGCCCGTCGTGAGCCCGGCGGCGAGCGCGTAGCCGAAGAACTCGCGCGGCAGCCCCGTCCCGACGGCGTCGGCGAACCAGCCCCGAACTCCACGCAGGTCCGATGAGACCGGCTGCGCCACAGGGTCATCCGGGTCAGCAGACGTGACCGGCGCTGCGGTGTGGACCTCGTCGTAGACCGACGGGTCGGGCACCCGTGAGCGGATGACCGCGAGCAGCAGCATCGCTGCCACTCCCGGGACGGCGAGCACCGCCATGCCTGGCCAGATCGCCCCGGCCGCCCCGATGACGGCCGCGACGAGCAGCGGCCCCGCGAACGCCCCGACCTGGTCGAGAGCCTTGTGCACGCCGAAGCCCCGACCGCGGCCCACGGCCGACGCCACGTGCGCGAGGAGCGCCGACTTCGACGGGCTGCGCACGGCCTTGCCGGAGCGCTCGAGCAGGATGAGCACGGCCGCGAGCACCAGACCCGCTCCCCCGACGAACGGCGTCACGGCGAGCAGCGGCACGCAGACGGCGGTCAGGCCGTAGCCGAGGATCGTCAGACCCCAGTAGCGACCGGTGCGATCGGCGAGCGGGCCGAAGACGAGCCGCAGCACGAGGGCCATCGCCTCGCCGGCACCGGTCACGAGACCGACGACGACGGCGCTCGCCCCGAGCGAGGCGAGCAACGGCCCGTACATCGAGCGGGCGCCCTCGTAGACCATGTCGGCGGCGAGGCTGACGAAGCCGAACCACCACACGACCCGCCAAGCCGACCAGCGCCGGCCGACCCGTGCGCCCGTGGCGTCCGTGGCGTCCGTGGCGTCCGTGGCCTCCGTCATGCTGGGAAAGGTAGCAACGTCAGGCTTAGCCTGATCCGGTGAGCAACCCGGACCGCCACCCCGACGAGGTCGTCTGCGCCGCCCGCGAGGGTGGCCCGTCCAGCGCGGTCGTGCTCCCCTACCGCGAGGTGCCGCTGGGCGGTCCCCGCGCGATGCCCGTACGCCGCAGCCTCCCCCAGCGCGAGCGCTCGCTCATCGGGGCGTGGTGCTTCGTCGACCACTACGGCCCCGACGACGTGTCGCAGACCGGGGGGATGGCCGTGCCCGGCCACCCGCACACCGGGCTGCAGACCGTCTCGTGGCTCTTCACCGGCGAGGTCGAGCACCGCGACACCACCGGAGCCCACGCGTTCGTGCGTCCGGGCGAGCTCAACATCATGACCGCCGGCAAGGGCATTGCGCACTCCGAGTACTCCACGCCCGGCACGACCGTCCTCCACGGCGCGCAGCTGTGGGTGGCGCTGCCGGAGGCCGACCGTTTCGCCACCCCGGGTTTCGAGCACTACGCCCCGCCGGTCACCGAGGTGGACGGGGCGCGCGTCCTCGTCTTCCTCGGCACCCTCTTCGGCCAGACGTCGCCGGTGACGATGTTCTCCGACCTCGTCGGCGCAGAGGTGACGCTCGAGCCGGGGCGGTCGCTCACGATCACGGTCGATCCCGGCCACGAGCACGGGCTGCTCTGCGACACAGGGCTGCTCACCGTCGGCGACGCCACTGCCAAGCCCGGCGAGATCGTCTTCCAGGCGACCGGAGCCGAGCGGGTCACCGTCGAGTCCGGCCCCGACGAGGCGGCCCGCTTCCTCGTGCTCGGCGGCGCCCCGTTCGGCGAGCAGATCGTCATGTGGTGGAACTTCATCGGCCGCAGCCACGACGAGGTCGTCGGCTTCCGCGAGGAGTGGCAGCGCGCCCGCGAGGTGAGCGGCGACGAGAACGGCGACGAGAACGGCGGCGAGACGGCATACGGCGTCTTCCCGAAGGAGTGGGAGCACACCCTTCCCGCCCCCGGCCTGCCGAACCTGCGCCTGCGCTCGCGAGGCTGACACACGAAGCAGGCCGAGCACTCGACTCGCGGGCGCCGTCGGGTGCCCGTCTTCCGTTTGGAGGCCGGCGCCACGCAGGGGAAGGATGGCGACCATGCGCGCTACGACGATCCACGCTGCCGGCGACATCCGCCTCTCCGAGGTGCCCGACCCGACCATCGAGGCCCCGACCGACGCCATCGTGCGCGTCACGGCGGGCTGCATCTGCGGCTCCGACCTGTGGCCGTACCGCGGCGAGAACCCGATCCGTGAGGGCTCGACGATCGGCCACGAGGCCGTCGGCGTCGTCGAGGCGGTCGGCTCCGAGGTCAAGGACTTCCGCCCGGGCGACTTCGTCGTCATCCCGTTCTGCCACTGCGACAACACGTGCCCCGACTGCCTGGCGGGCGTGCAGTCCGCGTGCCCCAACGCCGACGGCACGTCGAGCGGGCAGGCCGAGCTGACTCGCGTCACCCAGGCCGACGGCAGCCTCGTCAAGACCGACGGCATGCCTGACGACGCGCTCGTGCCGTCGCTGCTCGCGCTCACCGACGTCATGGCCACCGGCTGGCACGCGGCCGTCGCGGCGGGCGTCCGCGAGGGCTCGACCGCGGTCGTCGTCGGCGACGGGGCAGTGGGTCTGTGCGGCGTCATCGCCGCCCAGCAGCTCGGCGCCGAGCGCATCGTCGCGATGTCGCGCCACGAGCCGCGCCAGGCTCTCGCTCGCGGCTTCGGTGCGACCCACGTCATCGCCGAACGCGGCGACGAGGCCGTCGCCGCCGTGATGGAGCTGACCGGCGGCATCGGCGCCGACGCGGTGCTCGAGTGCGTCGGCACGCACCAGTCGATGGACACCGCCTTCCACGTCGCCCGCGCCGGCTCGACCGTCGGCTTCGTCGGCGTGCCGCACGGCGTCGAGCTGCCCCTGCGCCGGATGTTCGTCCGCAACATCGGCCTCGCGGGCGGCATCGCGCCGGTGCGCCGCTACCTGCCCGACCTCATGGAGCGGGTCCTCGACGGCCGCATCGACCCGGGCCTCGTCTTCGACCTCGAGCTGCCGCTCGACGAGGTCGCCGAGGGCTACCGCGCCATGGACGAGCGCCTCGCCGTCAAGGTCCTCCTGCGCCCCTGACGCCAGCCGCCGACCGGGAGAGCAGTTCGTTGCGCTCTCCCGATCGGGTATGCCGTCCGAGTGACCCACGCCCGCCTCATCGACACCGCCGCGCCCAGCGCTCCCCGTGGTGTGGTGCTCGTGCTGCACGGTGGCGCCGCGCGCCGCAGGCCGATGCGGGTCAGCCCCACCCAGCTGTCGGTGCTGCGGATGGTGCCGATCGCGGCGCGCATCGCCCTCGCGGCCAAGGGCGAGCTGGCCGTGCTGCGGCTGCTCAACTCGACCCGCGGCTGGGACGCGCACCACACGCCGGTCGACGACGTGCGCTGGGCGCTGCGCGAGGTGGCCGAGCGCTTCGGCCGTGACCTGCCGGTCGGTCTCGTCGGCCACTCCCTCGGCGGCCGCGCGGCCCTGCTCGCCGCGGCCGAGCAGCCCGTCGTCAGCGCGGTCGCCCTCAACCCGTGGGTGTACCCGCACGAGGGGCACCTCGACCTCACCGGTCGGCAGGTGCTGCTCGTCCACGGCGACGACGACCGCGTGGCCCGCCCGACGAACTCGGCGGCGGTGGCCCGTGACCTGGCCCGCACCGCGCGGGTCGGCTACGTCACCGTCGAAGGCGGACGGCACGCGATGCTGCGCCGGCACCACGTCTTCGACGGCCTCGCAGCCGGCTTCACGACCGCGACCCTCCTCGGTCGCCGGCCCGAGGGGCCGGGCGCCGACGCCGTGGCCAAGGCGCTCGCGGGCGAGCAGTGGCTCGACGTCTGAGCCCGATTCATCACCATTCGTAGGTTGTTGACGAGTTCATGCCGTAACACGGTGCTTACTTTGCAGTCACCCCTTTCGCGCAATACAGTCGAGGCATCCCTCCGCGACCGGTCCGGAACTAGGTGAGGACCTGGATTGGCCCCGAGATTTGCGTCCGTCGATGACTACATCGCGTCCTATCCAGAGGAGACGCGCAGTCAGCTCGCCGGTGTGCGACGGACCATCCAGCAGGCGGCTCCCCACGCCGCGGAGAAGATCAGCTACGGCATGGCGACCTTCACCGTCGACGGCAAGCCGCTGATCTACTACGCCGGCTGGAAGAACCACGTCGGCCTCTACCCGGTGCCGACGGGCGACCCCGAGTTCGAGGACGCCATCGGTCCCTACCGGCGGGCCAAGGACACCGTCCGCTTCCCGATCAGCCGGCCGGTCCCCCTCGAGCTCGTCTCCGAGATCACCGAGCTCTGCCTCAAGCGCCGGGCCGCGATCGCCGAGGCCTCCGAGAGCTGACCTCACTCTGTCGCGTCAGCCGGGGCCGACCGGGTTGAAGCGCAGCGTCACGAGCTGGAACGGTCGCAGCTCGACCGTCACCTGCCGCTCGTCGGCCCGACCGGCGTCGCCCCGGCGCAGCGCCCGACGCCCGTCGAGCACCGCCGACTCCTCCTCGAGCAGGTCGACCTCGGTGACGGCAGACCACTCGAAGCCGGTGCGCACGCCGGAGCGCGCCCGGCCGCCGCGTGACTCGTAGAGCCGCACGACGACGTCGCCGCTGCCGTCCTCGGCGAGCTTGACCGCCTCGACGACGACGGCCGGGTCGTCCACCTCGACGACCGGGCCGACGGAACCACTTTGCCCCCCGGGCGAACCCAGCGCACCGACCAGCGGGAGGTGGACGGCATACCCGTGCTCGACGGCATCCGCGACGTCGGCCCCGGGCACGATGCCGAAGCGGATGACCTGCTCGCCGACCTCCTCCGAGCTGTCGGTCGTCGGGTCGGGGAAGGACGGCGAGCGCAGCAGTGTCAGCCGCATCGTCGTGACCGGCTCGCCGGCGTCGGTGACCGATCGGCGGACCGCGTGGCCGTAGGTCGCCTCGTTGACGAGGGCCACGCCCCAGCCCTCCTCGCCGACGTGCAGCCACCGGTGGGCGACCATCTCGTGGCGCGCGGACTCCCACGACGTGTTCTCGTGGGTGGGCCGCCGCAGGTGCCCGAACTGGATGTCGGCGCTGCTGTGCGGCGCGAGCACCGACACGGGGACGTATGCCGCCAGGGCGCGCTCACGCTCGCGCCAGTCGACCCGCACCTCGACGTCGACGCGCGGCGAGTCGGCGGTGACGGTCGTGCGCTGCACGAAGGTGGAGCGCCCCACCGTGCCGCGGGCCTCGACGACGGCGCGCAGCGGGCCGCTCTCAACGACCGAGACCTCGACGCCGATCGGCGACGTCCACGTGCGGCTGTGCGGCTTGTCGATGTCCCAGGCGTCCCACATCGCCGGCACGTCGGGGTGCAGCCGCAGCTCCGCGGCCCGGGCGCCCTCCGGCAGGACGGTGCGGTCGCCGTGGCGGTGGTCGACGAGCGACTCGATCGACCCGTCCGCCGAGATCGTCACGGAGACAAGGCCGTTCGTCAGGGTGCGCCCGTCCACCGCGACCGGGTGCGCGGGCTGCTCGACCACGACGCCACCGACCGACAGCGCGGGCACGTCGACGAGCACGGGACCGGGACCGGCGTCGACGACCTCACGCCGCGCGTACGGACCGGCGTTGAGCAGGCCGCTGCCCGGCGAGAGGAGCGTCAGCGCCTCGTCGACGAGAGCCCGCAGCTCGGCGGTGAGCCGCTCGAAGTCGTCGCGGGCCTCGCGGTGCACCCACGCGATGGCGCTTCCGGGGAGGATGTCGTGGAACTGCAGGAGCAACAGGCGCTCCCACACGAGACGCAGCCGCTCGGCCGGCCATTCCCCCAGCCCGCGCAGGGCGACGAGCGTCCACGCCAGCTCGGCCTGACGCAGCAGCGCCTCGCAGCCGCGGTTGCCGACCTTCATCGCGCGCTGGCTCGTCAGGGTGCCCCGGTGCAGCTCGAGGTAGAGCTCCCCCGTCCACGTGGGGGCTCGGTCGGCGTACTCCTCGCGCACGCCGTCGAAGAACGACTGGGCCGTGCCGACCTCGACCGCGGGCGAGCCCTCGAGCGAGCGGAGCCGCCGGGCCCGCTCGAGCATCTCGCGCTCGGGACCGCCGCCACCGTCGCCGAAGCCGAACGGGATGAGGGCCCGCCGCGAGCGTCCCTTGTCGAGGTGCTGCCGGGCGGACCGGTGCACGTCGGCGCCACCGAGCTTGCTCTCGTAGGTGTCGGCGGGAGGGAAGTGCGTGAGGATGCGGGTGCCGTCGATGCCCTCCCACCAGAACGTGTGGTGCGGGAAGGTGTTGGTGTCGTTCCAGCTGAGCTTCTGCGTCAGGAACCACTCGGCGCCGGCGAGCCGCGCGATCTGCGGGTAGGCCGCCGAGTAGCCGAACGAGTCGGGCAGCCAGACCCCGCGGCACCGGACGCCGAGCTCTCGCTCGAAGAAGCGCTGTCCGTGGAGCAGCTGGCGCACGAGCGACTCGCCGCTCGGCATGACGCCGTCGGCCTCGACCCACTGGCCCCCGACGGGCTCCCACACGCCCGCCGCGACGGCGTCCTTGATCCGCTGCCAGATCGCAGGCTGGTGCTCCTTCGTCCACGCGTACTGCTGGGCCGACGAGCAGGCGAAGACGAGCTCGGGGTAGTCGGCGGCGAGCGCCGTGACGTTGGCGAAGGTGCGCGCGCACTTGCGCACCGTCTCGCGCACGGGCCACAACCAGGCGGAGTCGATGTGCGCGTGGCCGACACCGGTGAGCCGCTGCGCGCTCGTGACCGCGGGCGCCGCGAGCACGTCGGCGAGGGCCGCTCGCGCCCCGGCGGCGGTCCCCCGCACGTCGTGGACGTCGAGGGCAGCCAGGGCGTCGTCGAGCGCGGCCGTCACCTCGAGCCGGCGGGCATCCCGCTCGGGCAGTTCGGTCGCGAGGTCGACGAGCACGTCGAGGTCCATCGCGAGCCCGAAGACCTCCGGCTCGAAGACGGCGACCTCGACGTCGCCGAGGACGTAGCGCGGCGCGGCACCGGCCGTCGCCACCTCGCCGAGCCTCGTGGGGCGGAACCCGTGCTCCATCACGGCCGGGTTGCCGGCGGCCTCGAGGAAGAGGTGGATCGGCTCGCCGCCGCGCGCCTCCGACGCGACGCGGTGCCACCGGTTCATCGGGTGGATGCCCTTGAGCGGTGTGCCCTCGGCGTCGTGGAGCAACCCCTCGGCCTGGAACCCCGGCCCCTCGCCATGGAAGCCGAGGTCGACGACGACCTCGACACACTCCCCGACGAACGCCTCGGGCACCGCCCCGGTGATCTCGAACCACCACGTCGACCACGGCTCACCCCATGGCGTGCCCGGCGCGACCGGCTCGAAACAGCCGCCCGCGGCTGAGGCCAGCGCGTCCGCGACGGGCACCGGCTCCCCCGGCACCGGCCACGCGGACGTCGCGAGCGGCACGCGGTCGCGGTGGACCGAAGGGGTCACGTGCTCGGCGAGCACGCGGCGGGTACGGCGCAGGACATGGGCGCTGTCGTCGAACACCCCCCGACCCTAGCCACGCGGCATACGGCCCCGGCGGCTCAGCGCCGGCGGGTCACGCCGGCGACGACTCGATGACGCTGAGGACGTTGCCGGCAGGATCGGTGAACCACGCGATGAGCGGGCCGCCCTTGCGGAAGACGCCCTTCTCGTCGGTCTCGGTGGGCGTCCCCTCGTACCGCTCGAACGTGACGCCCCGCGAGGTCAGCTCGTCGACAGCCGCCTCGACGTCGTCGACCGGGAAGTTGAGCACCGTGAACGTCGCGGGCTGGTGGTTCGGCTTCGGGTAGACGACGACCGGCCGGTCCCCGGCGAGATGCAGCGTGAGCATGCCGTTCTCCTCGGTCACCGAGAGGCCGAGCGTGTCGGCGTAGAACGCCTTCGCCGCAGGGATGTCGTCGACGGAGAACCCGCCGAACGCCTTGGAGCTCTCGAGCACGGCCCTTGTCCCTTCCTCCGCAGGGCACCGGTCGCGCCCCGTCCCTCCCAGTCAAGACCCAGAGAGGCGCATGCGTGGCCGGACCGGCGAAAAGGCCCGGCACCGATCCAATCCGGACGGCTCGCGACAGCGAACCCCACCCGGAGACGGTCGATGACGACCCCCCGTCTGAAGCAGAGCAGGTTGGACGGCTGTGTCTCCTCGTCAAGGAGGAAGAACAGATGCGCACCAGCACCACTCGCACCACCACTCGCACCACCACTCGGATCGCGGGCGCCGGCCTGGCCGCTGCTGCCGCGATGGCATTGTCCGTCGGCCCCGCCTTCGCGGCCGACGGCTGGGTCAGCGCGAAACTCGAGCCCGTGCCCGGCAGCGAGGTGTCCGGTTCCGGCACCGCCCAGGTGACGGTCACCGGCAACACGATCAAGGTCGAGATGGCCGCACGTGGCCTGCTGCCCGACCAGCCGCACGCCGCGCACATCCACTTCGCGGCGGCCGCGCGTCACGAGTGCCCGACCATCAAGGACGACACGAGCGGGGACGGCACCATCAACACGACCGAGGGCGGACCCGCCTACGGCGACATCGTCGTCTCGCTCACGAAGACCGGGGACACGAGCCCCAAGAGCGGCCTCGCGGTCGACCGCTTCAGCACCGCCCCTGGCGGCAACCTCAGCTACGAGCGCGGCAGCATCACCGTGTCCGACGGTGTGGCCGCCGCCATCGCCAAGGGCCAGTCCGTCGTCGTCGTGCACGGCGTGGACCACAACAAGGACGGCAAGTACTCGGGCGACACCAAGAGCGACCTCGACCCGAAGCTTCCGACCGAGGCGACCGACCCGGCCCTGTGCGGGGCGCTGCACGTTGCGCCCACCGGCGGCATGCACACGGGCGGCGGCCTGAGCGGCACGACCAACACGAACGGCATGCTCCTCGCCGTCGGAGGCGCCGCGCTCTTCGCTGCTGCCGGTTCCGGCGCCTTCGCCGCCCGCCGCTCCGCCCGGTCGCGCTCCTGACCGGCTGACCGACCGGAGACGAGCATCACGTGACAGAGCCGAAGGAGGCCACGTCGGGCCGCCGCGTCACCGCCGGTGTCGCGGCGGCTGCCACGGCGTCGGCGCTCCTGCTCGTCGTGGCCGTCGTCGCGCTCGTCCTCGGCCTGCGTGGCAGTCCGTCATCGCCCGGTGCGGCGGGCACCCCGCCCGCTGCACAGCCGGCAGGCAGCGCGCTGGCGACCGTCGGCGCGACAGCCTCCGACTCCCCCGCACCGTCGGTGTCCCCCGGTCAGGGTGGGACGCGGGCTGCGGGGAGACCGGGCACCTCGGGGGCCGCGCCTGCGGGCACTCTGCAGGGCGGCCCCTTGGCGGCCTCGGAGCCCACCCTGCTGGAGATCCCCTCCATCGGCGTCCGCTCGCGCACCTTCGTGCCGCTCGGGGTCCAGCCTGACGGCACGATCTCAGTGCCCGGCACCGCTCAGGAGGTCGGGCTCTACGACGGAGGCCCGACCCCCGGACAGCTCGGCCCCTCCGTGATCGCCGCCCACGTCGACACACCGTCCGGCGTTCCCGGAGTCTTCTACCGCCTCGGCGCGGTCAAGGCGGGCGACGTCGTCGAGGTCACGCGCCGCGACGGCTCGCACCTCGTCTTCACCGTCGACAAGGTCGCCGCCTACGAGAAGTCGCGCTTCCCGACCGACCTCGTCTACCGGAGCGATTTCCGACGTTCCGAGATCCGCCTCGTGACGTGCGGTGGGCCGACCGACAGCCGCAACGAGTACCGCGACAACGTCATCGTCTTCGGCCACCTCACGAGCGCTTCCTGAGCACGCCCGACCACCCGTGGCGACTCGCAGCCGAGGGGGTCGGCCGTCTCGAGCCGGTCAAGCGCGAGTCATGTGACTCGCGTCACAAGGCACGAAGGTATGTCGCAGGTAAAGATGCCCAAAACGGACCTTCAACGATCTTTCCGGCGAGTCCCCGTTACCTCAACGTGACTTTTGCCGGCAACGTCGTCTACTCTTCCGAGGGTCCGGCCACCTGGTCGGGCGCTCGCGAGGTGGACCGCCTAGTCCTGTCACCGCCTGACGAGCGAGAGCAAACCTTGTGACAGGAGCGGAGGAACCACACGTTTCTCCGGGCGTCCGGCGCCACGACTCCGGACGTCCTTGGGGTGAAGTACTCGCCCGGATCGCGACTCGTCGCGGGCCGGGGGAGCGCCGGGCACCTTTCCGCCCGAACCCGACAGCTAACTTCGTAGGCGCGGAGAGGTACACGTGTGAACAACGAGATCATCCGCGGCCGCCACCGTGCGCCCGGCCGACACAACCCCCTCAACGAGCTCAAGGTCCTCGCGCGCGAGACGGCTCAGCCGGCCATGAAGGGCGCGGCTTTCGTCGCGGCCACCGGTGGCCTTGTCGCCTCCTTCGCGAACCCGGCGAGCGCCGAGCCGCTGTCCGGCACGACCGCCGGTGCTGCCGCCGTCGGCCCGGCCACCGGCGCCGTCCCCGCCGCCTCGACCGCCCTGGCGAAGATCGGCTACGCGCCGGCTGCGCAGAAGGCCGTCACCCAGCGCGCCACGGCTCCCAAGCCGCGCGTCATCGAGGACATCCAGGTCAAGACGGAGCGCGCCGCCGCCAAGGCTGCCGCTGCCAAGGCCGCCGCGGAGCGCAAGGCTGCTGCCGCGCGCGCCTCGCGTGACCTCACCCGTCGCACGCTGACGTCGACGACGTCGACGACGAAGTCGGTCAGCAACGGCTCGGTCCCGAGCGCGTCCTCCGGCATGCGTTCCGCCTACAACTGGGCCACCAAGGGCCAGTGCACCTGGGGCGCGCTCGCCAAGTGGCACGCGTCCGAGGGCTACTACCCCGGTGGCTGGACCGGCAACGCCATGGAGTGGGCCTCCGGCGCCGCGAGCGCGGGCTACACGGTGACCGGCACGCCGCGCACCCGCTCGATCCTCGTGATGCAGCCCGGCGTGCACGGCTCCTCGAGCGTCGGCCACGTCGCCTGGGTCACCGCCGTCAACGGCAACGAGGTCACCATCATCGAGATGAACGCCCTCGCCGGCCCGTACAACTACAACACCCGCACCCTGACCGACGGTCCGGGCATGAAGTACATCTACGCGCCGTGACCCACACGCAGACCCACGCGGTCTGAGCGCTGGTCGCGAAGGGGAGGATGCCGACGGCATCCTCCCCTTCGTCGTGTCTGACGGGTCACACCCGCCGCACGCCGGGTCGGACTCGCTCCGCCCACCGGGAATGTGCGTCGCCCTGTCCGACTTGTCGCCTAGGTAGTTGAAGGCTCCACCGCATTGCGGCAGCGAGCCGCCGACCATCCCCGACAACGTGAGGAGCAGGCCTGTGTCCACGGCCTTCGAGACCATCCGCATCGGCCGCTGGGACCTCCCCCAGCGCTTCGTCATGGCGCCGCTGACGCGCAACCGTGCCGGCGCCGGGCAGGCACCGACCGAGCTGAACGCCGAGTACTACGGCCAGCGCGCGAGCGCGGGCCTCATCATCACCGAGGGCACCCAGCCGAGCGCCGTCGGCCAGGGCTACCTCGACACCCCCGGCATCCACTCCGACGAGCAGGTCGCCGGCTGGCGCCTCGTCGCCGACGCCGTGCACCAGGGCGGCGGCCACGTCGTCGTCCAGCTCATGCACGCCGGACGCGTCGCCCACCCCGACAACAAGGGCGGGCTCGAGAGCGTCGCCCCGAGCGCGATCGCGGCGCCGGGCTCCATCGTGACGCCTTCGGGCGAGCAGCCGTATGCCGTCCCGCGGGCCCTCGAGACCGACGAGATCCCCGCGCTCGTGGCCGAGTACGTGCACGCGGCCCGCCAGGCGATCGCGGCCGGACTCGACGGCGTCGAGGTGCACGCCGCCAACGGCTACCTCCCCCACCAGTTCCTCGCCCCGTCGAGCAACCAGCGCTCCGACGCGTACGGTGGCTCGCCGGAGAACCGGGCGCGCCTCGCGATCGAGATCACGACCGCGGTGGCCGAGGCCATCGGCGCCGACCGCGTCGGCATCCGCATCTCGCCCGCGCACAACATCCAGAGCGTGCTCGAGGAGGACGAGCTCGAGACGGCCGCGACCTACGAGACGCTCGTCGAGGGCATCGCGCCGCTCGGCCTCGCCTACCTCAGCATCCTCGGCGACCCGGAGTCCGACCTCGTGCGCAACCTGCGCAAGCGGTTCGGCGGCCCCGTCATCCTCAACACGGGCTTCGCCTCGGTGACGGGCCTCGCGGAGGTCGAGGACATCCTCGAGCGCGACCTCGGCGACGCCGTCGCCGTCGGGCGCGAGTTCCTCGCGAACCCGGACCTCGCCCGTCGCTGGCGCGAGGGTGCCCCGCTCAACGAGCCGAACCCGGCCACCTTCTACGGCGGCGGCGCCGAGGGCTACACGGACTACCCGGCCCTCCCCTGACACCCAAGGAAAGTGGGCACTCGACGCTGCTTCGTCGAGTGCCCGTTTCCTCGTGTCGGGAAGTGAGCACTCGACCGTCCTTCGTCGAGTTCTCACTTCCTGACGCTCAGGTCGGCTCAGGCGGCGTGGCTCCCGGCGGAAGTGGGTCGCCGAGCCGCCGCTGGACCCACGTGACGTCGTGCCAGACGCCGAACTTGTGGCCGATGTCGCGGTAGGTCCCGACCGACTCGAAACCCATCGCCGCGTGCAGCCGGGCGCTCGGCTCGTTCGGCTGGGTCATGCCGGCGGCAGCCATGCGGTAGCCGCGAGCGGCCAGGCGCCGCAGCAGCTCCTCGTAGAGCCGGCGGCCCCCGCCGCTGCCCCGCCGGTCCATCGCGAGGTAGACCGACACCTCGCACGACCAGCGGTAGGCCGCACGCTCCTTGAACGGCCCGCCGTACGCGTACCCGACGACCTCGCCGGCGTCCTCCAGCACGAGGAACGCGTGCGAGCGCTGTGCCGCGGCGATGCGCCGGCCCATCTCGTCGGCGCTCGGTGGGTCCGTCTCGAACGTGATCGACGTGCCCGTGACGTACGGCGCGTAGACGGCGGCGACCGCCGCGGCGTCATCGGCCGTCGCGTCTCGCACGATGGGGTGCTGCATGCGCCGATGCTAGGTCGCGTCTAGCGTGGAGCCGATGAGCACTGCCCCGACCCCGCCGAGCCGGCGCCCCAACATCGTCTTCGTGCTGAGCGACGACCACGCCGCCCACGCGATCGGCGCCTACGGCTCGGTCGTCAACCGCACACCGCACATCGACGCGGTCGCCACGTCGGGCGCGCGGCTCGACAACCTCTTCGCGACGAACTCGCTCTGTGCGCCCAGCCGGGCGACGATCCTCACCGGCACCTACAGCCACGTGAACGGCGTGACGACCCTCGACACCCCGATCGACGCATCGCAGCCGACGTTCGTCACGGCACTGCGCGAGGCCGGCTACCGCACGGCCTTCGTCGGCAAGTGGCACATGGGCGACGGGTCGACCGGTGGTGTGAGCCACGACCCGCAGGGCTTCGACCACTGGGAGGCCCTCATCGACCAGGGCGAGTACCACGACCCACGCTTCCTCACGGCCGACGGGCTGCGCGTCGAGCAGGGCTACGCCACCGACCTCATCACCGACCTCGCCCTGCGCTGGGTCGAGAGTCTGGAGGGCGACGAGCCGTGGTGCGTGCTCGTGTGGCACAAGGCACCGCACCGGTCGTGGGAGCCGGACGCCGAGCACGAGGGCATGTATGCCGTGGGCGCGCCCGGCGTGGACGGGCTGATCCCCGTGCCGGCGACGTTCACCGACGACCTGTCGGGCCGCTCCGACACGGCCCGCCGTGCCGCGATGCGGATCGCCGAGCACCTGACGGCCGAGGACCTCAAACAGCCTGTGCCGGAAGGCCTCTCCCACGACGAGGAAGCGTTGTGGAAGTACCAGCGATACATGGAGGACTACCTCGCGTGCGTCGCCTCCGTCGACGACAACGTCGGTCGGGTCACCGACTGGCTGCGTGAGCGCGGCGACCTCGACGACACGATCGTCATCTACTCCTCCGACCAGGGCTTCTTCCTCGGCGACCACGGCTGGTTCGACAAGCGGTTCATGTACGAGGAGTCGATCCGCATGCCGTTCGTCCTCTCCTACCCGGCGGCGATCCCGGCCGGCCGTCCGTTCGACCGCATCGTCACGAACGCCGACATCGCGCCCACGCTGCTTGACGCCGCGGGCGTGACCGTCCCGGCGCGCATGCAGGGCCGGTCGTTCTGGGGCGAGCTGACGGGATCATCTGAGCCCCAGCAGGATCCGGACGCCGAGGGCTTCTACTACCGCTACTGGATGCACGACGACAGCAGCCACCAGGTCGGCGCCCACTACGGCTACCGCACCCGCGAGCACACGCTCATCCACTTCTACAACGACGGACTCGGCCTGCCCGGCTGCTCCGACCGGCGCTTCCCCGCCGAGTGGGAGCTCTACGACAACGTGCGAGACCCGGAGCAGCTGCACAACGTCGCCGACGACCCGGCGCACGCCACGGTCCGCGAGCAGCTCGAGGCACGGATGTGGTTCGCGCAGAAGGCGGTCGGTGACGAGCCGCACCCGGAGCAGCCGGTCCCGCGACTCGTCGCCGAGGGAGTGGTCAGCGGCTAGGGTGCTCGCCCGGCCGGAGGGACCACGATGGTCCCGCAGGAGCCGCAGCGAAGGGCTCGGGCACTGTGGTTGAAGACCCCTCGGGTGACGGGCACCCCGGTGAGGTCGCCCAGCAGGCCGCCCCCCTGCTCCTTGAACTTCACACCCGGCGAACGACCGACGATCTCGCCGGGCGTCATCGCCGGTGCGGAGCAGATCGGGCAGGTGAGGTCCACGTCCATGCCGGTGGGACTCACGTGACGACCTCGGCGTTCCGGCAGACTCGATCCGGCGGCCCCGACGGCCCCTGGGCGGCGTCAGCCACGGTGCTTCGCCAGCTTCTCGAGCGCGTCGAGCGCATCCAGCGACCGTGACCTGAGGTCGCGCAGGACCCGCTGCTCGTCGGCGTCGAGGTGACCGAGGAGGAAGGCCGCGGCCTCGCCGCTGTCGACGTCGAGCGCAAGGTGCCGCAGCGTCGCGCGCGTCACGGTCGCGTCGTGGTGCAGGCCGATGACGTCCTGGGTGGCCTCGGCCACCTCCTCGATCTCGCGGATGCGCGACCCTGCGACGGGAGCGGCTGCCTCGGCCGCGTAGCGCAACCGCTTGGCGGCCTTGCGCACGTCGTGCAGCCGGGTCGCCTGCTCGTCCGCGTCGCCGGCGGCCCGCACGAGGGCGATCCGCTCGACGACACGGTCGAGGTCGTGCTCGACCCGCTTGCGGGCGAAACCCTTGCCGCCGCGATCCGAGGCAGCCGTGACCGGAGGGTCGCCTACGACTGCGTCGAGCAGACCGAGCACCGCGGCATACCTCGTCGAGGCCAGCGTCTCGTCGACGACGTCGCCGGCGGCCGTGAGGTCGAGGCGCAGGCGCGCGCGCAACCCGCTGACGGCGTCGTCGAGGCCCACCGGCTCGGCGTCGGCGAGCAGCGCCTCCGTGTGCTCGATGACGACCTCGACGTCGCGGGCGCGCCCCAGCAGCACCGACACCCACCGCAGCTCGTCGCGCAGCGGGTCGGTGGCCGAGCGCTCGAGCACCGGCCGGAAGGTCGCGAGCGCCGAACGGATGCGGCGGATGGCCACGCGGACGTCGTGCAGCCCCTCGGGCTCGCCGGCGCGCAGGGCCTCCTCGGCCACGGCCAGCGCCTCCCGCTGCCCCGCGAGGCGCTGACGCACCAGGGACGCGGCGGACGGCATACGCCATTCCTACCCGTGGCAGGGACCGCGAGCCACCCCTTCGGCGGAACCTGTGAACCTTCAACGGACCCCTGCCGCTCACGGCGATCGAAACGTACAGTCGAAAAGGTGGCACGGGTCACCGCTCCCCCTGCAGTCGACACCGCCGCCCCTGGCGCCGGGACACCCCTGCGCGCCCGCCTTCTCGCGCCACCCGGGGCAGGGCTCGAGGCTGCCGAGCCGCCACCACCAGACGGGCCGTGGCAGCGCACCCGCCGCCGGCTGGCGGCGGTCCCGCGCTGGGTGTGGGGGTGCGTGGCCGTCCTCGTCCTCGTCGCGGCGGCAGTGACCGCGTATGCCGTCACCCGCCCGCCGAGCCCCGCCCCCATCACGCAGCGCGACGTCGACCTGACCGTGCAGAAGGGGCTGGAACGCCAGGCGGAGGCCGACGCCGCGGCACCCGCCGACGCGAGCGTCGCGCACGCCGCGATCGCTCCCTCACTCGTCGTCATCAGCACCCGAGGCACGTCGGCCGGGCGGCAGTCGCAGGGCAGGGGCGCCGGTGTCGTCGTCAACGCCGACGGCACGGTGCTCACGGCGTTGCACGTCGTCGAGGGCGCCACCGCGATCACCGTCGCCTTCTCCGACGGCACCAGCACGCCGGCGACGATCGTGTCGCGCAAGCCCGAGAGCGACATCGCGACCCTCACCCCGGCGAAGCTGCCCGAGACGGTCGTGCCGGCGGTGCTCGGCGGCGGGGTGGCGGTCGGCGCACCCGTCTTCGCCGTCGGCCACCCGCTCGGGCTCACCGACTCGCTGTCGGCCGGCGTCGTCTCCGCGCTCGACCGGACCGTGCGGGTCGAGAGCAACCGCAGGCTCGAGCACCTCATCCAGTTCGACGCAGCCGTCAACCCCGGAAACTCCGGCGGCCCGCTGCTCAACCGGGCCGGGCAGGTCGTCGGCATCGTCACCGGCCTCGCCAACCCCACCGACCAGTCGCTCTTCGTCGGGATCGGCTTCGCGGTGCCCATCGCGACCGCGGGCGGCGGGGGCGGCGGCATCGCGCGCTAGGAACCAGGCCGCACACGTCACGGGCCGCACACGTCATCAGCACGACCCACCAGCAGCAGGGCAGCACGACCAGGCAGCAGCGACAGGAGGACGGCATGCAGGGCGAGGCAGGCAAGGGGCAGACGGGCTGGCAGGGTGGCGGGCAGGGTCGGCACGAGCTGGAGCAGGCGCTCTACGAGGTCAAGCGGACCATCGTCGGCCAGGACCTGCTGCTCGAACGCATGATGGTCGCCCTGCTCGCGCGCGGGCACCTGCTCGTCGAGGGCGTGCCGGGGCTGGCCAAGACGATGGCGATCAAGACCCTCGCGCACGCGATCGGCGGCGAGTTCCAGCGCATCCAGTTCACGCCCGACCTCGTGCCGGCCGACCTCATCGGAACCCGCATCTACAACCAGCGCGACGGCGAGTTCCAGGTCTCGCTCGGGCCCGTCTTCGCCAACCTCGTGCTCGCCGACGAGATCAACCGGGCACCGGCGAAGGTGCAGAGCGCCCTGCTCGAGGTCATGCAGGAGCGCCAGGTGACGATCGGGCGCGAGACCTTCCCGGCGCCCGACCCGTTCCTCGTCATGGCCACGCAGAACCCCATCGAGTCGGAGGGCACGTATGCCCTGCCCGAGGCCCAGGTCGACCGCTTCATGCTCAAGGTCCTCATCGGCTACCCCTCCGCCGCCGAGGAGTTCGTCGTCGTCGAGCGGCAGATCTCGGCCGCCGTCACCACGATCAGGGTGCTCGACCCGGAGATGCTGCGCGTCTTCCAGCGCGAGACCGACGCCGTCTACGTCGACCCTGCGGTCATCGAGTATGCCGTCCGGCTGGCCGCGGCGACTCGCGAGCCGGCGCTCGTGGGCCGGGACGACCTCTCTCGTCTGCTGACCTACGGAGCGAGCCCGCGCGCCTCCATCAACCTCGTGCTGGCCGCCCGGGCGCTGGCGTTCCTCCGCGGGCGCGACTACGTGCTGCCGGGCGACGTGGGCGACCTCGCGCGAGACGTGCTGCGGCACCGCATCGTGCCCTCCTACGAGGCGCTGGCCGAGGACCTCACGCCGGACGACCTGTTGACGCCGATCATCCACGCCGTCCCGGTGCCGACCGCCCCGCTGCGCGAGCAGCAGGTCCGCGAGCAGCAGGCGCGTGGCTCGGTGGCCGGGGCGTTCGGGGCGGAGTCCGGTGGGATCCCCGCAGGTGGCACCGCCGGCACTGCGGGCACGGTCGGTGACGCGACATGGGCGCGACCGACACGCTGACCGCCGAGCGGCTGCTCCGGCACCTCGAGTGGAGGGTGGTGCGGCGGCTCGACGGGCGGCTCCAAGGCGACTACCGCAGCCTCTTCCGAGGGTCGGGGCTCGACTTCACCGACCTGCGCGAGTACGAGCCCGGCGACGACCTGCGCCACATCGAGTGGAACGTCACGGCACGGCTCGACACGCCCTACGTCCGCGAGTTCGTCGAGGACCGGGAGCTGACGGCGTGGCTGCTGCTCGACCACTCGGCGTCGATGGGTTTCGGGCCCGTCGACCGGCAGAAGCACCTCGTGCTGGCGGAGGTCGCGACGACGTTGGCGCACGTGCTGACCCGCGGCGGCAGCCGGGTCGGGGCGATCGTCATGGACACCGGGGTCGACGCGATCGTCCCGCCGGCGTCGGGGCGCATCCAGGTGCTGCGTATCGCCAAGCTGCTGCTGGACCGGCGCGAGTCCCGCGCCGCCGAGGAGCCCTCCGCTGCCCCGTCCGGGTGGCGCGACCGGCTGCGGCCGAGGACGGGGCGGGCGGGCGGAGCCAGGCGGCCGGCATACGGCGGCGGCGCGCCCGACCGAGCCACCGAGGAGCGGACGGTCACCGACCTGGCGCTCCTGCTGACGGCGGCAGCGGGCATCGCCCGCAGACGTGGGCTCGTGCTGGTCGTGTCGGACTTCATCAGCGCCGAGGGGTGGGAGCGGCCGCTGGCCCGGCTCGCCCGGCGGCACGAGGTGGTCGCGATCCAGGTCGTCGACCCGCGCGAGAGCGAGCTGCCCGACGCAGGCGGCGTCTACGTCGAGGACGCCGAGACCGGCGAGCAGATCTTCGTCGACACGAGCGACACGGTGTTCCGGCAACGGCTGGCGGCGGCGGCCGACGCGCGGCAGGCCGACCTCGAGGCGCGCGCCCGCAAGGCGGGGGTGGACCTCTACACCGTGCGCACCGACGACGACCTCGTGCGGTCGCTCATGCGCATCTCCGAGCTGCGACGACGGAGACGGCGATGAGGAGACGGCGATGAGGAGACGGCGATGACGCTGACGTGGCCGTGGGCGCTCGCGGGACTGCTCGTCGTCCCGGTGCTCGTCGTCGGCTACCGGCGCGTGCTGCGGGTGCAGGAGCAGCGGCGCGCCGCCCTCGCCGAGCAGGGCCTCGTCATGCCGGCACCGCGCCGCGGCTGGCGGCGCCACGCCGGACCTGCCCTGCTCATCGGGGCGCTCACCGTGCTCGTGCTGTCGCTGACCCGGCCGGTGGCGTCGTTCGCCGAGCCGCACCGCGACGGGACGGTCGTGCTGGCCTTCGACGTGTCGAACAGCATGGCGGCCAAGGACGTCAAGCCCTCGCGGCTCGAGGCGGCCAAGGCCGCGGCCCGCGGGTTCGTCGAGAAGCAGCCGCCGTCGGTGCGCATCGCGGTCGTGGCCTTCGGCGGCACGGCGCTCGTGACGCAGCGGCCGACGGAGGACCGGGCCGCCGTGCTGGCAGCCGTCGCCCGCCTCAAGCCGTCGGGCGACACGTCCCTCGCGGACGGTGTCCTCACCGGGCTGAGCGCGATCGTCGGCAAGCCCGTCAAGGCGCCCGGCGACGCGGAGGCGGGAACGCAGGACGAGACGCCGATCGGCTTCCACGGCGGCACCGCGATCGTGCTGCTGAGCGACGGCGAGAACACGGCCTCGGCCGACCCGGTCAAAGCCGCCGAGCTGGCGTCCGCGGCCGGGGTGCGCGTCGAGCCGATCGGGCTCGGAACCCCGGGGGGCACCGTCATCGAGGTCGACGGGTTCAGCATCGCGACGGCGCTCGACGAGGCGTCGCTGCAGCAGATCGCCGAGACGACGGGCGGCACCTACCGCCGGGCCACGGACGCTGCGTCCCTCGCCGCGGTCTACGACTCGATCGAGCTCCAGTGGACGACACGCACCGTGCCGCACGAGGTGACGTCGTGGCTCGCTGCCGCGGCAGCCCTGCTGCTGCTCGGCGGCGCGACCATCTCAGTGCTGCGCCAGGGGCGGGTGATCTGAGTGTCCTTCGGGCTGCCCGTGCTGCTGCTGTCGCTCCTCTCCGTGCCGCTGCTGACCGGCGCCTACGTGTGGCAGCTGCGGCGCCGCCGGCGCCAGGCCGTGCGCTTCTCCAACGTGGCACTGCTGAGGTCGGTGGGCGCCGGGTCGCGCTCGTGGCGCCGGCACGTGCCGATCGCCCTGGTGCTCGCCGCGCTCGGACTGCTCGGCCTGGCCTCGGCGCGTCCGACCGTCAGGGCGCAGGTGCCCGTGTCGAGCTCGACGATCATCCTGGCGCTCGACGTCTCCGGGTCGATGTGCGCGACCGACGTCGACCCGAACCGGCTGGCCGCGGCCCAGGCTGCGGTGCGGTCGTTCATCGAGAACCAGGACGGCGAGACGAAGATCGGCTTCGTCGTCTTCTCCGGCTTCGCGCAGCTGGCGGTGGCCCCGACCCTCGACCGCGACGAGCTGCTCGCGGCGCTCGACGCGGTGACGACCGGGCGCGGCACGACGATCGGCGCGGCCATCCTGCGCTCCATCGACGCGATCGCCGAGCTCGACCCGAACGTCGCGCCGTCGGACGCCGTCGACGAGCCGACGACCGACGGGTCGGGCTCGGCCGACCCGACGCCCGCGCCGACACCGACGCCCGGCGCCGGGACCGGCCCGGGCACGGGCGACAAGCCGGCCGTCGCACCGGAGATCATCGTGCTGCTCACCGACGGGGCCAACACCCGCGGCGTCACGCCGGCCCAGGCGGCGGAGCAGGCCGCGGCCCGTGGTGTGCGGGTCTACCCGATCGGGTTCGGCACGACGAACCCCACCCAGATGGCGTGCACGCGAGAGCAGTACGGCGGGTTCTCGCAGCCCCGCACCCGTGACTTCGGGGGTGGTCCCGGCGGTGTCGGCGGCGCGGGCCGCAACTTCCTCGTCGTCGACGAGGCCGCGCTCAAGGGAGTCGCCCAGACGACCGGCGGCGAGTACTTCGCGGCGACCGACGCCGACGCCCTGACGAAGGTCCTCGCCGAACTGCCCAAGCACGTCACGGTGACCGAGCAGGACGTCGACCTGAGCGCGGCGTTCGCCGTCGTCGCCGCGACCGTCCTCCTCGCGGGCCTCGCCCTGTCGATCGGCCGCCCCCGGAGAGCCTGACCGCACGACCGACCGCACGACCGACACCCGAAGTCCGGTCGCGTGTCCGATTCGGACAGCTTTGTCCTCCCGCACGGCCTACCGGCCGGTCACTCCCTGCCCTGTGCCAGCCTCCATGGCGTCGCTCACCAGCCCGTTCCGGCTGCCGAGCGCGCTTCTCACCGACGAGACCACGGAGGCGTCCGCATGCCAACCCCGTCCCTCTTCCGCCGCACCGCCGTTCTGGCCACCGCGCTCATCGCGGCCGGTGCGATGGCGGCGGTCACAGCGCCGGCGTCCGGTGCCGGCGCGGCGCCGTCCGCCACGCCCACCGCGCGGTTCGCCGCCGACCCGACGACCCTCGTCAACACCTCGATCGGCAACAACGGCGACGGCACGACCTTCCCGGGCGCCGCGATGCCGTTCGGCATGGTGCAGAACAGCCCTGACACCCGACTCAAGCAGTACGCGTCCTACAACTACGCCGACACGACCACCGTCGGCTTCAGCCAGATCCACCTGTCCGGCGTGGGCTGCCAGACGACCGGTCTCGTACGCCTGATGCCGACGACCGGGGCGGTGACGAGCTCGGACCCGACGGCATACCGCTCGGCCTTCTCGCACGAGCGCGAGAGCGCGGCGCCCGGTGACTACCGGGTGAAGCTCGACCGCTACGGGATCGACGCCGAGCTGAGCGCGACCGACCGCACCGGGCAGCACCGCTACACCTATCCCGCGGGCCAGTCCCAGAACGTCGTCGTCGAGGTCGGCGAGGGCAACGGCTACACCTTCGGCGCCGACGTCAAGGTGGTCGGGACCGACACCATCGAGGGCCACGTCAGGGGCGGCGACTTCTGCTGGGAGACGGCGAAGGAGCGCTACGACGTCTTCTTCTCACTGAAGTTCGACCGACCGTTCACGGCGTACGGGGCCTGGGGCTCGACCGGCGCCCCGGTCGAGGGAGCACGCGAGCGCAGCACCACGGCGAACAACGGCCGCACCGGCGCCTACGCGACCTTCGACAGCGCCGCCGGCCACCAGGTGCGGGCCAGCGTCGGCATCTCCTACACCTCCGTCGACGGGGCGCGCGCCAACCGCGTCGCCGAGACCGAGACCGAGGCCGCCGGCGCCACGACCTCCTTCGACGCGCTGCGCACCCGGGCGCACGACGCCTGGAAGGGCGAGCTCGAGCGGATGCGCGTCGCCGGTGGGACCACGACCGACCAGCGCACGTACTACAGCGCGCTCTACCGGTCACTGCTGCACCCGTCGGTCGGATCCGACGTGGACGGGAAGTACCGCGGCCTGGACAACACGGTGCACACGTCGAGCACGCCGTACTACCAGATGTTCTCGCTGTGGGACACGTACCGTTCGCAGAACCAGCTCGTCGCGCTGCTGCACCCGCGGCGGGCGGCCGACATGGCGAAGTCGATCCTCCACGTCTACGAGGACGCCGGGTGGTTGCCCCGCTGGGCCCTGGCCGGCAGCGAGACGAACGTCATGAGCGGTGACCCCGTGACGCCGTTCATCGTCACCCTGTGGCAGCGCGGGATCCTCGACGACACGACGTCGCGCAAGCTCTTCGCGGCCCTGTGGCGCAATGCGAACGAGGTCCCGGCCGACCAGTCGACCTTCCGGGGCCGCGACGGCAACCCGACGTACACGAAGAACGGCTGGGTCGGCTACCAGGACCGCGGCGGCTACCAGTGGGGCGACTCACGCCAGGCCGGCTCGGCGACGCTCGAGTACGCGTACGGCGACTGCATGCTCTCGACGATGGCCACCGCGCTCGGCGAGGACGCCAAGGCGAAGGAGCTCGCCGGCCGGTGCACCAACATCGAGGAGCTCTGGGACGCCGGCGGCGAGTCGAAGGGCTTCACCGGCTTCCCCCGGCCGCGAGCCGCCGACGGCGCGTGGGTCGGCTCGTCCGACCCCACGACGAGCAACGCGTTCCACGAGGGCACGGCGTGGCAGTACCAGTGGCTCGCCCAGCAGGACCCGACCTCGCTCTTCCGCCTCATGGGCGGCGCGACAAAGGCCGAGCAGCGCCTCGACACGTTCTTCGACATGCCGAAGGTGCTGAGCAGCCCGCAGACCGTCGCCCGTGACTCGTGGGTCGTCGGCGCGTACGACTACCACAACAACTTCGCGTTCAACCCGAACAACGAGCCCGACCTGCACGTGCCGTGGATGTACGCGTGGACCGGGGCCCCGTGGAAGACGTCCGCCATCACCCGCGCTGCCCGTCCGCTGTTCACCGACACGGCATACGGGATGCCCGGCAACGACGACCTCGGCACCATCTCGTCGTGGCTCGTCTTCTCGATGGTCGGCATCTTCGAGGCCCAGCCGGGCAGCGGCAGCTTCGTCCTCAGCGCGCCGATGTTCGAGCGCACCGAGATCACGCCCGAGGGTGGCGAGCGCATCCGCATCAACGCCCCCGGCGCCAGCGCGAGCCGGCTGCAGTACATTGCCTCCGCCGCGAGGGGCAACCCCGCCCACCGCGCGCCGTGGACGAAGAGCTGGATGAGCAACCGCGACCTGCTCTCGGCGCACACGATCGACCTGACTCTCACCGAGGACCCGCACAGCACGACGTGGGGCACCCGCGAGCAGGACCGGCCGCCGACGTTCGGGCCCGGCCTGAGCAAGGACGTCTTCGTCAGTGCGTCGCCCAGCGAGGGCATCGCGACCCACGACGACCCGGCGACGGTGACCGTGAGCGCGTCGACGCTGAGGGACTCCACCCAGCACCTCGCGTATGCCGTCGAGGCACCTGACGGGTTCGTCGCCCAGCCCGCGACGGCGAGCCTCGACGTGCCCGCGAACGGCCGCGCGGCGACGTCGTTCACCGTCACCCCTCCCGTCGACGCTGCCTCCGGGTGGCACGACGTGCAGGTCACCGTCACTGACCGGGACAGCGGGCAGACGGTCGCCACGCAGGTGGCCCGGATCCGAACGCCCAACCGTCCCCACTCGGGGTCGTGGGCGTACTCGGCGCCGCAGGAGAACGGCATGACGGCGACGCTGACCCGCAGTGTCGACCTCACCGCGGTCAGTGGCCCGGTCACGTGGTCGACCTGGCTCAACCACGACACGGAGCGTGGCTTCGACTACGTCTACCTGCAGTCCTCGACCGACGGGGGCACGACGTGGACGACCCTCGGCGACCGGCTCGACGGCAACAGCGGCGGCTGGCGCCAGGTGACACGTGACCTGACGGCATACGCCGGGTCGACGGTGAAGGTGCGCGTCGCGTACGTGACGGACGGCGGTGTGCTCGGGGCGGGCGTCGTCGTCGACGACGTGTCGGTCACCGCCGGCGGCACGACCGTCTTCTCGGACGACGTCGAGACGGCCGACCCCGCCTGGACGGTGGCGAAGTTCGTCCGCACCCAGGACATCCCGCTCCCTTGACGGGCTGACGCGGGCTGACGACGGGCTAGGCGCGGTAGCCGGTCGGGCGGATGAGCCTGGCCGGCACGCCCGCGACAACGGCGTCGGCCGGTACGTCCTTCGTGACGACCGCGCCGGCGCCGACGATCGCCCCGTCGCCGATGGTCACCCCCGGCACGACGGTGACGCCCGCGCCGAGCCAGACCTTCCTGCCGATCACCACCGGGGCGGGCACCATGTCGGCGCGCCGGTCCGGGTCGACGGCGTGGTTGAGGGTCGTCAGGGTGCTCCCGTGCCCGATGAGCGTGCCCTCGCCGATGCGAATGCCGCCCGTGTCCTGGAAGCGGCAGCCCATGTTGACGAAGACGCCCTCACCCAGCTCGAGGTTCTTGCCGAACTCGCTGTAGAACGGCGGGAACACCGTGACCGACGCGGCCACGGCCCTCCCGGTGAGCTCCGCCAGCAGCGCCCGCACCTCGTCGGGCGTGCGGTAGGCGCCGTTCAGCTGCGCCACGACGCGCAGCGCGTCCTGCGCGGCGTCGTGCATGAACTCGTGCGCCGCCGAGCCGCCCTCGATGACGCGTCCGGCGTCGACGTGGTCGAGGAAGTCCTGAAGCTGCATCGCTGCTCCTCTGTCTTGTTGCGTGAGGTGACCCAGTTGGGGGGCCCGGGTCAGACGGTCAGCAGCACCTTGGTCGCGGTGCGCTCGTCCATGGCCTTGTAGCCCTGGGCTGCCTCCTCGAGCGGGAGGGTGAGGTCGAAGACCTTGCCCGGTGCGATCTTCCGGTCCCAGATGAGCTGGATGAGGTGTGGCAGGTACTCCCGCACCGGTGCCGGACCGCCGTGGAAGTGCACGCCGGCCATGAACAGCTCGTCGCCGGGGATCGCGACGTCGTGCGAGACGCCGACGAAGCCGACGTGGCCACCGGGTCGGGCCGAGCGGATGGCCTGCATCATCGCCTCCTGCGTGCCGACGGCCTCGATGACCGAGTGCGCGCCGAGGCCGCCGGTCAGCTCCTTGACGCGCGCGACACCCGCCTCGCCGCGTTCCTCCACGATGTCGGTCGCGCCGAACTCGCGGGCGAGCGCCTGCCGGTCGGCGTGCCGGCTGAAGGCGATGATCCGCTCCGCGCCGAGCTCACGGGCGGCGAGGATGCCGAGCAGACCCACGGCGCCGTCACCGACGACGGCCACGGTCTTGCCCGGCCCCGCCTCGGCTGCCACCGCGGCGAACCACCCGGTGCCGAGCACGTCGGAGGCCGCCATGAGCGACGGGATGAGGTCGGCGTCCGGCTGCCCCGGCGTCGCGACGAGGGTGCCGTCGGCGAGGGGGACGCGCGCCAGCTCGGACTGGGTGCCGATGGTGCCCATGAGGACGCGGTGCGTGCAGTACGCCTGGTAGCCGGCCTTGCAGATCTCGCACGTGTTGTCCGAGGCCCAGAACGACCCGACGACGAAGTCGCCGACCTTCACGGTGCGCACCTCGGAGCCGATCTCCTCGACGACGCCGACGTACTCGTGCCCCATGACCTGGTGGTCGACCGGCTCGGCGCCGCGGTAGGGCCACAGGTCGCTGCCGCAGATGCACGTCGCCCTGAGCCGGATGACCGCGTCGGTCGGCTCGATGATCTGAGGGTCCTCGCGGTCCTCCACCCGCACGTCGCCGGGTCCGTACATGACAACTCCACGCATCGCGTGAACTCCTTCGACTCGCTTCTCGCGGGCCGCTGCCCGCCGGGGCCGAACAGCCCCACCCACGAGTGAAGTCGCCGGCGCGATGTCGCGGGAGTCCCTGTCGAGGGACGTACTGACAGGGCACCTCTCGCGGCTCGGCGCACCGTTCCACGCGGCATACGCTCGAAGGCGTGGACAACCGCCAGGAGGTGCGCGAGTTCCTGATGACCCGCCGCGCCCGGATCACCCCAGAGCAGGTCGGTATGCCGGCCGGCCGAGGTCGTCGCGTTCCCGGCCTGCGTCGCAGCGAGGTCGCGACGCTCGCCGGCCTCAGCGTCGAGTACTACGCCCGCCTCGAGCGGGGGCAGATCGCCGGGGCGTCCGCGGGCGTCCTCGACGCACTCTCCCGGGCGCTGCAGCTCGACGACACCGAGCGCGCCCACCTGCTCGACCTCGCCCGCGCCGCCGACGGCGTTCCCACGTCGGGACGGCCACGGCGACGCGCAGCCGGCAAGCCGGCCTCGCGGCCTAGCCTGCAGTGGGCGCTCGAGTCGATCCGCGACGGCGTCGCGTTCGTGCGCGACCCGCACCAGAACCTGCTCGCCACCAACACGCTCGGCCGCGCCTTCTACTCGCCCGTCATCGGCGAGGGCGGGCGGATGCCCAACCTCGCCCGGTTCCAGTTCCTCGACCCCGCGTCGCGCGACTTCTACCCGGACTGGGAGCTCTTCGCCGAGATGTGCGTCGGCATCATGCGCGCGGAGGCCGGCCGCGACCCGCACGACCGCGGCCTGCAGGACCTCGTCGGCGAGCTGTCCACCCGGAGCGAGCTGTTCCGGCGCCTGTGGAGCGCGCACGACGTGCGCACCCACGGCACCGGCACCAAGCGGTTCAACCACCCCGCCGTCGGCGAGCTGACCCTCGCCTACGAGGAGCTCGCCATCACCGCCGAGCCCGGCCTCGTGCTCATGGTCTACACGGCCGAGCCCGGCTCACCCTCGGCCGAGCGGCTCCAGCTGCTCGCCTCCTGGGCTGCCTCGACACCAGCACCGACGGCCACCACGGACACCCCGATCACCAACGGCTAGAAGGAAACCCATGCAGATCACCCGCAGCTCCGTCGACACCGTCAAGGGTCCGAGCGACTGGTTCACCGGCGACGTCTACATCGACGCGGTCGCCGCGGCACCGTCGCCCTCGCGCGTCAGCGCCAACCTCGTCCACTTCATGCCCGGCGCCCGCACCCACTGGCACCGGCACCCGCTCAGCCAGACCGTCTTCGTCACCGAAGGCGTCGGCCTCTGCCAGCGACGGGGCGGCCCGATCGAGGTCATCCGCCCCGGAGACCGCGTCCTCTTCGAGGCCGACGAGGAGCACTGGCACGGCGCCGCGCCCAACCGGCTCATGGTGCACCTCGCCATCAACGAGGGCGACGCCCACCACGACGTCGTGCACTGGCTGACGCCCGTCACCGACGAGGAGTACGCCGCCGCCCCCTCGGCGACCGACTGACCTCTGCCAGAACGTCAGTAGCTGCGCGTGACAGGCGCGCCGCCGCGGATCGCCCGCGGGATCTCGGCGACCTCGTCGACGACGGACTGCAGGTGTGCGACCTCCTCGGTGGCGGCAGGCGAGTCGACCGTGACGGCGTACGTGATGCCGGTCGAGCGCCACTCGTCGTCGAAGGCACCGTCGGCCTCCACCGCGGCGCCGTCAACCTGTATGCCGAGACGTCGGGCCTCGCGGTAGGTGTCGTTGAGCACGCACAGCGCGACCGACAGGTGCAGCACCTGGGCACCATTCGTGACCGGGGCTGCGACGACACCCTCGTCGGTCCAGCTGTGCTGCAGGGCAACGCCCTCCGCGTCGCGGAGGTTTCCGGCAGAGGCGCGGACGCCGAAGGCAGAGAGATCCATCCACCGATTCTGCTCCCCAATCGCCTGCCGGCGGTGTGGGCACGAGAGGAAACTGGGGACATGGCGCGACCTCAACCTCTCTGCCTGCTGCTCGGCCACAAGTGGTCCCGGCAACGGCTGCCGAACCGGACGGTCCGGCTCACCTGCCAGCGCTGCGGCAAGGTCGACGTGGTCGACCGCGACTTCGACGTCCATCCCGGTGGGGGCGGGGGCTTCTGACGCTTGGCTGGACCTGAACCGTCCTGCCCGATCGAAAGAACACTCCGTCACCTGCTGACGGCTCTTTCGAGCGTGGGTGTCGGCAGCGCTGGTTAGGGTCTGGCCATGGCGGTGCACCGGCTGAGCCTCGACGACGCGCGGCGCATCGCCGTGCACGCTCAGCTGCTCGACGAGCCGCGACCCGCCGACCTCGTCGAGACGGTCGAACGACTGACCATGCTGCAGATCGACCCGACGGCGGCCATCGCCCCCAGTGCCGACCTCGTGCTGTGGAGCCGGCTCGGCGCCGGCTACCGGCCCGAGCAGCTCACCGCGGCCGTCGAGCACCACCGCACCCTCCACGAGACCGTCGCCTACATCCGGCCCGCCCGCGACGTGCCGACGGTCATCGCGGAGTGGGTCGGTCGGGAGTTCCACCCGGCGATCGTCGACTGGCTCGAGGCGAACGAGCAGTTCCGGCGCGACATCCTCGCCCGGCTCGCGGCCGAGGGGCCGCTGCTGTCCCGCGACATCCCCGACACCAGTGCCGTCCCGTGGCCCTCGAGCGGATGGACCAACAACCGCAACGTCACCAAGATGCTCGAGTCGATGGCGCGGCGCGGGCAGATCGCCGTCTCCGGCCGCAAGGGGCGCCAGCGCTACTGGGACCTCCCAGAGCGGGTCTACGGCGAGGGGTTCGAGCTGCCCTCCCACGAGGAGGCAACGCGGCTGCGCAACGAGCGCCGGCTCGAGTCCCTCGGCATCGCCAGGGCGAGCGGTCCGGAGCTGCCCGGCGAGCAGGCCTACGTCGGCGAGGCCGGCGAGCCCGCCGAGGTGGAGGGGGTGCCGGGCACCTGGCGTGTCCACCCGGCATACCTCGATGTCCCGAACACCTTCGAGGGCCGCGCCGCGCTCCTGTCGCCGTTCGACCAGCTCATCCACAACCGGGTCCGCGCCGAGCAGCTCTGGGGCTACGAGTACATCCTCGAGATGTACAAGCCCAAGGAGAAGCGCCGGTGGGGCTACTTCGCGCTGCCGATCCTCCACCACGACCGGCTCGTCGGGAAGCTCGACGCCCAGGCCGACCGCAAGGCCGGGCGACTCGTCGTCAACGCGGTCCACGAGGACGTCCGGTTCACCCAACGCGTACGCCGTGACGTCGATCGTGAGATCGCCTCTCTCGCAGAGTGGCTCGGCCTGGAGCTCGTCACCCCCTGACCCAGCCCGCTGAGCAAGGAGCACCATGCGCAAGGTCGTCCTCTACACGATCACCTCGCTCGACGGCGCCGTCGACGACCCCACCCGCGCCTTCCCGCCCGACGTCGACCCCGACAAGCCGCAGCCGCCCACCTTCGACGACGGCCTCATCGCCCGCGAGGCCGAACTGCTGGCCACGCAGGATGCCGTCCTGCTCGGGCGCCACATGTACGACGAGTGGGCCCGCTACTGGCCGACGTCCGACGAGCAGCCGTTCGCCGACTTCATCAACGGCGTGAAGAAGTACGTCGTCACCTCCTCGCCCCTCGGCGTCCAGTGGGGCGACGCCGAGGCCGTGACCGGACCGCTCGCCGACATCGTCCGCGACCTCAAGGGCACCGAAGGCGGCGACATCGGGGTGCACGGCAGCATCGAGCTCGCCCAGTCGCTGCTCGCCGAGGGGCTCGTCGACGAGCTCCACCTCGCCGTCGCGCCGGTCCTCGACCCCGAGGGCCGGCGGCTCTTCGAGACGGGCACCGACCTGCAGCGGCTCGCCCTCGTCAGCGCGACGCCGACCGTCAGCGGCGCCCTGTGGCTCGTCTACCGCCCGGCGTCCCGTTGACCCGGTAGCCGCGCGCGGCCCTGCGCCACTGCGCCGACGGGCACGCGTCCTTCGACCCGAGCGACCACGTGGCCTCGAGACGCTTCGGCAGCTCAGCCATGACCCCGGCCTAGGCACGCGTACCCAATCCCACCACGTATGCGGCCCGAAGCGTTCCCCGACGTATCACCCCACCCGCTCGCTCCTCCTCTCGTGCAACGGCGCCCGCCCACCCCGGGTGCGCAGCCCTCGACGCAGGTCCGTCGAACCACACGCCGCACGACGCACGGGGAGCACCGATGACCAGCCAAACCGACAGTCGCACCCACAGTCCCAGCACGTTCGCCTTCACGGTCCACCCGCGCGCCCGCCTCGGCGAGGACCTCGCCCGGGTGTGGGCGCCTCTCGGCCGCGTGCCCGACCCCGTCTACGACACCGCGCTCCGGCGTCTCCCGCTGCGCCCGGTCACCATGGCCGGCGTCCACATCGGCGGGCAGCGCGTCGGCCACGTCGTGCTCGTGCCCTACGGCGCGCGCCACCTGCTCACCTCACCCGGCGAGGGCCGGGCCCGCGTTCACCGTGCGGTCGACAAGGCCCGCGCCCTCGGCTGCGACGTCGTGGGGCTCGGCGCGCTGACCGCCACGGTGACCGCGGGCGGGGTGTCGCTGCGCAGCCGCACCGACATCGGCGTGACGAACGGCAACGCGTTCACCGCCGCCATCGTCGACGACCAGGCCCGCCGGCTGCTGCGCGACGCCGTCGACCACGCGTCCGACCCGCACGTCGCGGTCGTCGGCGCGACCGGCAGCGTCGGAGCCGCCGTGACGCGGTTGCTGGCCCGCGACCGGGCCGCGGCACGCCTCACCCTCGTGGCCCGCTCAGCCGGCCGGCTCGACGCGCTCGCCGCCGAGGTCGGCCGCCAGGTGCCGACGTCCACGGCGACCTCGATGGAGGCCGTCGCCGACGCCGACCTCGTCATCCTGCTCACCGCCAGCGCCGACGCGCTGCTCGGGCCGGAGCACCTGGGGCTCGGTGCCGTCGTGCTCGACGCCACCCAGCCACGCAACACCTCCCCGACGCTCGTCGCCGAGCGCCCCGACGTGCTCGTCGTCGACGGTGGCGTCGTGGACATCCCCAGCCTGCGACTCGTCGGCGGCAACATCGGGCTGCCCGACGGGCGCGCGTACGCGTGCTTCGCCGAGACCGCCTTGCTCGCCCTCTCCGGCCACCGGGGCCACTTCTCGATCGGGGTCCCGACGCTCGAGCTCGTCGACCGCACCCGCGAGCTCGCGACGGGCCTGTCGCACCTGGGCTTCCGGGCGGCGGAGCCGACGAGCTTCGGCCGGCCCGTCGCCGTCGGCCGGGCCTCGATGGGGATGGCGTCGTGACCACGCACCTGCGCTCCGGCCACCGCGCCCGGCACCGCGTCGTGCTGCTCGGCGGCGGCTACGTCACGCTCCACGCGTACGCCGGGCTCATGCGTCATGCGGGGCGCGCCGTCCGTGACGGCGCGGTGCAGGTCGTCGTCATCAGCGCCGACGCCGCCCACAGCTTCCACGGGTTCACCGGCGAGGTGCTCGCCGGCCTGCTCCCCTACGACCGCACCCGCACGCCGCTCGCCGAGGCGATGCCGCACGCCCACGTCGTCATCGGCCGCGCGGTCGACATCGACGCGGAGCGTCGGGTCGTGCGCTACGAGCAGGACGGCGAGACCGGTATCCGCGTCCTCGACTACGACGACCTCGTCGTCGGCACCGGCGGACGCGAACCGGCGACGGCCGTGCCGGGCCTGGCTGAGCACGGCTTCACGCTCAGGGCGCCCGGCGACATCGAAGTGCTCGCCGACCGGGTCCGGGAGGCCGCCGCCTCTCGCGGACCACGCCGCCACACCGTCGTCGTGGCCGGCGGCGGGCTGGCGGGGGTCGAGATGGCCGCCGCCGTCGCCGACCTCGGGGGTGCCCGCCTCCGGGTGGAGCTCGTGCACTCCGGGGCGCACCTGCTGCCCGAGCTGCGGGAGGCGCAGCCGGGGCTGGCGGCCCGGGCGGCCCGCGAGCTGAAGCGGCTCGGCGTCCGCGTGCGGCTCGGCGTCCGCCTCACCTCGGTGACCTCCGGCCACGCGTACCTCTCCGACGGCACCAGCCTGACGGCGACCACGGTGATCGCCACGATCGGCCAGCGACCCGTGCAGGTCCCTGGCCTGGACGGGCACCGCGACCCTCGCGGTCGTCTCGTCACCCGGCCCGACCTGTCGGTCGTCGACCACGTGTGGGCGGCCGGCGACGCCGCCTGCGTCGTGCACCCGAGGGGCGGCGAACCCGTCCCCGCGAACGCCCTCTGGGCGATCAAGGGCGGCGAGCACGTCGGACGCAACCTTGCTCGGACGGTGCGCGGTCGAGAGACCCGGCCGTTCGCGTACCGGGGGCTGGGCCAGGCCGCATCGTTCGGCCTCGGGCGCTCGATCTCCGAGCTCTACGGCATCCCGTTCACGGGCTGGGTCGCGTGGGTGCTGCGACTGACCTTCTTCCTGCGGTTCATGCCGTCGCGGCGCAAGGCGGTCCAGGTCGTCGGTGACCTCGCCCGGGTCGCCCGCCGGGGTCGGATGCCGGGTGCTGCGGTCGGGTCGGCGTCCCTCGCCGTTCCCGACGCCGCGGAGTCCCGGCCCGCCTGACGGCCGTTGCGCTCAGCGGGGGCTCTCCTCGACGTCGAGATCGACGACGTAGCCGTTGAACGACAGCCCTTCGACCTCGTCCGACCCGTCGGCGGAGGTCACGATCCTCGACTCGCCGGGCGCCCAGTCCCGCTCACGGACGAACCTTCCGTGGATCGCCCGGATCTCGCGGACGAGCCCATGGACGACCGGCGCGTCCTCGGGGACCGCGCCGTGGTGCTCCTCGGCGTGGGTGATGCGCTGTGCGATCTCGGCGCCTGCCACATCGTCGAAGAAGCGCCCGCGCGGGATGTCCCGCAAGGTCCACCCGACCCGTGACCCCACCGCGAACGGCTCGCCGCAGCACTGCTGCTGCCAGGCATCGACCCACACGACGTAGCGCATGTCCATACTCTGCCAAGCGGCGCGACGCCCCGCCCATCGGGCGGTGCGCGCCTCCCTCGCTTCCTGCGCACGCGCCGTACGGTGGACCCCCGAGGCGCAGCGGACGCGTACGCGGCGGACTCGTGTCCGGGCTGCGAACTCCGCCCGGGAGGCCGCGTCGACGAGCGTGTCGAGAACCGACCGGCTCGTTCGACGTCTGGGCATGACCACGACTGCAGGAGCACCGATGACCACACCGACCGCTGTCTCCAAGGGCCCGGCCTCCTACTTTCCGTCGATCGAGAAGACCTACGGTCAGCCGATCGACCACTGGATCGAGCAGGTCCGCAGGCAGCACGCCGCGGGCACGACCAGGCACGGTGAGCTGGTCTCGTGGCTCAAGGGCGAGCACGGTCTCGGGCACGGCCACGCCAACGCCGTCGTCGCCCACACCCTCGGGCTGGTCAAGGCCGAGGGGTGACGCCCCGCTCAGACGAGCCGGCATACGTCACCGAGACGCGGACGGCCTACGACACGGTGGCGGTCGACTACGCGAGCCTCCTCGAGGACGAGCTCGCCGGCAGCCCGCTCGACCGGGCGCTGCTCGCGCACTTCGCAGAGCTCGTGCTCGCCGAGGGCGGCGGTCCCGTGGTCGACGTCGGCTGTGGACCCGGGCGCATCACCGGCCACCTCGCGACGCTGGGTCTCGAGGTCGGCGGGGTGGACCTCTCGGCCGGCATGGTCGCCGAGGCGCGGCGGCGCCACCCCGACCTCGAGTTCCGGACCGGCGCGCTCGCGGCGCTCGAGGTCGCCGACGAGTCGCTCGCGGGCGTCGTGGCGTGGTACTCGGTCATCCACACCCCGCCCGACGACCTGCCCGCGGTCTTCGCCGAGCTGCACCGCGTCATCCGGCCGAACGGGCTCCTGCTGCTCGCGTTCCAGACCGGCGGCTTCAGCGTCCGCCGCGATCAGGCCTACGGGCACGCGGTCACCTTCGAGGCGCACCGGCACGACCCCGACCGCGTCACCGCCCAGCTCGCCGACGCCGGGCTGCGCGTGACGGTTCGCACCGAGCGCGCCCCACAGGACTACGAGACGACGCCGCAGGCCTTCCTGCTCGCCCGGCGGGGGTGACCGCCGACCCTCCCCGGTGCTGCCCGGTCGAGTCATTTATTTCCTGCGAATGCCCTTGCAGGAATGACCGATTCGCAGGACAGGGACGATTCGGGCGCCTACGGTGAACGGGTTGTCACAGGGGAGCAGGAGCACATGCGCAGCCGCAGGACCAAGGCACTGACCGTCGTCGCGGGCCTCGCCGCCATCGTCGCGATCGGCGGCAACGCGGCCCAGGGCTCCGACGACCCCAGCCTTGCGGGCCTCGAGCCCGCGGTCACGGTGACGACCACCCCGTATGCCGCTACGCCCACGACCCTGGGCACCACGGCGGCGTCGCGACCTGCCGCCCGCGCGTCTGTCCCCACGCCCTCCCCACCCGAGCCGGCGGCGCCCAAGACCTCACCCAGGGCCACGAGCCCGGCACCGGCCGCCTCCGCGACGTGGGTCGTGACGAAGGTCGTCGACGGTGACACCATCTGGGCATCGCGGGCAGGCGTCACCCACAAGGTCCGCGTCATCGGCATCGACACCCCCGAGATCGGCCAGTGCGGCTACTCCGAGGCGAGCCGCAACCTCCGCGGCATCATCGGCGGCCAGCAGGTCACGTTGACGGCCGGCGCCCGTGACGACGTCGACCGCTACGGCCGGCTGCTGCGCTACGTCGACGTCAACGGCGTCGACGCCGGCCTGCGCCAGATCAAGCAGGGCTTCGCCGTCGCCCGCTACGACTCGCGCGACGGCTACGGCCGGCACTCGCGCGAGGCCGCCTACGTGCGGGCCGACCGGTCGAGCCCGAAGGCCCCGTGCGCCATGCCCTCGACCGGCACGGGCATCAGCTCCACCGGATCGTGGCCGCTGCCCGGTGACAAGCACCCGTGCCCGCAGTCGCGCCCGGTCAAGGGCAACGAGGACTCGATGATCGCCCACGAGCCGGGCGACCGGTACTACGGCGTGACGAACCCCGAGCAGTGCTTCCCCACCATGAGCGCGGCCGAGGCAGCCGGCTTCCGCCCCGCCCGGGCCTGAAAGCCCAGGCTCGCCTCCCGCGTCAGTCGTCGAGCTCGAGGACGCAGGCGGTGCCGACGTCGACGAAACCGATCCGCCGGTAGATGTCCGCGGCGGCGTCCGACCCGGCCGAGAGGAAGACGAGGTCGACCCCCTGCTCGCGGCAGGCTGCGACGAGTGAGCGGGTGATCGCGGTGCCGTGGCCGCGGTGCCGATGTCCCGGAGGCACGGCGATGCCCATCAGCTCCGCGACGTCGCCGCGTGGTGCCGCCGACCCGGCGCCGCAGAGTCGGTGGCCCTCGAAGGAGGCCACGACGACGAGGTCGCCGCGCTCCATCAGCTCGGGCCGCCGCCCGGGGTCCTTCGGCTCCACGTCGTCGCGCCCGGCGAACCCGGCCGACACCGATCCCAGCGCGACCGACAGGTGCGGCTCGGCCGGTCTGAGCGGCCGGGCTCGCGGGTCCGCCTCCACGAGCACGTCACTCGGCATGACGAGCAGCGGGTAGCGGTGCGGCTCGTGCCCGGCACCGCGCACCGAGGGCAGGAGGGTCGGGGTCACCTCGTCGACCCACTCGATGGCGCGCGGCACGTCGAGCCGACCCTGGCGGTCGAGCACACGGCATACGTCGGTGGTCGTGAAGACTCCTCGACCGCCGAGGCGGGGTCTCGCGTAGAACTGCCAGCCCGTTCCCGGACCGGCGACGAAGAGCGTGAACGGGCCGACCTCCTCGGCCGACGCGACGGCGCGCGGCACGCAGTCGTAATAGCTCTCGATGCGGCCGAGCCGCTCGTCGCACCCGCGCGTCATGCGGTCACCATGACAGGCACGCACGACCCCGAGCGAGCGGATTTCCGGTCAGCCCGTCCGCACGGGGTAGACGAGGTGGGTGACGCGCTCGCCCTCGACGACGGTCGTCGGGTCGGCGAGCACGACCTGCCCGGCGACCTCAGTGAAGTAGGGGCGGCCGACGCCCAGGAAGCACGGCACGAGGTCGACCGCGACCTCGTCGAGCAGTCCCTCGGCGATGCACTGGCTCGCGATCTCCCCGGCGGCGACTCCCACGTCGGCTTCGCCGGCGATCTGTCTGGCCCGGGCCACGGCGTCGTGGATGCCCGTGGTGACGAACTCGACGGTGCCACCGGGGTATCCCCAGCCGTCCGGCGGGCTGTGCGTCAGCACGACGACGGGCACCCCCAGCGGGTGGGTGCCCTTCCAGCCGTCGGTGATGTCGAAGAGCCGGCGGCCGACGACGAGCGCCCCCAGCCGCGCCACCCAGCGGGTCCAGTAGTCGTGGTCGACCGCGCTCAGGTGGAACGTCATGTCGCCACCTGCCGCGGTCCACGGTCGATCGCCGGCCTCGTACCAGTCGAAGAGGGGGCCCACCTCGTCGTCGGGCCCGGCGACGAAACCGTCGAGAGACGTCGACGCCGACGAGATCACCCTGCCCATGCAGCCGTCCTCCTGTCGTGTGGTGGTGCCGGTCAGCGGCCTCCGCGGCGCGCTCGCAGGTAGTCGGCGACGACGTACTCCCCCAGCCGCGACACGTCGGGCGTGAAGACGCGGCCGCCGGCGCGGCGTGCGACCGCGTCGACGAAGCGGGCGAGGCCGGGGTCGTCCCCGAGCATGAAGACGTTGAGGGTGGCGCCGGAGCGCCGCAGCTCGTCGACCTGACGGATCGTGGCGCGTATCGTCTCCTGCGTTGCGGGCCAGTGGAACTCGGGCATCCCGTCGTCGGCGATGTGCGCGGTGGGCTCGCCGTCGGTGACCACGAGCACGACCGGCTCGGCCTCCGGGTGTCGCCGCAGGTGTCGAGAGGCGAGCATCAGCGCGTGCTGGAGGTTCGTGCCCTGCACCCACTCGGGCTCGGCCTCGGTGAGCTCGACGGGCGTGAGCCGTCGAGCGGCGAGGTTGAAGCCGATGATCTGCAGGGCGTCGTGGCGGAAACGCGTGGCCACGAGGTGCGACAGCGCGAGCGCCGTCTGCTTCATCGGCCCCCACCGTCCCTCGTGCAGCATCGAAAACGACATGTCGACGCACAGCGCGACCGCCGCCTGCGCCCGCCGCTCGGTCTCGATCACCTCGAAGTCCTCGACGAGAAGGTCGACTCCGCCGCCGTCGCCCGATGACGTATGCCGCCGGGTCGGGTTGCGCCGCAACGCGTTCGAGACCGTGCGCACCGTGTCGAGCGGCAGCTCGTCGCCGAAGCGCCACTCGCGGCTGAGCCCGGTGGGCTCGTCGGCCTGACCGGCGGAGTGGTCGTCGTGGTCTCCGCGACCGGCGGCGTCGACGTGCTCGAAGACGCGGCGCAGGGCGGTCTCACCGAGCCGTCGGACGGCACGAGGTGTCAGGCGCAGACCGTCGTCGCCGCGCGAGACGAAGCCCTGGCGCTCGAGCTCGCGCTCCAGCTGGCGCAGCGCCTGGAAGTCGCGGGTCGCGTCGGCGCCGAGGTACTGCTCGAGCCGCTCCACGTCGACGTCGTCGAGCGTCGCGCCGAAGTAGGCCTGGCCCAGCTGCTCGTCGAGCTGCTCGAGGTCGGCCACCTCGGCGACGGCCTCGACGGCCTGACCCCACGGCATCGGCTCGCCGCCGGGCTGGCCACCGCGCACCGGGGACGACCGGTCGAGCCCGGGCCGGAGCGCCCGGAGGTTGTCGGAGAGCTGCGCCATCTGCGAGGCCAGGTCGGGATCGCCGAGCGCGTCCGCCATCAGCTGGGCGAGCTGCTCGCGCTGCTCGCGGCTCAGTGACGAGAGCAGCCGCTCGGCCGCGGCCTGCCGCCTGGCGAGGGCGTCGATGAGCTCGTCGACGTTCTGTGGGTTCTCCGGGAACAGGTCGCCGTGCTTGTCCATGAAGTCGCGGAAGAGGTCCTCGGTGTCCTCTCCCCGAGCGTGCGCGGCGAGCAGCTGGTTGAGGTCGGCGAGCATGTCCTTGACCCGCTGCATCGCCTCGGGGTCGTTGCCCGAGAGAGCCTGCTTGAGGCCCTCGAACTGCGCGCCGACCACCTCGCGCTGCAGCATCTGGGCGATCTGCTCATAGGTCTGGCGTGCCTCGTCGGAGTGCCACTGGTAGTCGCTGAGCGCCCGCACGGCGCCGGCCACGTCGTCGGGCACGGTCGCGAGGTCCATCTCGGCGAGGCGGGCGTCGTCACCGTCCTCGGACGCGAGCTGGTCGCGCTCCTGCGCGAGGGCCTGGTCGAGAAGGCCGCGCACCTGGTCGAGCGTGCCGCCGAGGTCCCCGCGCCGCCGCGCTGCCTCCCGGAGCCGACGTACGCGGTCGGCGAGGTCGTCGAGGCCGCGCCGGCCGTCGGTGCCGCGCCGCAGCAGCTCGCGCAGCGACTCGCGCAGGCTTCCACCGGCGAGGACGTCCTGGCCGACCTCGTCGAGGGCGGCCCGCACGTCGAAGGGTGGCGCCAGCGGGTCGGGCTGTCCACCCGTCCACGGCGCGTAGCGGAACCGGCCGTGGGCGTTCGGGCCGTCGGCGCCGGAGTACGGGTCGCGGGGCTGGTCGGGACTCACCACCCCACGCTACGTCCGGCCCCTGCCGATCCGTCCAGACCTGCGGACGAGATCGCTGCGGCTACGCCTTCTTCGCCGCGATCTCGTCGAGCCGGCTCGCGATGGCGGCAAGCGCCTCGTCGAGTCCCTGCTGCATGCCGTCGAAGTCGTGCGGCGTCGTGAGGCTCAGCTCGATGCGGGTGCCGGAGCCGCCGTCGTCGTGGAGGCGCAGCGTGCCGTGGTAGTCGCTCTCGCCGGGCGATCCCCAGCTGATCGAGTGGTCGGCGTCGTCGGCCTTGAACCAGGCGTCCGACACGACCTTCTCGTCGGAGCCGTCCTGGTCGGCGTCGACGATCGCCGTGGTGCGCACCGTGCCGGACTCGACCTGGTGGGCCTCGGTCATGCGCGGGAAGTACTCGGGCAGGTGCTCGGGGTCGGAGATGTAGTCGAAGGCGTCGGTGACGTCGTGCGACACGGTCGTGGTTGCGGTGTAGTCACCCATGGGAGGCACCTACCCGACAACACCCCCCTGCAACCGGGCGTGCAACCGGGCGTGCAACCGGGCGTGCAACCGGGCGCCCAACCGGTCCGGGTGCCGCTCACGCCCCGTAGACGGTGCGTCCCGCGACGCTGTCCTTGTCGATGCGGCGGGTCAGGTGCAGGCCCTCGAGCACGAACTCGACCGCGGCAGCGACCTGCCCGGGCGTCGCGTCGTCGCCGTGGCCCAGCCGGTCGAGCACCTTGGACAGGCCCGAGACCGGACCGACTTGGGCCAGCAGCTCCGAACCCGGCACGAGCTCGCCGGTCTCGACGACGGCACCGTCGACGAAGAGGTTGGTGAAGCCGGTGAGGTCGAGACCCGCGAGCCGTGATCGGTAGGTCTCGGCGATCGCGAGCCGCAGCAGGTGGGTCAGCACGTCGCGCTCGCGCCCCTCCTCGCCCATCTCGAACTCGACCTTGCCGAGGAGGGTGGGCACGACGGTGGGCACGTCGCAGACGCGCGCGACGGCATACGGCTCCCCGACCCGGGCGGCCCGGCGGAGCGCCGAACCGGCCACGCCCTCGGCGCCCGCGATGGCGAAGCGCGCCGAGACGCCCGACCGCTGGTCGACGGCCGACGACTCGCGGAGCCCGCGGGTGAAGCGCGCCACCACCTCGAGCAGGTGCTCGGGCACGTCGGCGACGAGCGCCGACTCCTGGGCGATGAGGGCGACCTCGTCACTGACCTCGCTCGGGTAGTGGGTGCGGATCTCGGCCCCGAAGCGGTCCTTGAGCGGGGTGATGATGCGGCCGCGGTTCGTGTAGTCCTCGGGGTTGGCGGTCGCCACGAGGAGCAGGTCGAGCGGCAGCCGCAGCGAGTAGCCGCGGATCTGGATGTCGCGTTCCTCGAGCACGTTGAAGAGGGCGACCTGGATGCGCTCGGCGAGGTCGGGCAGCTCGTTGAGGCCGAAGATGCCGCGGTTGCTGCGCGGCACGAGGCCGTAGTGCACCGTCTCGGGGTCTCCGAGCGTGCGGCCCTGCGCGACCTTGACGGGGTCGACGTCGCCGACGAGGTCGCCGACGCTCGTGTCCGGCGTCGCGAGCTTCTCGGTGTAGCGCTCGCTGCGGTGCCGCCAGGTGACCGGCAGGTCGTCACCGAGCTCGGCGGCGAGCCGACGGCACCGCACGCACGACGGCTGGTGCGGGTCGTCACCGATCTCGCAGCCCTCGACGACGGGACTCCACTCGTCGAGCAGCCCGGCGAGGGTGCGCATGAGTCGGGTCTTGCCCTGGCCGCGCTCGCCGAGCAGCACGAGGTCGTGACCGGCCAGGAGCGCCGTCTCGAGCTCGGGCAGCACCGTGTCCTCGAAGCCGACCATGCCGGGGAAGGCGTCTTCGCCGGCGCGCAGCCGGGCGAGCAGGTTCTCGCGGATCTCGCTCTTGACGCTGCGGTGGACGTTGCCGGTGACCCGCAGCTCGCCGAGGGTGGCCGGGCGACCCGGCTCGGTGAGGCTCATTGCCTCACGCTACGTCCGAGTTGCGACGGTGTCGAAGGACCGTCCACCCCGCATGGATGGCAGGCGCCGCCTGCCGAGGCCGGCCGGCCGCGTGAACGGCTCACGGGACACTAGGGTGACCGGCATGACGCCGCGACGCCGACCGGTTGCCGGTCTGCCGTCCACCGGGCGCGTCGCGCTCGGCCTCCTCGGGGCCCTGCTCATCGGGTACGCCTACGGCTGGGCCACGTCGGCGATCCCCTCGCCGAGCGACCCCGAGGTCTTCTGGGTCGCAAACCTCGCCGCCCCCTTCGTCGTCCTGCCCTTCGCGGTGGCGTCGTGGGTCGAACGTCGTTGGGGGGCGGGGCCCGCCACCGCGGTGTCGTCGGGTGCCATCGTCGGCGCCGGCATGGTGGCCGGGTTCTACGGGCTGCACCGCGTCGGGAGGGATCCGTCGGCCGATCCCGGTCACGCGGAGACCGTGGCGGGCGCCTACGCGAGATGGCTCTCCACGTTCGTACTGGGCCGGCCGGGCGGCATACCGTGGCTGACGATCGGCATCACGGTTGGATGCGTCGCGGGGCTCCTCGCCTGGCTGTGGTCCCGGCGGGCTGCCCGGTGGGCCGGCCTTCTCGCCGTGTCACCCCTTCTCATCGAGCCGTTGGCACGAATCACCCTCGGGGCCCGCGGCATTCCGCTCGCGGGTGGCTATCCTCGCCTGCCCGGCAACGTGGCGATCTGGGCCCTCGAGGCGGCGGTCGGCGGGGTGGCGGTGTGGCTCACTGTGCGGGCCCACGCCGACGCACGCGCGAGCAGCAGGAGCCGGGGCGATCGCGAGGAGGCGGTCGGGGCCGCCTGAGCGGATCGGGGCCCGTCCTGGCGCGGTGGCTACGTCACCGTGGCACGGGGTGCAACAGTGCCGTGGCCAGCTCGCCGCGGCGGTGGCACCCTCAGGCTCGCCGGTTTGGTTGGGTGGGGGCATGGACATCGAGGCGTGGCGGCAGCGACTGCACGACTTCGCCGGGGAGCTGGCACGCGAGTCACGGACGGCAGCCGCGCGCGACACCGCGGTGCGGGAGGCGTACGCCGACGCCGGCCGGGCGCTGGCCCGCCTCGACGCCGCGCTGGCCGAGTCGCACACCACGACGACGGTCCCGCCGCCCCTCGAGGTCGCGGCACCGGTCCTCGGGGTGGACGGCTGCAAGGCCGGCTGGGTCGGCGCGGTGCTCGAGCCCGGCGCCCCGCGGCCGCGGGTCGTCGTCACGCCGACGATCAGCGAGCTCGTCGCGATGGTGCGCGAGTCGCTGGGCATCCGCGTCGTCGGCATCGACATCCCGATCGGCCTGCCCGACAGCTCGATCCGCCGCGCCGACCAGCTCGCGCGCAACGCCCTGCCCGGCAAGTCGTCGTCGATCTTCTCGACGCTGACGAGGGCGGCCTACCTCGCGGGCACACGGCTCGAGGCCGACGCCGTCAACCGTGGCCTCGTCGGTCAGGGCGTCGGCGCGCAGGCCTTCGCGCTGCGCGACAAGATCGTCGAGGTCGACGCCTGGGTGCGCACGCGCCCCACCGTCACCGTGCTCGAGGTGCATCCCGAGCTGTCGTTCGCGACGATGACCGGCGCCCCGATCAAGGCGAGCAAGAAGACCGACGAGGGTCGTGCCCAGCGCCTCGGCGCCCTCGCCGACGCGGGCCTCGCCCGCCCGTCCGTGCTCGAGGGCCAGGGGTATGCCGCCGACGACGTGCTCGACGCCTGCGCGGTCGCGTGGACCGCGGCGCGTCACGCGGCAGGTCTCGCGCGCCCGCTGCCCGATCCACCGGAGACCTTCTCGGACGGCATACCGGCCGCGATCTGGGCCTGAGCGCGGCACCCGCGACCGGTCGCCGCGCTCAGGACGTCGGCGGGCTCAGCCGGTGACGGCCGTCCGCAGCGCCCCGGCGGTGGCGTCCCAGCCGGGCTGGGTGGGGTGGACGAACTCGGCGACGTCGCGTCCCGGCGTACCGACGGGGACGAGCCACGCGTTCGAGTTGTCGGCGACGACGTGCGGGTCGAGCCCGTGCACGTGGCCACCCCACGTCTGCTTGACCGTGCCGACGAAGTGGTAGCGGTCGGCGCCCGGTTCGGCGTTGAGCTCGGCGATGCCGCGGGCCTGGAGCTCGTCGCCGTAGCGCTGCAGCTCGTTGAGCGCCGCGCCCGCGTCGTAGGTCGGCGCGGCCTCGGGGATGCCGTAGCTCTCGGTGTTCACCAGGTACGGGTAGCTGAGCAGGTAGATCTCGGCGCGTCCACCGGAGCGGGCCTCGACCGCGCGCAGGGCGTCCTTGGCACGGTCCATCATCGACGGCGCCTTGGCGCGCGCCGACTCGAGGGTGTCGCGGCAGCTCGAGGGGTCGCGCACGATGAGGCAGTTCGTGACGATCGTGGAGAACCCGAGGTCGTTGCCACCCATGGTGAGGAAGACGAGGTCGGTCGACGACGTGACCGCGTCGATCTGGGGCCGCACGACGAGCTGGCACGAGACGGTGCCCGTGTAGAGGCTGCCGACGCCGGCCCCCGCGACGAACGTGTAGCGGTAGGAGAAGTCGGGCTGCGCCGGAACCCCGCAGAGCCGCTCGGTCTGGGCGCGACGGAACCACTCGGCCTGCTGGTCGGGGTAGGTGGCCGGGTCGACGGAGTAGGTCGCGGACTTCGTGAACGCGTCACCGAGGTCGCGCGGGTTCAGGATGTCGGCGACCACGCCGCCGCTGCAGGCCCGGTCGACGTAGGCGGCCCCGATCGAGGCCGCGACCTGGCTGCCGTAGTTGCGGGGGGAGCGGTAGCAGCTGCGCTCCTCGTAGGAGCCGGTGCCGTTGCCCGCCGAGTACGAGTCGCCGAGCTGGACGACCTGCTTCTGCGTGGCGGCGCCGACCCCGGAAGGGCCGGCGAAGGCCGCTCCGGCCGGAGCGGCTGACGCCAGGGAAGCGGCCGTGGCGAGCGCCGCGACGAGGGCGGCGGCAAGGCGGGTCGAGCGTGGCACGTGGGACTCCTTCGTCCGGGACGGTGTCGTGGGGAAACGACACCGCCCCCGCGAAGGTCACGGAACCGTGCAGATCAGAGGCCGTCTGCCTTGCGGCGCAGGTGCTGTCGCTCGGGGGTGCTCGTCGTCAGCCGGGCCGCGAGCAGGTAGCTCTCCCGCGCGGCGTCGGTGTCGCCGAGCTGCTCGAGCAGGTGGGCGCGGACGGCGTGCAACCGGTGGTGCTTCGCCAGGCGCTTGTCGCCCTCGAGGTCGGCGAGCTGGGCGAGGGCCGCGGCCGGGCCCTGCACCATCGCGAGCGCCACCGCGCGGTTGAGGGAGACGACGGGTCCGGGTGCGAGCTGCTCGAGCACGTCGTAGAGCGCCAGCACCTGCTCCCAGTCCGTGTCGGCCGCGGTGGTCGCCTCGTCGTGGACAGCAGCGATGGCCGCCTGCACCTGGTAGGGCCCCAGTCGCGTCCGGCTGAGGGCATCGGTGACGAGGTCGATGCCTTCCCGCACGTACGCCGCGTCCCACCGGGAGCGGTCCTGCTCGGCGAGCGGCACCAGCTCTCCCGACGCCGTCGTGCGCGCGGGACGTCGCGCCTCGGTGAGGAGCATGAGGGCGAGCAGCCCCGTCACCTCGCCCTCGTCGGGCAGCAGGGCATGCACCTGTCTCGTGAGCCGGATCGCCTCGGCCGTCAGGTCGACCCGGGCCACCGCGTCGCCGCTGCTGGCCGTGTGCCCCTCGGTGAACACGAGGTAGAGCACGTGCAGCACCTCACCGACCCGGCCGGGCAGCTCGGCGGCGGGCGGCATCCGGAACTGCGAGCCGGCGTCACGGATGCTCGCCTTGGCGCGGCTGATCCGCTGCGCCATCGTCGCCTCGGGCACCAGGAAGGCGTGGGCGATCTGCGCGGTGGTGAGGCCGCCGACGGCTCGGAGGGTGAGGGCGATGCGCGCTGCCGGGGTCAGCGCCGGGTGGCAGCAGAGCAGCAGCAGCGTCAGGGTGTCGTCGTCGGCCGGGACCGCCCGGCTCGCGTCCGGTGGCGGGCTGACGTGCTCGTCGTCGGGGGTCCGGCTCGCGTCTGCGACCTCACGGCGCACCCGTGCCTCGTCACTGCGCAACCGGTCGACGAGCCGGCGTGACCCGACCCGGATGAGCCAGGCTCGCGGGTCGTCCGGCACGCCCTCCTCCGGCCACTGGGCGGCGGCCGCGAGCAGCGCCTCCTGCGCGGCCTCCTCGGCACGGTCGAAGTCGCGGTAGCGCCGCACGAGCGCCCCGATGACCTGGGGCGTCACGGTGCGCCACAGGTCTTCGGTCACCATCCCGTCCGTCGTCGGCACGCTCCGACCCTTGCACAGTCCCATCGGGGGCGAGGACACGCGGTAGCGTCCGGAGCGTGTCCGCCACGAGTGCCTCGCCCGGGTCAGGAGGCCCGCTCGACGAGCGGGCGGCCGAGGCGGAGCGGTCGGTCGAGGCGCTCTTCGGCGGCCGCCTCGGCCCGGTGCCCTGGACCCACCTCGCTCGGGTCTCCCACCCTGCCGCAGGCAACCGGTGGTTCGGCGACCTGCGGGGCGCCTGGCACTACTGGTGGCAGGCGCACTACCTCGATGCGATCGTCGACGCCGGCCTGCGCGGTCTCCGCACGGGGGACACGGCCGGTGCGCACCGCCACGCGCGGCAGGGCGACCGGCTGCTCGCGACGATCCGGCTGCGCAACCGGGCGCGGTGGGTCAACGACTTCTACGACGACATGGCCTGGCTCGCGCTCGCCTCTGGGCGGCTCGAGGCGCTGCACGCGGAGGTGGGCCGACGGTCGCGACAGCGACGCCTGCGCTCCGCCGGGCGGCAGCTGACCGACCAGCTCCGGTCGGCGCACACGGAGGACCTCGGCGGCGGCCTCTTCTGGAGCCGCGACCGGGACTTCAAGAACAGCCCGGCCAGCGGACCTGCCGCCCTGCACCTCGCGCGTCTGGGCGAGACGACCGAGGCCCGGCGGCTCGTCGACTGGCTGTACGCGCGCCTGTGGTCGGCCGACAGCGGACTCGTGCAGGACGGCATACGGCTCCGGTCGGGAGAGGAGGTGCTCGTCCCGGACGTGTGGTCGTACAACCAGGGCACCGTGCTGGGTGCGCTCGTGACGCTCGGTGACGCGCAGAGCCTCGAACGGGCGGCGGCGCTCGTCACCGCCGTCGACACGCATCTCACCATCCCGGGGGGCGGGAGCCGGGTGCTCCGGACCCACGGCGGCGGGGACGGGGGCCTGTTCACGGGCATCCTCGTGCGCTACCTCGCCGTGGCTGCTGCGCCTCGCTCGGGCCTGCCCGACGAGACCCGTGCGGTGGCCCGGCGACTCGTCCTCGACACCGCTGACGCGCTCTGGCGCGGTCGGGGCAGTCTGGCTGTCGCAGGCCGGCGCGACCCCACGGTGTTCCCCCTGGAGCCAGGCGGCCGCGCTCCGGCTCCCCCGCTCGAGCTGTCGCCGCAGCTGCAGGCCTGGACCGTCCTCGAGGCCGGGGCCACCGTGGGGTGATCCCCCTCAAGGTCTCGGATCGGGCACGAAGGCTGGGAGTGGGCTGGGAATCCGCGGCCGGCGGGGTGAGACTCGGAAGGTGCGCCCCGTGCGATCCACCACCAGGCTCCGGGCCGGGCTGACTGCCGGTCTCACCGTCGGCGTGCTGCTCGGGGCCTGCAGCACCGGGGCCGCACCGACCGACGGGACCGTCGGCAGCTCGGCACCGGCGCCTGCGGCGTCCAGCTCTTCGGCACTCGGCACCTCCACCGCCCCCGTCTCGCCACCGAGCAGCGAAGCGACCCGGGCCGTCCCAGAGGCGAGCGGCCCCACGCCCAGCCGCGTCCCCAGCGCCCCCAGCGTCCCAGCCGCCCCGGACCCGGCCTCGCTCGCGGCGCTCATCGCCACGACGTTCGAGGGCGGCGGTCTCGAGCTCGGCGCCGAGCGCGGCAGCACCAGCGCGTACCGGCAGTACTTCGCGACCTACCGCAGCAACGGGCTGACCATCTCAGGGCGCATCAACGTGCCCCGCGGCAAGGGCCCGTTCCCCGCGGTCGTGCTCGCGCACGGCTACGTCGACCCGGCCGTCTACACCAACGGCGAGACGATGCTCCGCGAGCGCGACCACCTCGCCCGGCAGGGCTACGTGACGCTGCACATCGACTACCGCAACCACGCCCAGTCGAGCAAGGACCCGAGCAACGACTCACGGCTCCGAGCCGGCTACACCATCGACGCCGTCAACGCCGGCCTGGCGCTCAAGCAGTCGTCGCTCGTCGACCCTTCGCGGGTCGCGCTCATCGGTCGGTCGATGGGGGGCGGGGTCGTCTACAACACCCTCGTCGCGCGCCCCGGCCTCTTCCGCGCGGCCGTGGCCTACGCGCCCGTCAGCTCCGACACCGTCGACAACTTCAACAAGTGGGTGCGGCGCGACGCGTCGAGGGCTGGTGCCGCACGATCGGTGATCGCCCGGCTCGGCACGCCCGAGGCCCAGCCGGCGATGTGGGCGGCGACGAGCCCGCGCACGTACTTCAGCCGCATCACCGAGCCGCTGCTCATCCACCACGGGACCGCCGACGAGGACTGCCCGATCGCGTGGTCGCGCGAGTCGGTGGCGGCGCTGAAGGCGAAGGGCAAGAACGTCCAGCTCTACGTCTACCCGGGCGGGCGCCACACGCTGACCTCGCCGCAGTGGGACACCTCCATCCGCCGCACCGAGGCCTTCCTGCGCCAGCACCTGACCTGATCCGGCGCCCGAGCGCGCTTGTGGCTGTGGCAGGTTGGGACTCCGACCTCCACGACAGGAGCACCGTTGCGCACCCTCACCTACCTCGTCGCCACGACCATCGACGGCTTCATCGCCGGACCGGACGGCAGTGACCCGACCGGCCCCGGGGGCTTCTGGCCGGTGTCGCCGGAGTACGTCGCACACCTCGTCGCCGAGTACCCCGAGACCCTGCCGGCGATGGCGCACGAACCGCTGGGTGTCACGGGGCCCTGGCGACACTTCGACACCGTGCTCGAGGGGCGTGGCTCCTACCAGGTCGGCCTCGACGCCGGCATCACCAACGCGTACCCGCACCTGCGGCACATCGTCTTTTCCAGGACGCTCGACCCGGACGGCGACCCCACCGTGGAGGTCACGGCCGAGGACCCGGTCGCCGTGGTCCGTCGCCTCAAGACCGAGGACGGCCGTGGCATCTGGCTCGTCGGCGGTGGCGCCCTCGCCGGGGCCCTGGCCGGCGAGATCGACCGCCTCGTCGTCAAGGTCGGCCCGGTGACGGTCGGTGACGGCATCCCCGTGCAGGGTCGCGACGCGGGGTTCTCCCCGCAGGCGTGGCGCCTCACCGACCACCACGTGGTGGGTGACGCCGTCCTGCTCACCTACGACCGCGCCACCGAACCGGTCGCGACGGCCTAGACAAGCGCGCCGGCGACGTCACGCGCCAGGCAGACCCAGGAGGCGGGCGCCGTTGTGCCACAGCACCGCCCGCATCCAGTCGTCGCCCAGCCCGAGCCGCGCCAACGCGTCGAGCTGGTGCGCGTACGGGTAGGGGATGCTCGGGAAGTCCGACCCGAGGACGACCCGGTCGCGCAGGGTCGCGAGCCGTTCGACGTAGCCGTCGGGGAACGGCGCGAAGCGGTTCGTGAAGTCGGTGCCGCTCATGGTGGTGTCGAGGTGCACACCGCCGAACTCGTCTGCCAGATCTGCGAACTCGTGGTACTCCGGCATACCGAGGTGGGCGATGACCAGCACGAGGTCGGGGTGGCGGCGCAGCACCTCGCGGACGGCCCCCGGTCCGGTGTGCGTGCCCCGGATCGGCGCCGACCCCGCGTGGATCACGACCGGCACGCGGGCGGCCTCGAGCCGGGCCCAGGCGGGGTCGAGGCGCTCGTCGTCCGGTGTGAAGTCGCCGACCTGCACGTGCATCTTGAACAGCCGTGCGCCGCGGTCGAGCGCCGTCGCCACGAGGTCGCGGACCCCCGGCTCGGGGTAGAAGGTCGCACTGTGCACGGCGTCGGGCACGCGGCCGGCGAAGTCGGCGCACCACTCGTTGAGCCACCCCGCCATGCCCGGCTTGTGCGGGTAGACGAGTGACGGGATCGCCTTCAGCCCGAGGTCGCGCAACGTCGCGAGGCGCTGCTCCTCGTCGGCCCGGTAGGTGATCGGCCACGGCGTGCCGTAGTGGGTCTCGGCCTCGTCGAAGTAGGCCCACACCTTGCGCTGCATCGGGTCGGGCAGGAAGTGGACGTGCACGTCGGCCAGCCCGGGGAGGCCGAGCGCGCCGACGTATGCCGGCACGTCGGCGTCCGTGGACGGGCCCGGTGTCGTGGGGCTCACGAGTGCGGTCAGCCGGCGAGGGCGCCCATCGGGTCCCACGCGGGCAGCACGATCGGGTCCTGCGTCAGGGCCTGCTGGAGCTCGGACGGGAGGGCGTCGCGGCGGACGGCCACCTCGAAGACGTATTCGGCGAACCAGCCGTCATTCATCGTCATGAAGCCCTTGTCGCCCTTCTCGGTGCCCCAGCTGTTCTCGACGCGCCAGCGTCGCGGGGTGTCGTCGACGAGGTCGACGCCCGTGAAGAGCATCGCGTGGGTCATGAGCGACTCGTGGTGGAGCAGGCGGTCGGCCTTGGCCAGGCTCGGCTCAGTGCCGTAGAGGGCGGCGCGGTCGAAGAGGCCGGCGTCCCAGAGGCCGAGGTCGGCGTTCGACATCTGGCCCGTGTCGCAGCCGAACCACACCGGCTCGCCGCCGACGATCGCCTGTGCCGCAAGCGACTTCATGAGGTCGGGCTCGACGTTGAGGTAGGTGACGGGCGGCGCCCCGACGACGTTGCCGAGGTGCTCGACGGTGAAGGTGCGGCCGTAGGGGCTGGTCGCCCGCGGGTCGTTGACGAGGCACACGTAGTCCTCGAGCGGCACCGTCACGTACTTCTCGGCGAACTCCAGTGGCGTCATCTCGCCGTCGCGGTGGAAGCCGCCGTCGGTGTCCTTCCACTGCCACAGGAACGACTGCGGCGGCGTGCCGAGGTGGATGCAGAGCAGCCGGTGGATCGTGCCGAGCACCTGCTCCTTGGTCTCGCGCAGGTCGTCCTCGGAGGCACCGTCGGCAGCCTGCGCCCGCAGGTCGCGCGCGGCCTGGCGCAGGATCGTGGAGATGTCGCGGTTCATCAGGCGCGTGTTGCTCGAGCTCTTCGTCTCGGGCATCGCGACCTTCGGCACGAGGCCGTGCTTGACGACGAGCGCGACGAACATGTTCCACTGGCCGCCGTCCTCGGCCGGGGTCGCGAGCAGGTGCGCGACCGTGCGGTCGTCGACGTCACGGTCGGCGGTGGCGATGACCGACTCGAGCCAGTGGTTGGCCTTCTCGAACTTGTCCCAGAAGAGGAGGTGATTTTGCGAGAACTCGAAATCCTTGACGTTCAACGTCTTCCGCGCACCGGCACGCAGCAGGTTGGTGCCGGCGAAGAGCCAGCAGCGCCCACTCTTCTCCTGCGACGTCGCCGTCCAGTCGTCGAGCAGGTGCGACACGGAGTGGTCCATGCTCGTCACGACCCGGCGGTCGAGGGCGATGTCGTCGACGGAGGTCGTCGTCACGGCATTCTGGAGCATCCGTGCGGTGGGGTCGGCCTCGAACGCCTTCGTGAGGCGCTCGACGAGGTCCGGGGCGAGGTCGCGGGGCATGTGCCACTCCTTCGAGTTCTCGGGATCTTGGCATCGTATGCCGCGCCCCTCACGCCCTGCGCAAGTCGCTCCCAAGAGCGGCACTAGATGCCTCGCCGACTCTGGTCGCAGGCCGCAACCGCGGCACGACGACGACAGGGAGAGCACGATGACGACCACCACCCCTCCGACCCACGAGCAGGTCTCGTTCCCCGGACAGGCGCACGTCGCGCACGGCCCGCACGACCAGACCGGCATGTACCTCATGCACCACGCGCTGCGGCGCGACCTCGCCCGTTTCGAGTCCGCGGTGCGGGCCACCCCGATCGGCGCTGCCGACACGTGGACGGCGCTGGCGCAGCGCTGGGCCCGCTTCGGCGACATCCTCCACCACCACCACGGCGTCGAGGACGACAACCTGTGGCCCGTGCTCACGGAGCACGCCGAGCGGCTCGGTGACGAGAGCGCTCTGACGATGCTCGACGACATGGAGGCCGAGCACGGCGTCATCGACCCGACGCTCGCGGCCGTCTCGGCGGGTTTCGCGGCGATGCGCGAGCACCCGTGCGTCGACCACCGGAACGCGCTCGACGTGCACGTCACGGCGGCGCGGGCCGCCCTGCTCGACCACCTCGCCCACGAGGAGACCGAGGCCCTGCCGTTCCTCCAGCGCGTCGTCACGCCCGAGGAGAACGCGCGCTTCGACGCGGCTGCGCAGAAGGCGTACGGCCCCCGCCTCATGGGCTTCCTCGTGCCGTGGGTCGCCGACGGGGTGCCGGACGAGCTCGTCAGGAAGATCCTCGACGAGGCGGGCAAGCCCTTCGTCGTGCTGCTGTGGCTGACGCGTGGCCGCTACGAGCGCGCCACGCGCAAGGCGTTCGGGTTCGCCTGACCCGACCTCGCCGTCGGGGTCGCCTCAGCCCGGGGCGGCCCTGACATCCACGCCCAGACGCTCGAGGTTGCCCGTCAACCAGCGGGCGTATGCCGTGAAGCCCCACCGGTGCGCGTCCGCCAGGGCGCGCCGCGCGCTGGCGACTGCGCCCGCCCGGTCGCCGGCGGTCACCTGCGCGAGAGCGAGGTAGCCGTCGACCGGACCGATGACGATGGAGATGCCGGCGAGCGTCATCCGACCGGAGTACGGGGTCAGCCGCGCCACCGCGCGGCGGGCGAGCCCCACGTCGGCGACGTAGCTCGCCGCCTCGGCCTCCAGCGTCTCGGTGACGAGGGTCTGCCAGCTCTCCTGGACCGGGAGGACGGGGTGGTCGCGCAGCTCCTCGGCCACGAGGTCGGGGCGGCCGGCGCGGCCGAGCAGGGCGTGGGCCGTGGCCCGCCCCAACGGGTGGAGCGCCATCAGGCGGAAGAACGTGACGTCGTCGCCGAGCCCGAGCCGCCAGATGTCCCGGACGAGGGCGATGACCGGCTTCGCGAGGTCCTCGGCCGTCAGCGACACCTGGGCGGCCCAGTCGAGGGTCACGGCCGCGAGCCGTTCGGCCTCGACATCGTCACCGCGCAGCGACGCGAGGCAGAGCTCGACCCAGTTGAACGTGTAGAGCAGGTAGGGCAGGCGCTCCCGGCGGGCGATGCGGTCGGCCTGGCCGGCGTGGCGCGTCCACGCGTCCACGTCTCCGAGCTCGAGGTGGTCGATCGCGAGGCTGATGAGCGAGACCGCCTCGGCCACGGTGTCGCCTGCGGCGCGGGCCGCCTCGACCGCTTCCGGGCCGGAGGCCAGTCTCGCCTCGGTCCGCGACGGGATCCACGAGGCGAGCCAGGCGGCGCGAAGTGCCCAGGCGAGCAGCTCGGCGTCCCCGACCCTCCGGGCCACCCCGAGCCCGGCGTCGACGAGCGCGGCGCGCTCCGCCGTCGCGTGCTGGTCGTAGTAGAGCTCGACCGCGAGCGAGAGCAGCAGCCGGGCGCGGTCGGGCGAGTCGGTCTCGGGCAGCACCCGGAGCGCCCAGCGCAGGTCGTCGACGGCGTCCTCGCGCACCTCCTGCCACGACAGAGGCTCCCAGACGCAGTAGTGCGAGAGGGCAGCGGCCGCGCGGGCGACCCGGTGGGGCGAACCGAGCGAGCGGCCCAGGGCGACGGCCTCGGTCGCCGCCTCGACGACGGCCGGCCAGTGGGCCGCGAAGGCGGCGTCGCGCGCGAGCTCGAGGAGCAGGTCCCACCGCTCCTCCTGGCTGGCGCCCGGCACCCGGCGGTGGGCCTCGACGGCCCGGGCCCGCAGGTCCATCGCGTCGCGGTACGCGGCCGCGCGGCGTGCCTGGGTCGCTGCGGCGTCGGCCGCACGCCACGCCTGCTCCGCATGGGTCGGTCCGCTCGCCGGCCAGTGTCGGGCCAGCTCGGCCGTCAGCTCGTCGTCGGTCATGGTGGTGCGCAGGCCCGGGTCGGTGGCCAGCGCGTGGGCGATCTGCGCGTGGACGCGGGCCCGCCGACGTGGTGGCGCCGAGTGGTAGACGGCGTCGCGGGCCAGCGCGTGGGCGAAGGCGTAGCCGTCGAGACCGTGGTCGACGAGCAGGCCTGCCGCACGCGCGGGCTCGAGGTGGTCGTCCACGAGGTCCGGGTCGGCACGGTCGGCGGCCGCGACGGTCTCGACGCGGAAGGACCTCCCGACGACGGCCGCCGTGCCGAGGGCGCTGACGGTGGCTGCCGGCAGGGCGGCGACCCGGCGCATGACGACCTCGCGCACGGTGGCGGGAACGGGCTCGTCGCCGGCGGTGGGCGCGCGGTCGCTCCTCTCGCCCGGCGCGGCCGGCGCGGCCGAGGCAGACGGGACGGCCGCACCGGAGCCGGTCGGCCCGAGCCGGGCCAGCTCGAGCAGGAAGAAGGGGTTTCCGGCCGTGCGCGCGTGCCAGGCGGCGGCGACGTCGTCGGGCACCGCTCCCGCGACGGAGTGCACGAGCGCCGCCGCGTCGGCCCCGCCCAGACCGGTGAGGTCCAGTCGCGCCCCGCCCCGGCGGGCGAACGCCTCGCCCACCTCGGCCAGTGCGCCGACGGGCTCGGGGTGCGACCTCCTCGACCCGACGACCACGAGCCGCGCCTCCGCCGGCGACACGTCGAGCAGGTGGCGCAGGGTGCGCAGCGTCGCGTCGTCGGCCCAGTGCAGGTCGTCGAGCACGACGAGGACCGGCTGCGCCTCGCTCGCGGAGAGCACGGCCGACGCGATCCGCTCCCACGTGCGGAAGGCCGACCGACCGGGGCCCAGCGCCTCCGCGTCGGCGACGACGTCGGCGAGCCGCGCCGGCGACGGCTCGGGCGACACGTCCTGCGGGTTGTCCCGGCCCGTCCGATGCATCTGCCCGTCGAGGGCGTTCAGCACCGAGAGCCAGGGCCACAGCGGCGGAGCCCCGTCGTCCTGCGAGCAGACCCCGGCGGCGACGACGAAACCTGCGCCTCGGGCTCTCGCGGCCAGGTCGCGCAGCAGCCGCGACTTGCCGATGCCCGGCTCGCCGACGACCAGCGCCGACCCAGCGCTACCCGCAACCGCATGGTCCAGCAGCGCGGACAGGACCGCACGCTCGGCGCCTCGACCGACGACTGCGTCGGTGGCCGGCGTCTCCCGAGTCGTCTCGGAGCGAACCCCGTCGCGAGGACCGCGCCCCGGCACCGGGTCACGCTTCCCCGCCGTCGGTTCCGGTGCCACAGCCATGGAGGCGCGTCTTCCCGGCAGCACCCCGGGCTCGCTGTCGCGCAGCCACTCGAGCAGGCCTGCGTCCTGGCGCAGCACCGCCCGCTCGAGGTCGCGCAGCTCGGGCCCGGGGTCGAGCCCGAGCTCGTCCGCCAGCCGTTCACGGGCCCGGCGCAGGTGGTCGAGCGCCTCCACCTGCCGCCCCGCCCTCACGAGGGCGAGGGCGTGCAGCGCGTGCAGGCGCTCGCGCGTCGGGTGCAGGTCGGTCAGCGGCTCGGTCGTCGCCAGCACGTTGACGTGCTCGCCCAGCGCGAGCAGACCGAGCAGCCGGGTCTCCTCGGCAGCGGTGCGGAGGCGCTCCAGGGAGGCACGCTCGGCCAGCACGTCCGGGTGGTCGGGCAGGTCGGCATACGGCTCCCCCGCCCAGAGCCCGAGCGCCTCGTCGAGCCGGTCGACGGTCTCCGCGACGAGGTCGCGCGAGGGCCACTTCGACGTGAGGCTGCTGCCGTCCGTCGGCGCGAGCTGCGAGCCCAGCGGGGCGAGCGAGCGCTCCGACTGGCGAGTGACCTCGGCGAAGCGGTGGGCGTCGACGGCGTCGGGTGGCACCGACAGCACGTAGCCGTGGTCGGTGCGACCCAGCACCGACGGCTCCGTGCGGCTGCGCCGACCGGGCTCGATCGCCTTGCGCAGGCCCGAGATGTACGCGTGCAGCGCACCGTGAGCGGCCGGCGGCGGCTCCCCCGCCCAGACGAGGTCGGCGAGCAGGTCGACGGGCACCGGTCGGCCCGGGCGCATCGCGAGCGCCGCGACGATCGACCGCGGCTTGCGCGCACCCAGGTCGATCGGCTCGGCCTCGACGCCGTCGGAGGCGCTCGAGCCGTGCGGGGTCGCACGTTCGGCGCGGCTCCCACCGAGGACGAAGACGTGCATGTCGCCAAGGTAGCCAGCAGGCCCGCGTCCCGTGGCCGTTCGCCCGAGAGGCCCGAACCGGCGCGCGCCGCCGCAAGCCGCTCGCAAGCGAAACCCAAGACGCAGGCGGAACCCTCGATGGAGACGACCCGCACCGACCATCCCGAGTCAGGAGCCCTCGATGAGCACCGCCGCCCAGCCGCTCACACCTGCATCGGCCGCACCGGCCGCACCGACGACAGCGCGCGTCGCGACGCTCCTCGTCGTGGCCCAGCTCGCGCTCGTCGGCGTCGATGCCCTCGGTGGCGTCCTCGCCGTCGCCGCCGGGGTCAACACGTGGGCGGAGGCCTGGGGACCCGCGGCCCTGCTCGCTGCGCCCCTGCCGATGGTGGCGGGGCAGGTGGCCCTGACCGCGCTGTCGGTGTCGACCCGGCGCCGGTGGGGAGCCGTGCCGGCGACGCTGCTCACGCTCGCCTGCTTCGCCAGCATCGCGTCGGGGTTCTTCGACGGCGGCCTCGGCAACGCACGCCTCACCCCGTGGCTGTCCGCCTTCCAGGTGCTCCTGCTCGTCGTGACCGGCATCGTCGGCCTGCTCGCCGCCGCACGGGCCCGCGAGCTCGCCCGCAGCCGCGCCGAGCACTGAGCACCGAGCACCGAGCACCGAGCACCGAGCACCGAGCATCAGCGCGACAGGACCGCCATGATCGCTCCGGACGCCGCGACCTGACCGGCGGCCGCCGCCATGGTCACCGACGCCATCGGCATCGGGTAGGCGGGCAGGTGAGCGAGGTCCCCACCGGCGAAGACGCCGGGGCGGCTGGTGCGGCCGAACTCGTCGACGCGCACGCAGCCCGACGGGTTGAGCTCGAGCACGAGCTGCTCTGCGAACGGCGCGGACTGGGTCATCGCCGGCTTCACGAAGAGGCCCGCGACCTGCTCGGAGGACTGCGCACCGTCCACGCCCTCGAGAGTCACGCGGACGCCGCCGTCGCGGCGCTCGACCGAGAGGACCCGTCCGGTCCGCACCCGGGGACGGTCGTCCCAGCCGTCGGGCAGCGCCTCCCCGTCGGTGAACACCACGAGATCGGAGGCGACCCGGTCGAGCATGGCGCTCAGGTGCGGCGCGATCGCGGCGCCGAGGATGCCGACACGCTCACCCGAGAGCTCGTGGCCGTGGCAGAAGGGACAGTGCGCGACGAGGTCGCCCCACAGGTCCTCCAGACCGGGCACCGGCGGCAGGGTGTCGCGCACGCCCGTGGCGAGCACGACGGCATACGCAGTGACGGTCGAACCGTCGGCGACGCGGAGGCGGAAGGTGCCGTCGGCCTCCTCGACGGACTCGACCCGCTCCTCCCGCACGCTGACGGTGTCGTATGCCGTCAGCTGCTTGCGCGCGAGGGCGCGGAACTCCTCGGGCGGGGTGCCGTCGTTGCCGACGACGTTGTGCATGTGGCTGACGGCGGCGTTGCGGTAGTTGCCGTCGTCGAAGAGGACGGCGTCGCGGTGGAGGCGGCCGATCGAGAGGGCGGCCTGGAGGCCGGCGGGGCCGCCTCCGATGATGGCGATGTCGGTGTGCACGGTGTCTCCCTGCTGTCGTTGCGGCTCTTGAGGATCGAGCGTGTACCTTCATGTGGGGATGAAGGCAAGCGAGCGCGAGCAGACCTGGACCGTAGGTGAGCTGGCGGCTCGTTTCGACCTGCCGACGAACGTGCTTCGGCACTGGGAGACGCTCGGGCTGCTGACCCCGGAGCGTGACGCGTCCGGCTACCGGCGCTACCGGCACGGGGACCTCGTGCGGGTCGCCGTCATCGTGCGCAACAAGGCCGCCGGCATGACCCTCGAGCAGATCGGGGTGCTGCTCGACGGCGAGGCGGCCGGCCGGCACGAGGTGCTCGAGGCGCACCTGCGCGACCTCGACGAGCGGGCGCGGTCCATCGAACGGTCGCGCGAGATGACCGAGCACGCCCTGCGGTGCCGCGCCCACGACATCGTCGCCTGTCCCCGCTTCGCCCAGCACGTCGCCGACCTCACCGACGGCCGCGCCGACCGTCCCCGCACCACCGACTGGGAGTAGCCCCGACCCTCCACGTCCCTATCGAGAGAACGCTCCGTCACGTGCCCGAGCGTTCTCTCGATGGGTTACGTCGAGAGCGAAGGGTGCTTGGCGGGCCCGGGGCCGGCGGGCAAGGATCTGCGCATGAGACTTCTCGTGCTCGGAGGCACCCACCACGTCGGCCGCGCGTTCGTCGAGGCCGGGCTCGCCCGCGGCGACGAGGTGACCACCCTGACGCGCGGCCTCACCGGCCACGCCGTCGAGGGCGCCGACGCCCGGCACGCCGACCGACTCGACCCCGACGCGATGCGGGCCGCGCTCGGCGACGACGAGTGGGACGCGGTCGTCGACACCTGGTCGGCCGCCCCCGTCGCGGTGCAGACCTCAGCTCGGCTCCTGAGCGGCCGCGTGCCGCACTACACCTACATCTCGTCGCGCTCGGTCTACGCCTGGCCTCCCGAGCCAGGCGCCGACGAGAATGCACCCGTCGTCGAGGGCGACGCCTCCTCGACCGACGACGCCGACTACGCCGCGGCGAAGCGAGGTGGTGAGCTCGCCGTCCAGGCCGAGTTCGAGGGCGACATCGCGATCGCACGCGCGGGGCTGATCCTCGGGCCCTACGAGATCGTCGGCCGGATGCCGTTCTGGCTCAACCGGATCGCGGCGGGTGGGCGAGTGCCGGCCCCCGGTCCCCATGACCGGCCGCTGCAGTACGTCGACTGCCGCGACATCGCCGACTGGGCCCTCGGGGCCCGCCCCGTCGGCATCTTCAACACCGTCAGCAAGCCGGGGCACACGACGATGGGCCTGCTCCTCGACGAGGTGAAGTCGGTGACGGGCAGCGACGCAGAGCTCGTGTGGGTCGACCCCTCGACGGTCGAGGCGGCCGAGGTGTCGCCCTGGACCCAGCTGCCGATCTGGGTGCCGCCCACCGGTGAGTACGTCGGCCTGCACGACTGCGACGTGTCTGCCGCGTATGCCGCCGGGCTGAGCCCGCGACCGATGCCCGAGACCGTGGCCGACACGTGGGCGTGGCTGCAGCGCGAGGGGGTGCCCGAGCGGCCCACGAACCGCGGCGACGGCCCGATGGACGCCGAGGCCGAGGCCCGCCTCCTCGCCGCCCACGATGCAACCACCTGACGGCCTGACGACCTGACGGCGTCGTGGGTCAGCGGGTGCGGGCGCGGTGGGCGGCGGCCTTGACGCGGCTCTGGCACTGCGGGGAGCAGAAGCGCCGCGTGCCGTTCCTCGACGCGTCGACGTAGACGCGGTCGCACGCCGGGGCCGCGCACACCCCGAGACGCCCTCCGAGGTCGCTGCCGAGCGCGACGGCGAGGCCCGACGCGAGCCCTGCCTGCCATCCGCGCACGTAGCCGTCGTCGGGACCGTGGAAGTGCAGCTGGTGCCGGCCCGTCCCGTCGGCGTCGAGCCGCGGCCGGGCCCCCGTGCTCTCGAGCAGCTCGTTGACGGTCGCCGCCGCCGCGTCGAGGTCGTGGCGCTCGGCCGACTCGAAGACGGCACGGACCGCGGGCACCACCTCGACGAGCGACAACGCCTGCGCCTGCGTCGGTCGCGAGCGCCGGTCGGGCCCTGACGTCGCATCGGCGACGCCGACGACGAGCGCCTCCCCGGTCGGCGGCTCGTAGACGACCCCTCGGGCGTCGCCGGGCGTGACGAGGTTGACGAGGTCGACCGCGACGGCCAGCAGCCGTTCGATGTGACTGTCGAACTGCACTTGACCAGTCACCTCCTCACATCTAGCGTCGTGACTACCAAAGTCTACTTCGACAGTCAGGACGACCATGGGTCTACCCGGGCAGCTGCGGGTGCTCATCCTCGCGCGGTGCGTCAACCGCCTCGGCGGCTTCTCGATGGCCTTCCTCGGCGTCCTGCTGCTGCGCGACCTCGACGCCGGTCCCGCAGGCACGGCCTTGGTGCTCACGTGCTTCGGGCTGGCCACGATCCCGTCGCGTCTGCTCGGTGGCCACCTCGCCGACGCGTGGGGACGCCGCCCGACCATGCTGCTCGGCCTCTCGGGCTGCACTGTGGCCCAGCTCGTCATCGCCGCTGCACCGACGTACGCGTGGGCTCTCGCCGGCGCGGTCCTCCTCGGCCTCGCCTACGAGATCGTCGAGCCCCCGACCCAGGCGCTCGTCAGCGACCTCGTGCCGGCGGACGACCGCTCGTTCGCCTACTTCGCCCTCAACGCGTCGCTCGCTGTCGCCGGCGTCCTCGCCGGCCTCGTCGCGGCAGCCGTCTCGGGCTTCGGCCTGCGCTGGCTCTTCGTGGTCGACGCGGCGACCTGCCTGGCCTGCGCAGTCCTCGTCGCGGGGGCCGTCCCGGCGTCGCGGCGACCTCCGGCGCAGGGCCCACTCGACCAGGAGGAGGCGGCGGATCCCGTCGGGAACTGCACACTCGACGAGAAGGATGATCGAGTGCCCGGTTCCCGACGCGGCTCCGACTCGCCGGGGCAGCGGTGGGTCGGGGCACTGACGGACCGCCGGCTCGTGCGTGTCGTCGCCCTGGGCACGGTCGCCGCGACCGTGACGATGGTCGTCGTCTTCGGGGTGCCGCTCCTCGTCGAGCAGCGCGGCATGGCCCCGTCGGTCACGGGCTGGGTGCTCGCGGCCGGCGCCGCTGCCAGCGTCCCCGGCGCGCGGCTCGTCGTGGTGCTCCGGCGCCGCGTGGGCGACCGCGGCGTCCTGCTCACGGGCGAGGCCACCGCAGCGCTGGGCCTCACAGCCCTCGCCCTCGCCGACGGGCCGCTCGCCCTCGCGGCCGGGCTCGTCGTCTTCGACGTGGGCGGCCTCCTCGTCATCTCGACGATGATGGCCGGCGCCGGCACCCTCGCCCCGGAGGGCAGCCGGGGCACCTACCTCGCCGTGCTGGGACTGACGTGGGGACTCGCCACGACGGCGGCGCCGGGCATCCTCACGACGCTCGGGACGGCGTACGGCCCCGGGGCGCCCTTCGCGGCATCGGCGGCCGCGCTGCTGGTGGCGGCCGTCGTGCGCGCCGTGACCGAGCCGGGTCAGCGACGTCAGCGGCCCCGGTTGCGGCGACGCACGTCCTTGGGCGGCTTGCCCCCGGCATACGACCGGTCGGGGTCGACGACGTAGCCCTGGCGCAGCGCCTCACGGCCGACGAGCATGCGGAAGCCCATCCGGTCGCGCTTGCTCAGCGTCACCTCGGCCGGGACCGTCCGCCCACCGAGACGCAGGTCCACGCGGATGACGAGCCGACGCTGCACGTGGCCGCTGGACGAGCGCACCTTGCGGCGGTCGTGGACGGGGCACTCGACGACCGTGGGGTCGTCCTGCGAGTCCTGCCACGGGTGCACGGTGAAGCGCACCCAGGGGCGGCCGTCGTGCTCGAACTCCTCGACGTCCTCGGCGTGCAGCGACGACGTGCGGGCGCCGGTGTCGATCTTCGCCTTGACCCACGGCAGCCCCACCCCGGGCATACCGACCCACTCCCTCCACCCCACATGGGTGCTTGAATAGGCCGGCCCGGACACCCGCCCATCTTGGCAGGACCTCTGCATGAAACTCGCGATCCTCTCGCGCGCGCCGCGCGCCTACTCGACCCAGCGCCTGCGCACCGCGGCGCTCGACCGGGGGCACGAGGTGAGAGTCCTCAACACGCTCCGCTTCGCCATCGACCTGACGGGGCCCGAGCCCGACCTGCAGTTCCGCGGGCGGCCGCTCTCCGACTACGACGCGATCCTCCCGCGCATCGGCAACTCGATCACCTACTTCGGCACCGCCGTCGTGCGCCAGTTCGAGCAGATGGACATCTACACGCCGAACACCGCGAACGGCATCGCCAACGCACGTGACAAGCTCCGCGCCACGCAGATCCTCTCGCGCCACAACATCGGTATGCCGGCGACGACCTTCGTGCGCAACCGCGCCGACGTCATCCCCGCCATCGAGCGCGTCGGGGGCGCGCCGGTCGTCATCAAGCTGCTCGAGGGCACGCAGGGCATCGGCGTCATCCTCGCGCCGGAGATCAAGATCGCCGAGGCGATCATCGAGACGCTGCACAGCACGAAGCAGAACGTGCTCATCCAGAGCTTCGTCACGGAGAGCAAGGGACGCGACATCCGTGCCCTCGTCGTCGGTGACCGGGTCGTGGCCGCAATGCGGCGCCGGGCGAACGGCGACGAGTTCCGCTCGAACGTGCACCGCGGCGGCACCGTCGAGCCGGTCGAGCTGACGCCGGAGTACGAGCAGGCTGCAGTGCGCTCGGCCCAGATCATGGGCCTGCGCGTGGCCGGCGTCGACATGCTCGAGGGGAACGACGGGCCGCTCGTCATGGAGGTCAACTCCTCCCCCGGGCTCGAGGGCATCGAGGCCGCGACGAACCTCGACGTCGCCGGCGCGATCGTCGACTACATCGCCGGCCAGGTCGCCTTCCCCGAGATCGACGTGCGCCAACGCCTCACCGTCTCGACGGGATACGGCGTCGCCGAGCTCGTCGTCCACGCCGGCGCCGACATCATCGGCAAGACGATCGGCGAGTCGGGCCTCGAGGAGCACGACCTGCAGGTGCTCACGCTGCACCGCGGCGCGAGCGTCATCCCCAACCCGCGCCGCCGCGTCGTGCTCGAGGCGGAGGACCGCCTCCTGTGCTTCGGCCGGCTCGAGGAGATGCGGTCGATGATCCCGCAGCGGCGCCGCCGCCGGGCCAAGGTGCGCAAGCTGCCGACGGAGCCGATCCACACCGTCGCGTGACGATCGCCTGAGGCGCGTCCGGCAGCGTCAGAGCGGCGTTCGAGGCGCTCGACCCTCCGGCGTACGCGTGGCGGCCGGGCCGGGCGTGTCCGCCGCGTGCGTCTCGGGTGCCTCGCCGGCGCGGAGCTGGTCCACCTCGGACTTGAAGATGCGCACCGACCGGCCGAGGCTCCTGGCCATGTCGGGCATGCGCTTCCAGCCGAAGAGCAGAGCGACGGCGATGATGATGACGATGATCTCCGGTCCTCCGAGATCAGCCATGGCAACCTCCTGACGGTCGGCGCCCACCCGTCGCCGGGCGCGTGGCGATGCGGCACCGTAGGCCGGCCGGGTGGGAGGGCACCGTGCCCGGGCTGGGAACCAGCCGTGAGTCCAGCGTCCGGGCCCACCCCGCATCGGCCTGGTGCGGCGGGGCGTGCCGTCACGGGTTGGTTTGTGTGCCAAGGTTTCTCACCGTGCCAAGACTCCCTCAGCGTGCCACTGCGCAGCACCCGCGCACCCTCGCTGCCGCCCTGGTTGCCGCTCTGACGGTGCTCGTGGGCGGATGCGGGCTCCCGGTCCTGACGGGGGCGGCACCGGGTGGCCGGGACCACGCGCCGACCGAGGTCGACGGGTCGCGCCCGGGCACCACGAGGAGCCTGCCCGCCCCGATCACCCCGACGATCTCGGCAGCCCAGGCGCGCGCGGCGCTCTCGCAGCTCGACCGGCTGCCGGTCAAGGGACGAGCCCCGAAGACCGGCTACTCCCGGGAGCAGTTCGGTCCGGCGTGGACCGACGACGCCGACGTGGCCGGCGGTCACAACGGGTGCGACACCCGCAACGACGTGCTCCGCCGCGACCTCACCGCAGAGCGCCTCAAGCCCGGCACCCACGGCTGCGTCGTGACGTCGGGGCGGCTCGCCGACCCCTACACGGGACGCGTCATCACCTTCGAGCGCGGCCCCTTCTCGTCGAAGGTCCAGATCGACCACGTCGTCGCCCTCGGTGACGCGTGGGTCAAGGGTGGGCAGGCGCTGACGCGCGAGCAGCGCATCTCGCTGGCCAACGACCCGCTCAACCTCCTCGCCGTCGACGGCCCGACCAACGGTGCCAAGCGCGACTCCGACGCTGCCTCCTGGCTGCCGCCGAACCGCGCGTTCCGCTGCACCTACGTCGCACGACAGGTGGCGGTCAAGACCCGCTACCACCTGTGGGTGACCGCGGCCGAGAAGGCCGCGGTCACGCGGGTCCTCACCACCTGCCGCTGACCACGCCGAGGCGGGTCGAGGTCAGGGCGCCACGGTGCTGACGGCAGGCTCGTTCGCGTCCACGTCTCGCTGCCGCGCCCGAACTGCGAGTCGCAGCAGCAGGGCGAACCCGCCGCACAGCACGAGGGGGACCGCGAGCGCCGTCCCCACGCGCACGTCGAGCACCGGAGTCATGACCGCTCCCGCCGCGATCATGAGTACGGCGGTGACGAGCAGCTGGAGGCCTGCCACGCGCCCACGGGCCCGCCCCTCGGCCAGGCGCATCAAGGCAGACATCGTCAGGCTGGCCGACGTCCCCGCCGCTGCGCCGAGCACCGCGAGCGCCACCGCCGCCGCTGCTGCCACCGAACCCGCAAGGGCGAGGACGACCAGAGCCAGCACCTCCACCGACACCAGTACGGGCAGGGACCGGCGCGGCTCGAGCACCGATGCGGGCACCCGACGCACCACCACGACCGCCGCCGCCGAACCGGCGACCAACGCACCTTGCAGCACCGGCAGCATCCTCGGTTCTGCGGCGAACGTCGACTCGCTCGTGGCGAGGACGTAGAGCGACATGAGGTAGATGAGCACGCCGTCGTGGCTGGCGAGCACGGCCTGTCGCAGCAGCGGCCGGTCGCGACAGAGGCGGACGGTGTCGGCCCACCCGCCGCCGGAGACCTTGGCATCACCGTTGGCGCCGGAGCCCCGTCGCGCCAGCACGGCCATCACCGACGCCATCGCGACGTAGCTGCCCGCGTTGAACCACACCACGGTGGAGGCCTCGAGGCGTCCCGCCAGCGCCCCGAAGAGCAGAACTCCCAGCAGGAAGCCGCCTTGGCGGACCGCGATGAACCCGGCGTTGTAGGTCTCGTAGGCCCGCTCGGGCACGAGGTCCACGACGAGACGGAACGTGGCGGAGATGTAGAACGGCTTGACGAGGTTGATGGCGAGGGTGGCCACCACGACCGCAGGCAGCCACGACCCGTGCAGCAGCAGCACTGCGGCGACCGCCATCGCGAACGCGCGCACAGTGTCGAAGGCCGCGCAGAGCCGCGCGGCCGGCAGCCGGTCGGGACCGGTGACGCCCTGCGCGAGCAGCTTGAAGCCGAACTCGCTGAAGACGACGAGGGCGTAGCCGAGGATGGAACCGGTTGCCGCGTGGATGAGCTGGCCGACGGCCAGGGTGTAGGCGCCGTTGCCGACGTTGGTGAGGAAGAAGCCGGCGAGTAGGGCCGACGGCCCCGCCCCGAGCGCCGGGTTCTGCCGTGACGCGTCACGCCGGTGCATAGACGACCGGCTCCCATTCGTGACGGAGCACGTCGAAATCGCGCGCCAGCACGTCGAAGTCATGGTTCGTGGCGAACACCCTGACGGCGCGGTCGCGCGTGCCGCTCCCACCGTCGGACACCAGCCCCGGCCGGGCGGCGGCCGTCAGCTCGTGCGTGCTCTCGATCGGTGGGCTGGTCACCTCGACGACACGGCCGCGTCGCCACGGGTACCAGCACCACGCGACCCACGGACCCGGGGCGGGGTCGAGCGACACGGGGAGACCGAGCTGGATGCGGAAGAACACCGACTGGTAGCTCACCCCGCTCTGCACGGCATACGCCCGTGGGCAGTCGCCGCCCGGGCTGCGTGCCGCGACCTCGAGGAAGACGAGCTCACGGCCGGTGTCGAAGAACTCGAGGTGGGTGGTGCCGTCGATGAGAGGGCCGAGCGCGGCGAGGCACGAGTCGTTGAAGGCGAGCATCCGTTGCCCGAGATCGCTGTGGGGCGGCAGCGTCAGCGTGCCCAGGGGCCGTTCGCTGACCGTCTCGGCGTTGGGGAATGAGTCGAGCGACGTCTGGGCGTGCACGACCTTGCCGTCCTGCACCACACAGTCGACGTGGAGCAGCTCTCCGGTGACGAACTCGTCGACCTCGAACTCGTCGTGGTCGATGTCGTCGCGTTCGAGCCAGTCGACGAGCTCGGCCATCGAGTCGATGCGGACGGCGCCCTCACTGCACGTGCCGGCCACCTGCTTGGCGAAGGCCGGCAGTCCGGTGACGGCTACGACGGCAGCAGCGGTACGTGCGACGGCACCCGCCGTCTCGCCCTTCGGTCGCACGTCGGCGACCCGCACCCAACGCGGCACCCTGACACCCGCTGCCGCGACCAGCTCCTTCATGAGGGGCTTGTCGGTGAAGCGGAGCACTTGTTCCACCCGGGCCCCGGGCAGGCCCAGACTCTCGCGCAACCGGGCGGCGAAGAGCATGGAGTACTCGTCGTGCGTCACGAGCAGCACTCCGTCGGCTCCCGTGTCGCTCTGGGCCACGATGCCCGAGACGACAGAGCCCAACGCGTCGAAGGTCCACGCGCCGACGGAGTGCACCGCGTGCACGTGCGCTCGCTGGTCGTCGGTGAGCGCGACACCGCCTCTCGTGAGCGTCACGACGTGCAGGCGCTGGTCGCGTCGTGCGATGTCGGCGAAGTCGAACTTGAATCGGCTCGTCTTGTGGAGGATGACGACGTCTCTCATGGCTGCTCCCCGGTCAGGACGAGGCCCCGGTAGCCGGAGCGGAGGAACTCGAAGTCGGCGCGGGCGTCGGCCGCGTTGTCACTGGTGACCAGCATTCCGGCCACCCGCTCCTGCACGTGCCGGGCGTCGCGCAGGTCATCGCCGGGAGCGCATCGCCAGTACGACTCCACCGTGCCGCGAGTGGACGGGTCGTCCGTCCGCAGCACGCGCCCTGCGCGCGAGGGGACCCAGAGCCAGGTGCCGAACGCCTTGGGCCACGGCTTGGTGGCACCGAACCAGTCCGGCAGCCGACCGTCGTCGTGCGCTGCCGCGTCGATCGTCGCGGCGTGGAGGTTGAGGCCGAGGACCCGGTCGTACAGCTCGGTGATCATGCCGCCACCCGGGCGGGCCGCGACCTCGAGGAACACGGGAACACCACCGTCCTCCGGCACGAACGCCTCGAGGTGGTAGACGCCGTGCCCGGCGCCCAGTGCGTTCAGGGCCTTGGCATTGAGCTGGCGCAAGGGCTCGGTCCGCGGGTCGTCGTCGGCAAGGGGGATGCTGCCGACGGCCTTGCCGTCGAGGAACTCTGCGTTGGGCCAGGTGTACTCGGCGACGACCACCTGGGGCGGTGCGCCCGGGCGGCTCACCGTGTCGACGTGACAGAGCACGCCCGTCACGAGGGCGTCGGCCTCGTAGACGCGACCCGGCGCACGCGCAGCCTGCACCTCGTCCCAGGCCTCCCCCGACGCCACCCTGGCCACGCCGATGCTGCCCGCGCCGTCGACGGGCTTGACGACGAAGGGAGAACCGAGCCGCGCCGTCAGCTGCTCGTGCGTGGGCCACTCTCCCGCCGCGGGCAGCAGCTGCCAGTCCGGCAGTCGCACGATGCCGGCGAGGCGCTGCTTCATCACGGACTTGTCGGCAAAGCGGCGCACGACCTCCGGTCCCATGCCAGGCACACCCGCGGCCTGCCGCACGGCGGCGAGCGGAACGACGAGGTCCTCGTCGAACGTCGCCACCCGTCCGCGATCGTCACCCGAAGCCGCGGCGACGACGAGCGCCGCGACGTCATCGTCCGGCACGACGACGACCTCGACAGCACGCTCTCGGTCGACGGGGCGCACCTTGCCGACGAAGGACTCCGGCACGACGATCCGCACGGGGTGGCGCACCTGGGTCCAGTCGATCTTGAGGCGGGTGCTGTGAGCGACCAGGGTCACGGTCATGCGCTGCGCTCCTCGGGATCGGCCTCGCCGACGACGTCCTCATCCACGCGCCCACCCACGCGCTCACCCACGCGCTCGCCCACGCGCTCGCCCACGCGCTCACCCACGTGGGCGCCGCTGGTCGTGGCCACGGCCGCCGCCAGGAGAAGCCGCGGGACGTCGGCGATGCCGACCGCCACTGCGTCGATACCGATCTCGGCCGCCAGCGCCACGGCGGTGTCGTGCCCGGCCTGCTCGCCGCACACGGTGAATGTGATGGCGGGGTTGGCTGCTCGCGCCCGGTCGACGCAGACCCGCACGAGCTCGGCCACGGCGGGGTCCAGCTGCACGAAGGGGTCGTGCGGGTACCAGCCGGCCTCGAGGTAGGGCTGCAGCACTCGTGCCACGGTGTCGCCGCGGGAGAGCCCGAACACCTGGGCGGTGAGGTCGTTGGTGCCGAACGAGAGGTAGTCGACGTGCGGGGCGATGTAGCCGGCCAGCAGGGCGGCTCGCGGGGTCTCCACCATGGCACCGATGCGTACGCCGGTCTCGTGCCCGGCGAACACCTCGCGGACTGCCGCGGCCAGGGCGACGACCTCCTCGGGGCTCGACACCATCGGCAGCGTGACGTGGGCGGTTGCGCCGGTCGACGCGGCAGCCTTGCGGAAGGCACGCAGCTGGGCGCGGCAGAGCTCGGGATCACGCAACAGCAGACGCGCACCACGCAGCCCGAGCATCGGGTTGGTCTCGGCTGCGGCCGCGCAGCGGGCGCGCACCGTATCGACGGGCTCGCCGAGGTGGGCGGCCAGCTCGGCCCATCCCGACTCGTCGTCGGCCGCGGGCGCGAACTCATGTGACGGTGGGTCGAGCAGGCGCACGTAGACAGGCAACCCGTGAGCCGCATTGAAGGCCTGCACCACCGACTCGTCGACGAGCGACTCCAGTCGGTCGAGGTGGTGGACGCGGTCCGGGCCGGCACCGAAGAGCGCAGCGCGCACCGTGAGGAGGGCGTCGCCCGCGACGAGCATGTGCTCGAGGCGCGGCTCGAACCCGGTCGCGTGGCGGTCCCGCGCCCGACCGATCTCGCGTCCGGTGTCGGCGTTGGCGAACACGTGCAGCCCGGTGTGTCGACGGGCCACGTCGAGCAGCTCGTCACACTCGGGAGGATGCCCGGCGCCCCCGACCCCGGGGCGGTCACCGTCGCGCAGCACGTGGAGCGCGCCGTGTAGGGCGTCCACGGCGACCTGACGGCCCAGCGACTCCCGGCGCAGCCCAGCGGCCAGGCCGGGCGCGACCTGGACGAGCGGCAGGCCCGCGGACCGGGCCAGGATGACGGCGTGCGCGGTGGCGTCCTCCGTCACCGTGACGACCGCGGCGAACCGGTGTGCGTGCCGCAGCAACCCGACGTCGAGCCGATCGCACAGCAGGACGACGAGCTCAGACGACTCTTTGGTCGGAGCGCCCGAGACGCCCCCCGCGCTCGCGATGTCCTGGTCGGTGTCGGACGAGGCGCGCCACGAGGCGGCGTCGACGAGCCTGCCGGATCCTGACCCGCGGGAGAGCACCGTGGCCGGCAGGCCTTCGTCGGGGGCGAGGGCCAGGGGTGGGTCGACCAGGAGCGCGAGATCGTCCGGGGTCACGACCCGCAGCAGCGTCGCCGTGTCGATTCGACCCACGCGATGGGCCGCGAGTCCGTGACGCAGCCGCTCGAGCGCCGCTGGCCCCGTCATCGTCCCGACTCGGCCAGCAGCCGGCCGCCGGTGATCGTCTCGGCGAAGGAGAACCGGTAGCCGCCGAGGACCTCGACCGGACGCAGTGCGCTCAGCTCCTCCCAAGGGCTGTCGAAGAGCTCGAGCGTGGCCGAGCCCCTCCACACGTCGGCGACGGCCTGGTCGCGGCTCCCGCCCGTCACGAGCTCGTCGACGGACCCGCCGTGCTCGGCCCAAGCGGGGAAGATGCGCGAGTGGGCCAGCGGCGCCGTCATGAGGTCTGGCACCGTGTCGGCCGGCTCCTCGAGGAACACCTCGAGGCGGGCCAGGCGCTCGTCGTGCGCAGCAAGGGTGCCCCCGAGCCTCGTGCCGGGAGCCGGGGCGCACCCTGCGCGGCCCACGGGGAAGCTGCGGGTCATCCCGATCGAGCCCAGCTTCTTCGGGTATCCCTGCACGAGCCCGCGCACGAGAGAAAAGTCCTTGTCCACCCAGCAGAACGGGGCGCGCACCACGAAGTCGCCGGTGTCGGCCCGCCGCGCGGACAGCGCGATGTAGAACTCGTGGTAGCGCGAGCGGACCGGTTCGACGAGCTCGGACCCGTCGTCGGTGCACGACTGCCAGTCGCCGACGATGGCAGCGGCACGTGGTCGGTCACCGTCAGGGACGAGCCCGGCCGGCAGGAAGGCGGCGAGGACGTCCGGGTCGACGGTGTACTCCACCAGCAGGACGTCTCCGGAGAAGTGCCACGGGGGCGGCGGTACCAGGTTCGCGGTGCCGCGGGGGCTGAGCGGTGCGGTGTACCCCGCCAGCCGCTGGTTGGTCGTGGTGGTCACGCGATCACCCTTCCGTCGCTCGTGGACCGATAGGCCCGTGACTGGCGCAGGTCGCGGGTCAGGTTCATCCGCTTGAACCAGCGGTCGGTTCCATCGAACCGGGGCGTGAATGCCTCGCGGCCGTGCACGGCGCGATGGTTGTCCAGCACGACGATGTCGCCGGGTCCGAGCACCACCGGTTGCAGCGTGCGGCTGATCTGCTCCTGCGCGAGGCGAAGTGCGTCCGCAGCCAGCGCGTCGCCGGGCACCGGCTCCGCGAAGTGCTGGTCGACGGCGACGTAGGGCGCCTCGGGCGCCCCGTAGAAGACAGGACGGGCGGGGGGCTCGTCGCGGAGCGACTCGATCCGCGCACGTCCCCGCGCGAGCACGTCGTCACCGAGCAGGTCGCGTACGCGTTGGCCGACCCCCTGGAAGTGCGACCCGTCGGGCAGGAGCCGGAAACGGGGTTCGGTGAGCACGGCGGCGACGTCGTCCGGCAGGTCGTCCGGCGCAGGCACGGCCACCGTGGTGCCGGCAGCGTCGTGGTTGCGCAGGCACATCAACGCCAGGTAGTCGGCGCGAAGCGGGTGGAAGCCGTCCTCGGTGTGCCACGTCAACGCGGTGCGTGAGCCGCTGCCGAGCTGCTCGTCCTCGTGGCCGCGCACGGGCACGATGTCGTGCACGACGCGGCCGTCCTGCTTCGTCGCCCACGCGACGGCGTCACCGACGAGCGCGGTCACGAGGCCGAGCCACGCGAGCTCGCGGCGCGTGCGGGCCCCCTCGTCGCTGTGTTGCCACGAGTCGGGTGTGCGGCCGATGCGCTCGTCGTCCACCGGGCAGCCGCGCACCACGAGAACGGCGGCATCCTCACGCACGCGGAACGACAGCAGCCGGCGTCGCAGCCCCTCGGGCAGACCCTGCGCCACGGCCAGGCACTCGAAGAGCCAGTCGGGGTCATCGGTCGGCAGGCTCGTGAGGGCGGGGTTCGCCTCCACGAGCGCGTCCACGGTCTCGATCTCGTCGGCGCACAGCTCGTACTCGGCGACCCACGGACGCGTGTGCGTCGCGGTCACGGGCGCACGTCCTCCCACACGTCGGCGATGACGTCGCAGGCGGAGTCGATGACCTCGGGGTCGCGGGCGAGGGCGATCCGCAGCTGCGCCGAGCCCTCCGACGGCGCGTCCCAGTGGAACGGACCGCACGGGAGCACGTGAACCCCGCGCTCACGCAGACGCCCGTTCATGTCGTCGGCGACCGAGGACGACGGCAGCTCGAGCCGGGCGACCGACACCGCTGCGGGTGCGTCGAGGAGCGTGACGCCGGGGAGGTCGGCGACGAGGCGTGCCACGCGTCCGCGGTTGGTGGCGACGAGGGCGTGCAGCTGCTCGAGTCCGCCGTTCGCGCCGTCGAGCGCGAGCTGTTCGACGAGTGCCAGGACGAAGGGCGAGACGCTCAGGAGGATGTCGCTCAGGGCGTGCTCGACCGGCCGCCGCCAGTGGTGGCTCACGGCCACGAATCCCAGCTTCAGCTCGGAGACGGGCCAGAGCTTGCCGGTGTCCTCGATGACGACGTAACGGACGCCGGAGTCCTCGAGCAACGCGTAGTGGTCGAACTGCGTCTGCGGCTCGAAGCCACGGAAGGACGTGTCGAGGCACACGGTCAGGTCGTAGGTGACACACTCCTCGACCAGTCGGCGAAGGGTCGGCTCGTCGAGGAACTGACCGGTCGGGTTGTTCGGGGTCGTGAGGAAGATCGCGGTCGCACCGTCGGCAAAGGCTGCCGCGACGCCGGTGGCGGGGTCGAACGGCTCGGGCAGCGGCACGATGCCGAGCTGGCGCGACAGCAGGTCGTGGATGTTGTCGAAGGTGGGGTGGAGCAGTGCGACGCGTTCGTCGGACTCGGCCATGGCGTAGCCGACGGCCGTCGTGGCGACGCTGCTCGAGTAGACGCTGAAGACGCGTCCCTCGGCGATCGGTGCGCGGTGCTGGCCGAGCATGCCGAAGAAGGCTCGCTGGGCTCGCGGCTCGAGGTCGCGCAGGGGTGTGCGCGTGGCTTCGTCGAACAGGTCGGGCATGGCGTCGACGATGGCGCGCTGCGCCGGGGTGAGGCTCTGCCGCGGGTGGCCGTCCGAGAGGTTGACCTCCGAGTCGATCGCGACCTGCTCGAGCTCGGTCAGGTTGGTGGTGGCCGTGGTCACCGTTGTCATCGTGCTTCCCCTGTGTGCGTGGTGGGCGCGACCCTGTCGCCGCGACCCATCGGGCGTCGCCCGGTCCGGGCGCATCGGCGCCGAACGTTACGTGGCGCGGCGACCGCGATCGGCCACCTCCGAGGACCGGGAACCCTGTGTGTTCGCCGCCCACACCCTCCCTGACCTGCGCTGATGTGGCCACGGAGGTCGATTTAGCCTGCTGGCTTCTTGACGAAGTTTTTACGGAGCGCAGAGTTCGTCTTTACGCCAGAGACGGAGAAGCACATGACCCCTCAACCGAGCAGGGCGGCCACCCCGTCGAGGACGAGTTCGAGGCCAGGCTCGAACTCGCGGGCGAACGTGTATCCGTCTGCGAGCACGACGTGCTGGGCGAACCAGGGCCATGCTGGGGTACGCGGCGAGGAGCTCGGCGAGCGGACCGGTGCTGACGAAGTCGGCCGCCTCGGCGCCCGAGTCGAACGGCAGCGTCGTCTCCTGCAGGACAAAGCCGTAGACGAAGGCGTCGACGACGGCATACGCGTGCGCGACGTGTCGGGGACTGAAACCGCCCGCGCGGAGGCACGCGATGTTGGCGTCGTGGTAGGCCAGGGTCGCCGGCCCGGGCGTGCGGCGCGACTCCATGAGGGGCAACGCCCACGGGTGCCGGCCGAGGACCTCGCGCACCGACAGCGACCTGCGACGCAGCTCGACGCGCCAGTCGCCTGAAGCGTCGGGGAGGACGACCTCGGCGTAGACACGGTCGACCATGCCGTCGAGCAGCGCGTCCTTGTTGGCGACGTGGTGGTAGAGCGACATCGCCTCGACCCCGAGCTCGCCGGCCAGCCGGCGCATCGTCAGTCGGCTGAGGCCTTCCGCGTCGGCCATGACGACCGCGGCGTCGAGGACGCTCTCGCGGGTGAGCTTGCGCGGGGGCACCGGACCTCCAGAGGGGGTTGTCAACCTTACGGCGTAATGCTAGCGTCGGCTCGTACCTTACAACGTAAGAGAGTGAGTCCTGACATGGAGTCTCTCGGACACCAGCCCTCCGACCTGACCACCTCACAGGCGTCCTCGACGGGGACCTCGCCCCTCCCGGACCACGGGCGGGCCGTCACCCGGCGCCGCTACGGCGGCGTCACCGAGCTGCAGGTCGAACGCATCCCACGACCCGAGCCCGGCCGTGCCGAGGTGCTCGTGAAGGTGGCAGCCGCAGGCCTCGACCGCGGCGCCCTGCACCTGCTCACCGGCACCCCGTATGCCGCCCGCGCCGCCTTCGGGCTCCGCCGGCCGCGTCAGCCGGTGCTGGGCTTCGAGGTCGCCGGCGAGGTGGTCGCCCTCGGTCCGGAGGTGGCGGGTCTCGCGGTCGGTGACCGCGTCTTCGGCACCGCCGCCGGCTCCCTCTCCGAGCTCGCCGTCGCCCGAGCCGCCCAGCTGGCGACCACGCCGGCCGAGGTCAGCGACGAGCAGGCCGCGACCCTGAGCATCTCGGGCGGTACCGCTCTCGAGGCCGTGCAGCGCCACGCTCAGGTGGAGGCCGGCCAGCGGGTCCTCGTGCTCGGCGCCTCGGGCGGCGTCGGCAGCTTCGCCGTGCAGATCGCCGCCCACCTGGGCGCCGAGGTCACCGCGGTGTGCAGCGCCGGCAAGGCGGACTTCGTCCGCGCCCTGGGGGCGCAGCACGTCGCCGACTACCGCACCACGACCGTCGGCGAGCTCGCCGGCCCCTTCGACGCCGTCATCGACGTCGCCGGCAACCGACCGATCAGCGAGCTGCGCCGGGTCCTGACCCCGACCGGCACGCTCGTCATCGTCGGCGGTGAGGGCGGTGGCCGATGGCTGGGCGGCCTGCACCGCAACCTCGCCGCAGCAGCCCTCGACCCGTTCTCGCGCCAGCACCTGACCTGGTTCGTCACCCGCCAGTCCCGAGAGCTGCACGCCAGGCTCGGCGACCTCGTCGCGACCGGTGCGCTGCGGCCGGCCATCGATCGCACGGTCGGCCTGGACGGCGTCGCCGACGCCCTGACAGCCATGGAGCAGGGCACGCTGCTCGGCAAGGTCGTCGTCCGCCCCTGAGCGTCCCGGACCCCGCCGCCAGAGCGCCGGCGCACGGGACTTGACTTTGACGCTGCGTCAGGGTTGCACGCTCGTCCCATGACAACGACACACGCCATCGAGATCGTCGGACTGACGAAGTCCTACGGCGAGACCGCGGTGCTGCAGGGCGTCGACCTCCGCGTCCCGGCGGGATCCGTCTTCGCGCTGCTCGGCAGCAACGGGGCCGGCAAGACCACCACCGTCAGGATCCTCGCCACGCTGCTCGCCGCCGACAGCGGGTCCGCCCGCGTCAACGGCCATGACGTGGCCACCGAGGCCGCCCGGGTCCGCGAGTCGATCAGTCTCACAGGACAGTTCGCCGCCGTCGACGAGATCCTGACCGGCCGCGAGAACCTCGTCCTCGTCGCGCAGCTGCGACGGGTCGCCGAGCCCGGACGCGTCGCCGACGACCTGCTCGACCGGTTCGGTCTCACCGACGCGGGCGGTCGACGGGCCGGCACCTACTCGGGCGGCATGAAGAGGCGGCTCGACATCGCGATGAGCCTCATCGGCGACCCTGCCGTGCTCTTCCTCGACGAGCCGACGACGGGCCTCGACCCACAGTCACGGCTCGAGGTGTGGAGGACCGTCCAGGACCTCGCCGGCCGGGGCACCACCGTGCTGCTCACGACCCAGTACCTCGACGAGGCCGAGCACCTCGCCGACCGCATCGCCATCCTGCACGAGGGCCGGATCATCGCCGACGGCACGCTCGCCGAGCTCAAGGCGCTCCTGCCGCCCACCGAGATCGAGTACGTCGAGAAGCAACCGACGCTCGAGGAGATCTTCCTGTCCATCGTCGGCCACTCGACCCCCGCGAACTGAGGACCACCCATGACCACCCACGCCCTCGGCGACACCACCGTCCTGACCAAGCGGTCGCTGCGCCACATCCTGCGCAGCCCCGACACGATCATCACCACGGCCGTCACGCCGATCGCCATGCTCCTGCTCTTCGTCTACGTCTTCGGAGGCGCCATCGACGCGGGCAGCCAGTCGTACGTCGACTACCTGCTGCCCGGCATCCTGCTCATCACCGTCGCGTCGGGCATCGCCTACACGGCCTTCCGGCTCTTCACCGACGTCTCCGGCGGCATCTTCGAGCGGTTCCAGTCCATGCCGATCAGCCGATCCTCGGTGCTCTGGAGCCACGTCCTGACCTCGGTCGTCGCGAACCTCATCTCCCTCGTCCTCGTCGTCCTCGTCGCTCTGCTCATGGGATTCCGTTCCGGCGCAGGGCTGCTCGCGTGGCTTGCGGTCGTCGGCATCATGGTCCTGTTCACCCTGGCCCTCACGTGGCTAGCGGTCATCCCCGGCCTCACGGCGAAGTCGGTCGACGGGGTGAGCGGCTTCTCCTACCCGCTCATCTTCCTGCCGTTCGTCAGCTCGGCCTTCGTGCCGACGGAGGGCATGCCCGGGCCGGTCCGCTGGTTCGCGGAGCACCAGCCGGTCACCTCGATCGTCGACACGATCCGGGCGCTCCTCGCGGAGCAGCCGGTCGGCACCGACGTCTGGGTCGCGCTCGCATGGTGCGTCGGGCTGCTCGTCGTGGCGTACGTCCTCGCGCTGCGCACCTACCGCGCCAAGGTCACCTGACGACGTGCCGGGCCACACGGCATACGCCATCTCGCCCCCGCGTCAGGAGAATGGGGCCATGCTCACGATCAGCCAGCTCGCCGCGTACGCGGGCGTGACGGTCCGCGCGGTGCGGCACTACCACGCGAAGGGGCTGCTGCCGGAGCCCGAGCGCGACCGCTCCGGCTACCGTCGCTACGACGCGGCGGCCGTGGTGCAGCTCGTGCGCATCCGCACGCTCGCCGACGCCGGCGTGCCGCTGGCGCGGGTGAGCGAGCTGCTCGACGCGGGCGACGAGGAGTTCGCGGCGGCGGTCGAGCAGATCGACCGCCGACTGCGGGCCGAGATCCGTGAGCGTCAGCGGCACCGTGACCGCATCGCGAAGCTTGCCGCCGGCGACAGCCTCAGCCTGCCGCCCGCGGCCGTCGCCTACGTCGAGCGGATGCGCGAGCTCGGCTTCCCGCAGCGGATCATCGAGATCGAGCGGGACAGCTGGATCCTCATCGCCGCGCAGATGCCCGACGCCGTTGCAGACCTCATGGAGATCAAGCAGCTCCAGCTCGAGCACGAGGGGCTGCGGCGTCTCTACCTCGACTTCGCCGACCTCGTCGACTGCGGGCCCGACGACCCGCGCCTGCCCGCGCTCGCCGACCGCGTCGCGGCGTTCATCGAGGCGGCCGCAGCCGAGGCCTCCGACTTCGAGGACGTGCACCCCGTCAGCAGGGAGCTCGTCGAGCTGCTCGACGCCGCGTTCCTCGAGTCGTTCCCCTGCGCGGCGCGCCTGCTCGAGCTGCTCGAGGAGCGCGGCTGGACCGGGTGGACCGACATCCGGCGCCTCGAACCAGCCTGAGGCGCAGGCGAGGACCCGCACGGTCGCTCGGAGGCAGGCGGCGCCCAGCGGGGTCCGGCAGACGGGCGGCCCACCGCCCACCAGAATGTGTGCCATGAGTGGACCGGAACGAATCGCCGAGGCGCGGCAGCTGCTGCTCGACCACGTCGACCGCGCCACCACGGGACCGCTCGACGACCCGGCCGTCGTCGCTGCGGTCGTGGGGGTCGAGCGACTCGTCGTGGCCACCCGGTCCACCGAGGCGTCGGTGCTGCGCCAGGCCCTCAAGGGGCGACTGAGCGCGCGTGATGCCCCCCGCGCCGACCTGAAGCGGGTCGTCGAGCTGGTGGCCGAGGCCGTGAACCACGTCGTCGCCGGGCTGGTCCGACGAGAGGAGGGACTGCCCGCCGATGCCGCGGTCGTCAACGCCGACGCGGGGGGCTACGAGATCACCACCGAGGCCACGCTGCTGCGGGCCGCGGTGCGAGCCGCGCAGCGGTCGATCGACGCGATGCCCTACTACGGCGCGCGCTACGGAGCCCGCGGGTCGCGCTTCGCCACGACCGACTCGGCCTGGCTCGTGTCCCTGGCCTCCCTCGACGAGGCCGCCGCCGTCCGTCAGGTGGAGTGGCTGGCTCGCGTCCTCGCCGGGCGAGGCATGCCGTCGTGGCTCCTCGAGATCCACCTCGACGAGCTGGTGCGTGAGGTGCAGTCGGCAGCCGGGTCGGGTGCCGTCGGCGCCCTGCCGGCAGCAGCGGCGGCGCTCGCCGCTTCCCGGCGCAGGCACGTCGACGACGAGCTCATCGACGACGCCGACACGTGGGCCGTCGAGGCCCTCGGTGGGGCCCTGCCCGTGGCCCGCGCGGGTGCCCTCATGGCCGCCGCCGTCGCCGATGCCCGGCTGGGCGTCACCCGCGACGACACCGCCCTGCTCGACTGGCTCACGGACGGCGAGCGCGTCACGGAGGGCGTGGCGTCGAGGCTGCACGAGGTGCATCGGCGGATCGTCGACCGGGCGCGTTGACCGGTCGCGTAATTCGCGCTCGCGCGGCGCCAGGTCTCACCGAGGGGGTACGCCGACCGCGGGCTGCGGGTCCCGGCGCCCCTCCGCTCGTGCCGCGATGACGGCGAGGTCACGCTCGGCGTACTGACGGTGCAGCCACTCCTCGCTGAGGACGATGCGCAGGACGCTGCGGACGGCATACGGCTCCGGTTCGGGGTAGCCGGGCTCGGTGACCGGCTCCGTCGTGCCGTCGAGTGCCTCGTCGGTCAGGCCGTCGACGACGCGACGCACTGTGCCCATCCGGCGGGCGCGCACGTCGAGCACCTCGTCGAGCGTCGGTCGGGCGTCGCGGTCACGCGGCACCGGTGGGCTGTCGGGCATCTCGTCGTGCGGCAGGTCGAGGGCGTCCCACGGTTCGGGGTCGCCGAGCAGGGCCCGGCACACCCATGCGTCCGTGGCGAAGACGAGGTGGCGCAGCGTCTCGATGAACGACCACTCGCCGTCGACGCCCTCGTGCAGCTGGTCGGCGGTGAAGGTGCGTGCGTGCTCGACGGTCTCGCCCCAGAGGCGTTCGAGGATGTCCCACGCGTCGCGGAAGCCCTGGGCGTCGGTGGGCCGCATCTTCGGCCGGTCGGGCTGGAGGCGGTCGAGCTCGGCTTCGACGAAGGGCGCCACGTCGACGCCGTTGATGCGGAGATTGCCGATGTCGCCGGTGATGTCGACGTCCTCGAGCCAGACGTCGCGGGCCCGCAGCCCGCGCAGATCGACCTGCCGCAGGGTGGCGCCCGTCAGCACGACGTCGTGGAAGCGGGCACCGTCGAGGTGGACGTCCTCGAAGCTCGCCCCGGTGAGTCGCACCCTCTCGAACTTCGTGCCCGTGCGGTCCTCGTACGTATCGTCGCTCATGTCGAGCAGCGTAGGTCGGGTCCCGGACGAACGGCGTCCGCTGTGACATGGACTCGGACGACATGGCTGCCGGCCTGGCCGTTCGCCGCCTCTTCCCGGAACGCGCGTCTTGCGGGACCGTGGTTCTGGAGCCTGAGAGGCGGTGGACCGGTGGCCGGTGAGCAGGGTTGGCGCAGCGGGACGTTCGCCTGCGGGATGGACTTCGCCTCGTGGGGTTCCGGGCCCCGGAGCCTGCTCTTCCTCCCGGGCGGTCCGGGCAGCTCCGTGCCGCGGGGGCTCTGGGCACGGATGGCGTTTCGCTGGTTCGAGCCGTTCGTCGACGCCGGCTACACCATCTGGTACGTGACCCGGCCCCGGCACCTGCCCGCGGGGCACACGGTCGCCGACATGGCAGACGACCTCGCAGCGGTCATCGTCGACGAGCTGGGCGGGCGGGTCGACCTGGTCGTGGGCGAGTCGTACGGGGGCATGATCGCGCTGCTGCTCGCAGCCCGGGGCGGCCACCACGTCGGCAGGGTCGCCGTCGTCGTCGCTGCCGCGGAGGTCAGCGAGTGGGGCAGGCAGGTCGACGCGCGGCTCGCCGGCGCGGTCACACGCGGTGACACGGCGGGCGTCGGGACGACCTTCGCGGAGTACGCGATGCCCGGCGACGGGCGACGCTGGCTGCGCAAGGTCGTCGGCCCGTTCCTCGGGCGCAGCCTCATGTCGGGCAAGAGCTACCCGCCCTCGGACCTGCTCGTCGAGGCGCAGGCCGAGATCGGCTTCCGGGCATGGGAGGCGCTGCCTGAGATCACGGTCCCCGTGGTGCTGGTCAGTGCCGAGCTCGACCGCTTCTTCCCTCCGGACGTCGTCGACGAGACCGTGCGTCTCATCCCCGACTGCACACCGGTGAGGTATGCCGGTCGCGGCCACATGCAGGTCGCGAGCGACCGGCGTGTGGCGCACGACATCCTCACCTTCGTGGACGGTGACTGAGACCGGGTCGGTCTTTCAGCGCTCCACCGAGACCGATGCGTGGGTCGGGGCGGCGGGCTGGTCCTGCTGGGCGAGGCCGTCGGCGACCGACACGACGAGACCGCCGAGCATGAACGACGCGATGGCGGCAGCGAGGGCAGCGGGCGGCAGCACGGGGATGAACCGCCGGGCACCGGTGACCGGCGCACTCGACCCGTGGTGGTCGTGGGTCAGGGCGTGCCCCTTGCCCCGGCGCAACAGGTAGCGGTTGACGGGGTAGGCGGCGACGAAGGCGGCGGCCAGCGAGATCGCCATGCTCACCCAGAAGACGGCGTTGACGAGACCGGCGTCCATCGCGCCGGGGATGACGGCCATGACGAGGTTGTCGACGACCTCCATCGTGAGGATCGAGACGGTGTCGGCCGCGAGGACGAGGCGCAGGGCCGCGCCGAACGTCAGCCCGGAGCGCAGCAGCGGGAAGCTGGAGAGGGTGTAGCCGAAGAGGAAGGCGAGCGCCACCGACAAGGCGATCGTGGCCCCGGTGGCCAGACCGATCGCGGTGCCGATCATGAGGCCCAGGATCTCGCCGATGGCACACCCGGTGAGGCAGTGCAGGGTCGCGCTCGCCGCCATGGACGACAGGCCACCACCGTCGTGACCGTGGCTGCCGTGACCGCGGCTGCCGTGACCGTGGCTGCCGTGGTCGTGCCCGCCGGCGTGGGCCGGGTCGGTGTGGTGGCCGGCGTGTTCTGCCTGGCCTGCCTGGTCTGCGTGGTCTACGTGCGAGGTGTCGCTCATGGTCGGTTCCTCCGTCGTGTGCCCCTCCGAACATACCCCCCATGGGTATGTTGCCTGCTGACGACAACGGGGTCAAGGCGCCTGCCATTCCCTCCTGGCCGCAGTTTCTTCGGCCGAGTGACCGTCGCGATCGGCCGTGAAGTACGACTACTCACGCCCACGCGGCCCGATCGGTGCTTCGCTGGAGCATGGACAGCAGCCCCTCCCCTCGAGGCGACGTCGACGTTGCCCTCGGCGTCGGACACCTCCTCGTCGGGCTCGCGACCGTGGTCCTCGGCGTCGTCCTCGTCGTCACCAGCAGGTCACCGCGAGCCGAGCTCGAGACCGCGCTCTTCGCCCCCGGCCTGGTCCTCGTCGTCGTCGGTCTCGTTTTCGCGTACGCCGCGGTGCGCAGTGCCCGTGCGGCCCGCCCCAGTGCCCTGCGCGTGGCCCTCGGCATCGTCGAGATCATCACGGGCGCAGCCATGTTCGCTGCGATGGCTGTGGCCGTCAGCGGCTACGGCGCGTTCGCGCCCTGGCGCTCGCCCCTGCTCGTGCCCTCGCTGCTGCTGATCACGTTGGGCGTGTGGGCCACGCTCCGCGCCCTCGACGCACGCCGCGCCTAGACCGTCGACGCGCCCTGTCACATTCCTTCGGCGAGGATCGTCATCAGACCACAAGGACCACCCCGACGAAGGAGCTGACATGAAGACGATGACCTGCCGATCCCTCGGAGGGCCCTGCGACCTCGAGCACCACGGCGAGAACGCCGACGAGGTCATCAAGGCCCAGGACCGCCACCTCAGGGAGGCCGAGAGGGCTGGCGACACCTCGCACCAGCAGGCACGCGACGCCATGAAGGGCCGGTGGCGGCACCCGAAGAAGTCGATGGACTGGTACCGCGACACGAAGGCGGCCTTCGCGGCTCTCCCCGAGGCCTGAGACCGCACCAGACAGGGGCGCGCCACACGGCGCGCCCCGACTCTTGCCCGACCCGACCGCAGGCCCGGTGTCGGTGGGCTCGTGTCAGAAGTTGTTGGCCATGTTGGTGAAGCGGCTGAAGTGGCCCTGGAACGCGACGACGATCGTGTCGGTGGGGCCGTTTCGGTGCTTGGCCACGATGAGGTCGGCCTCACCCTCACGAGGGGAGTCCTTCTCGTAGGCGGCCTCTCGGTGGAGCAGGATCACCATGTCGGCATCCTGCTCGATCGATCCCGACTCTCTCAGGTCGCTCATGGCCGGCTTCTTGTCGGTGCGCTGCTCGGGACCACGGTTCAGCTGCGAGATCGCGATGACCGGGACCTCGAGCTCCTTGGCGAGCAGCTTGAGCGCACGGGAGAACTCGGAGACCTCCTGCTGACGCGACTCGACGCGCTTGCCCGAGCTCATCAGCTGGAGGTAGTCGATGACGACGAGCTTGAGGTTCTCGCGCTGCTTGAGCCGACGGCACTTGGCACGGATCTCCATGAGCGACATGTTCGGTGAGTCGTCAATGAAGAGCGGAGCGTCGGACACGCGGCCCATCGTGGATGCCAGTCGGGTCCAGTCCTCCTCACGCATGGTGCCCTTGCGCATGTGCTGCAGCTGGATGCCGGCCTCGGCCGAGAGCAGACGCATGGTGATCTCGGTGCGGCTCATCTCGAGCGAGAAGACGACGGCGGCCATCTTGTGCTTGATCGCCGCCGACCGCACGATATCCAGGCCGATCGTCGATTTTCCCATGGCCGGCCTGGCGGCGATGACGATCATCTGTCCCGGGTGCAGGCCGTTGGTGAGAGCGTCGAAGTCGGTGAATCCGGTTGGGACACCGGTCATCTCACCGGATCGACCGGAGGCGACCTCGATCTCGTCGACCGTGGCCTCGATGATGTCGCCGATGGCCGCATAGTCCTCGCCGCCGCGCTTGTCGGCGACGGCGTACACCTCTGCCTGGGCGGCGTTGACGATGTCCTCGACGTCACCGCCGCCCTGCGCGTAGCCGAGCTGCACGATGCGGGTGCCGGCCTCGACGAGGCGGCGCAGCACGGCGCGCTCGGCGACGATCTGGGCGTAGTAGCCGGCGTTGGCGGCCGTGGGCACGGAGGCGATGAGCTGGTGGAGGTAGGCCTGCCCACCCACGCGGCTGAGGTCGCCGCGCTTGGTCAGCTCGTCGCTGACGGTGATCGCGTCGGCGGGCTCGCCGCGACCGTAGAGGTCGAGGATCGCGTCGTAGATGAGCTCGTGCGCGGGGCGGTAGAAGTCGGTGCCCTTGAGCTGCTCGACGCAGTCGGCGATGGCGTCCTTGGACAGGAGCATGCCACCGAGGACCGACTGCTCGGCGCCGACGTCCTGTGGCGGGAGACGGTCGTCGGGTGGGCCCCCGTCACGGGTCGACGACGACGCGAAAGCGCTCGTGCTCAGCTCGTCGAGCGACACGTGCTCCCCTTCCCCTGAGAGTTCCCCTGAGTCGTGCGGGTGTGGTGCGTGAGTGAGATGACAGCGGTGCAACCTCGGTCCGCACCTAGTAGACAACGCGGCGCCGACAGGGTCGGTGACCGGGCCCTACCAACCCGTCGAACCGCCCTCCCCGAGGAGCACCGTGCAAACCTAGGGCCGGGCCCGCCGGCACACAAGACGACCTGTGGACAACCTGGGGACCGATGCGCGCGACACGCCGTCAACAGGTGTGGACAACGTGTGTGCACAACTGTGCACGTGTGGCCCAGGTCACAGGCTGCTACACGTGATGAACTGGGCAAACGCCCGTCCACCGCCTGTGGAGAACAACCGGCACAGGCCTGTGGGGTTGTCCACAGCAAACCTGTGGCCGACGCCTCACCAGAGCAGGATGAGCCCTTTACCACGCCTTTGTCGAGGGCGTATGCGGTTTGGCCAGACCCGAGGCCGCGGCGTCGTAGTAGTCGCGGTTGCGCAGCAGCCCCGCCGCGGCCTCGTCGAGCACGACGAAGGCGTCCGAGTGCCACTGGAGCACCGACGCGGGACAGGAGGCCGACAGCGGCCCCTCCAGGGCGGTTGAGACGGCCTCGGCCTTGGCGCCGCCCGACGCCACGAGCACGAGCTTGCGGGCTTCCAGCACCGTGCCGAGGCCCTGCGTGACGCAGTGCGTCGGCACGTCGTCGGGGCCCTCGAAGAACCGCGCGTTGTCCGCCCGGGTGCGGTCCGAGAGCCGCTTGACCCTCGTGCGCGACGACAGCGCCGATCCGGGCTCGTTGAAGCCCAGGTGGCCGTTCGCGCCGATGCCCAGGATCTGCACGTCCACCCCCCCGGCCCTCTCCAGCAGCTGCTCGTAGGCCGCCGCTGCCGCCACGAGGGTCGCCTCGTCGGCACCGGACCCGTCCGGCACGTGGAGTCGGTCCGGCCGTAGGCGCAGTGGTGTGCACACCTCGCGAAGGAGCACCTCCCGGTACGACTGCGGGTGTCCAGGCGGCAGTCCGACGTACTCGTCGAGCGCGAAACCCCTTGCGGCCGTGAGGTCCAGGCGTCCCGCGGCAACCGCGGCCGCCAGCTCGGCGTAGAGCCCGAGGGGTGACGACCCGGTGGCGAGGCCGAGCACCGGTTCGGGTCTGCCGGCGTCGACGAGACCTGCGAGGACCAGCTCGGCAGCCCGACGGGCGCCGTCTGCGGGCGTGGGCAGGACGAGGACCTCCATCACCCCACCATGCCCATCGGGTCAGCACCGACTCCAGCAGGCCGAGCCTCGTGTCGCCGCAATCCGCCCAGCCGGGCGGCACCGAGAGTGGCCACCGGCACGTCCGCCGGGAGCATCTCCACTCGGGCCGGGAGGTCCAGGGCGCCCATGAATCCGGCACGACCCTCGTCCACACATCCTCCGAACTCCGCGCGGTCGGTGCGGCGACATACAGTCGAGCCATGTGCCGCAACATCCGCCAGCTCCACAACTTCGAGCCCGCCGCGACGTCCGAGGAGGTGCGCGCCGCCGCGCTGCAGTACGTCCGCAAGGTGAGCGGCAGCACCAGGCCGAGCCAGGCCAACCAGCACGCCTTCGACGAGGCCGTCGAGGCGGTCGCCCACGCGACGCAGCACCTGCTCGACCACCTGACCACCAGCGCACCGCCGAAGGACCGTGAGGTCGAGCGGCAGAAGGCCCGGGAGCGCAACGCCGTCCGCTTCGGCACCCCCGCCTGACCGCCGGCCGAGCCTCCGTTGTCGATCTTCGTCGCCATCGTCGCGGCGCTCCTCGCGCTGCTCACCCTCCTGCTCCACCGTCGCCTCGCCGTCGCGCCCGACTGGCCCGTCCCGGTTCGACGCCTCGTGCTCCTCCTGCTCGTCGTCGGCTGGATCGCGGTCTTCGCCGCCTTCGCCGTCCAGGACGGTGTCATCGACCCGCGCCGTGCCCGCTGGGTGGCATGGTTCGGCATGACCTGGCTGGCCTTCGCCTGGTACCTACTGCTCGGAGTCCTCCTCCTCGGGATCGTCTCGCTCGCAACCAGGCTCGCCGGCTCGCGGGCTCGTCGTCGCACGCTCAGGGTCGGTACGCCCGTCGTCGTGCTCGCGGCACTCGGCGCGACGGCATACGGCCTGGGTGAGGCGGCGCAGCCGTCGGTCACTGCGGTGACGGTCAGCGACGCCGACCTCCCCACCGAGTTCGACGGGCTCCGGGTCGCGCTCGTCACCGACCTTCACGTCGGACCTGTCCGCGACGCCGGCTTCACCCGCAGGGTGGTCGACCAGGTCAACGCCCAGCGACCCGACGTCGTCGTGCTCGCCGGCGACCTCATCGACGGCAAGGTGGCGCAGGTGTCCGAGGCCCTGGCTCCGCTCGCGGGACTCGAGGCGCCGCTCGGCGTCTTCGCCGTCAGCGGCAACCACGAGTTCATCTCGCAGGAGGCCGACGCCTGGATGGACCACTGGGAGACCCTCGGCATCGACGTGCTGCGCAACGAGAACGCAACCCTGACAAGGGGATCCGCAACCATCTCGATGGCCGGCATCCACGACGAGACCGGTCGCGGGCCCGACGCGCCCAACATCGACGCCGCCCTGCGTGGCGTCGCCGCCGACACCTTCACGGTGCTCGCGGCACACCAGCCGAAGGCCGCCGAGTCGGCGCGTGGCAAGGGCGTCGACCTCCAGCTGTCGGGGCACACCCACGGCGGCCAGCTGTGGCCGTTCCGCTACGCCGTGCTGCTGCAGCAGCCGGTCATCGACGGGCTCGGCACAGTCGGCGACGTGCCCGTCCTCACCAGCCGCGGCGCGGGCGCGTGGGGTCCCCCCGTACGCGTGCTGGCCCCTCCGGAGATCCCCGTCATCACGCTCCGGGTGGGCTGACCCCGCCTAGGCTGCGGGCATGGGCTTCTGGGCGAGACAGGTCACGCCGCGGCTGGTCGCCGGCGCGGAGAACGAGGCGCTCGTGGCGCTGCGGTCACGCGCCTGCGAGGGACTCCGGGGCGAGGTCGTCGAGCTCGGCTTCGGCAGCGGCGGCAACGTGGGTCTCTACCCGGTCGAGGTCACCCGGGTCGTCGCCGTCGAGCCCTCCGACGTCGGGTGGGACCTCGGAGCCACACGCCGGGCCGGCAGCCCGATCCCGATCGTCCGCGGCGGCCTCGACGGGCAGCGTCTCGAGCTCGACGACGAGAGCGTCGACGCGGCGCTGTCGACCTTCACGCTGTGCACCATCCCCGACGTCGCCGCCGCCCTGTCCGAGGTGCGGCGCGTGCTGCGTCCGCGCGGGTCCCTGCACTTCCTCGAGCACGGCGTCTCACCCGACGACCGCGTGCGCCGCTGGCAACACCGTCTCGAGCCGATGCAGAAGCGCGTCTTCGACGGCTGCCACCTCACTCGGCCCATCGACGAGCTCGTCGAGCAGTCAGGGCTCGTCGTCGAGCAGGTGGAGCGGGCGTACGCCCCGATGCCCTCGCTCATGAAGCCGTGGACCTTCGGCTACCTCGGCCGCGCGACGAAGTCCTGACCGACCGGTCGTCGCACACCGCCGACGTCCCAGGCTCGGGGGCCGGGCGGGGCCGCCGAGGCCCGTGGGCAGTCCGGAGCGCGACACCTGTCTCCGACTACCGTGGGCGCATGACGACCGGCCCCCACCTCGACCTCGTGTCGGCGGTGCGGGCATCGCTCGAGCAGCAGGCCGACCCGGTGCGCGCCGCCGGCCAGCAGCGCTACATGAAGTCGACGATGCCGTACTTCGGTCTCACCGCGCCGCAGCTCAAGGCCGCCCTCGGCCCCCTCCTCCGCGATCCCGCCTTCGCCATGGAGTCGCGTGGCCAGTGGGTGGCCACCATCGGCGCCCTCTGGGAGGAGGCGACGCACCGGGAGCAGTGGTATGCCGCCATCGCCCTCGCGCGCCACCGCGCCTATCGCGCGTGGGTCGACAGCGAGGCGATGCCTCTGTGGGAGAGGCTGATCCGGGCGGGCGCCTGGTGGGATGTCGTCGACGACATCGCGACCCACCTGGTGCGCGACACCGTGCTCGCCGCCCCTGCGGTCGAGGGACTGCGGCTGCGCGAGTGGGCGGCTGCCGACTCGTCGTGGGTGCGCCGCGCGGCGATCATCTGCCAGGTCGGGGCAGGAGCACGGCTCGACCAGGAACTGCTCACGGACGTCATCGAGCCGAACATCGACGACCCGGACTTCTTCAGCCGCAAGGCGATCGGCTGGGCCCTGCGCGACCACGCACGGCACGACCCCGACTGGGTGCTCGCCTTCGTCGCGGCGCACCCCCACCTCTCCGGTCTGTCGCGACGCGAGGCGCTCAAGCACCTCGGGGCGCCGGCGTGAGCGACCCGACCGCAGACGCCGGGCACCCCGGCCATCGCCGCGAGATCGTGCGGCTCGCGGTGCCCGCGTTCCTCGCCCTCATCGCCGAGCCCCTCTTCCTGCTCGCCGACTCCGCCATCATCGGCCACCTCGGCACCGCCGAGCTGGCCGGGCTGGGCGTCGCGAGCGCCGCGCTCGTCACGGCCGCCGGCATCTTCGTCTTCCTCGCCTACGGCACGACGAGCGTCGTCGCGCGCCACCTCGGCGCCGGTGACGAGAGCTCGGCGATCAGCGCCGGCATCGACGGGCTCTGGCTGGCGCTGGGACTCGGTGTCGTCACAGCCACGGTGGTCGCTGCCGGGGCCCGCCCGATCAGTGCCGCGTTCGGGGCCTCACCGGCCGCGCTCGAGCAGGCGACGACCTACCTGCGCATCTCCGCCTTCGGCATCCCGGCGATGCTCGTGATCCTCGCCGTGACCGGCGTGCTCCGGGGCCTGCAGGACACGACGACGCCCCTCGTCGCCTCGGTCGTGGGCTTCGGCGCCAACATCGCGCTCAACCTCTTCTTCGTCTACGGACTGCACTGGGGCATCGCCGGATCAGCGTGGGGCACGGTCATCGCACAGACCGGTATGGGGCTCGCCCTCGTGGGCGTCCTGCTCGCGCGGTCCCGGGCACGCAAGGCCCGGCTGCGCCCCCACCCGGGCCGCATCCTCGCTGCCGCGCGCACCGGCATACCGCTGCTCGTGCGCACCCTCGCCCTGCGCGCCACCCTGCTCGTCACGACGTGGGTCGCCGCCTCGCTGGGCGACGTGCCGCTCGCCGCCCACCAGGTCGCGATGACGGTGTGGTCGTTCCTCGCCTTCGCGCTCGACGCCCTCGCGATCGCCGGCCAGGCCATCACCGGTCGGGCGCTCGGCGCGGGCGACCGCGAGGGGGTGCGGCTCGCGATGGGCACCATGGTGCGTTGGGGCGTGTGGGGCGGCCTGGGGCTGGGACTGCTCCTCGCCGCAGTCCACTCCGTGATCCCCCCGCTCTTCACGACCGACCCGGCCGTGCGCAGTGCCCTCGGCGCCGCCCTCGTCGTCGTCGGGCTCGGCCAGGCGGTCGCCGGGTATGTCTTCGTGCTCGACGGCGTGCTCATCGGCGCCGGCGACGGCAGCTGGCTCGCGTGGGGCATGGTCGTCACCTTCGTCGCGTACCTGCCGTTCGTGCTCGCCGTCCGGGCCATCGGGCCGAGCGGGTCGCCGAGCCGTGACGTCGTCGGGCTGTGGGCCGCGTTCACGGCCTTCATGGTCATCCGCGCCGTCGTGCTCGGCTGGCGCGCCCGCGGCGACGCGTGGATGGTCGTCGGCGCGCGCTGACCCGCCGCCGTATGCCGTCTGTCCCGAGCCCAGCGCCCGCCCGCTTACCCTCCCCCGAGTCGAGTGCTCAGTTCCCGACGTCTCGAAACTGAGCACTCGACGGTGGGGGCGTGTCGGGAACTGAGCACTCGACGGTGGGGATCAGTCGGGCGTGGACGCTCGGCGGGTGCGCCAGGCCTTCTTGGCAGCAGCACTGCGGCGGCGACGCCGCGCCTCCTGCTCGCGCTCGGCCCGCCGCGCCGCAGCGGCCTCGCGGCGGCGCTCCCGCTCGAGCACCGCCTCCGAGCGCACCGGCCACACGTACGGCAGGTCCGGCGGCACGTCCGGGAACACGGCGGCGTAGTGGGCGGGGTCCTTGCGCACGAGCGCCGAGCGGTGGCTGCGGACCACCTCCTCGTCGGCCAGCCACGGGGGCAGCGCCCCGTCCGACGCGAGGCTGTCGTAGTCGCGCAGGCGGGTCACGCCGGCTGTGGCGAGGTCGGCCCGGATCGTGGCGGCGCACGTGTCGCCGAAGCCGCGACCGAGCCACTCGTCGCACATCGCGAGGCCGTACGAGCCGAGCGCCTCCTCGAAGCCCTTCCACATCAGCACCGCAGGGTGCGACGCCCACGCGTAGCCGGCCACCGTGAGCGCCCGAACGATCTGGATGACCTCGACGCGCTGCTTGCCGAGCCGTTTCGTGTCGAGCACCCCCGCCGTCCGGGCGAAGTCCGCGTAGGGCACGAACGTCTGCACGAGCTCCTCCTCGGGTGCGGTGTGGCCGCCGGACCACGCGACACGGGCTGCATACCCGAGGCGCCCGGTTCGACCCCCGCACTCCTCATACGCAATGACGCGGCCCACCGGACCGCGGAGTCTGAGACAACTACTACGGCATTCCCAGCGTTCTTTAAGGATGGGCGTTCATAGTCGTTCTCGTGAGTTGCTCCTGTGCGACTCGGTGATCTCCTCCCCCTGTCGGATCACCGGGTCAAAGGGCACCCGCCCCTGCTGGCCGAGTTCGGCGACAAGACCAGCAGGGGCGGGTTTTCTTTTGCCCTCAGAAGGCCCCGTCGGCGACCTCGACGTCCGAGAGCAGCTCCTGCACCTCGGCCGTGGTCGGCATCGCGGTCGAGCACTCGAACCGACCGGCCACGAGGGCCCCTGCGACGTTGGCGAAGTGCAGCGTGCGCTCGAGGTCCCAGCCCTCGAGCAGGCCGTGCACGAGCGCACCACCGAAGGCGTCGCCGGCGCCGAGGCCGTTGACGACGCGCACGGGGAACGGCCCCACCGACACCCTCTCGGTGGGCGTCACGGCGAGGACGCCACGCGGCCCGAGCTTGACGACGGCGAGCTCGACCCCGGCCTCGAGCAGCCGGTCGGCGGCCCGCTCGGGGTCGGACTCCCCGGTGGCCACCTCGCACTCCTCGGCGTTGCCGACGGCAACGGTGACCTTGCCCAGAGCATCGCTCACCCGCCGGTGGGCCTCGTCGGCGTCGGTCCAGAAGACGGCGCGGTAGTCGAGGTCGAGGACGGTCAGCGGCGCCCGGCCCCGCCCCTCCCACGCCGCATGGTGCGCGCTTCGGCTCGGCTCCTGGCTGAGCCCGGTGGCGGTCGACCAGTGCACCCGAGCCTGTCGAATCGCTTGCATCGGAAGTGATTCCGCGGTGATGAGCAGGTCCGGCGCGACGGGGTAGCGGTAGAACCAGATGGGGAAGCTGTCGGGCGGGAAGATCTCGCAGAAGGTGACCGGGGTCGGCGGCCCACCGCGGACGGTCTGCACATGGGCGTCGTCGACGCCGAGCTGCAGCAGCTCGCGGTGCACGAACCGACCGAAGGCGTCGTCGGCCACGGCGCTGACGAGGGCCGCGCGCCGGCCGTGGCGGACCGCGGCGACGGTGACGTTGGCGGCGCTGCCTCCGAGGAACTTCTCGAAGGTGCGCACCTCGTCGAGCGGCACCCCGTGCTGGAGCGGATAGAGGTCGACGCCCACCCGCCCGATCGCGACGAGGTCGTAGGTGGTCGTGCTCGTCATGGGAGCCTCCCGCTCGGCGTCTGCTCGTCGGTGCCTGAGCGCCCCACGCTAGCCTCCGGAGCGCCCGGGCGCGGTGTCACGGAATGGTCACGGGTCTTGACGGCGAGCACCACACCCCTCCATTCTCTCCCGTGAGAGCGCTCTCACACATCGTGTCCACGCACGGAGAGCGCTCCCACACCCACCCAGGGGATGAGACCGAAGGAGCTCTCCATGACATCCCGTTCCATGCGGACCGGCACGCCCACCGTGCGCTCGCGCCACGTCGCCCTCGCCACCCTCACGGTCGGCCTGCTCGCCCTGTCGGCCTGCAGCTCGGGCTCGGCCGGCGACGGGGCAGCAGCCCCGGCCGGCGCCGCCACCCCGGCCGGTGGCGGTCAGGTCACCCTGACCCTCGCCACCTTCAACCAGTTCGGCTACGAGGAGCTCATCCCCGAGTTCGAGAAGTCGCACCCGAACATCAAGGTCACCCACAAGAAGGCGGCCACCTCCAACGAGGCCCGTGACAACTTCTTCACCCGCCTCTCCGCCGGCAGCGGCATGGCCGACGTCGAGGCCGTCGAGGTCGACTGGCTGCCGGAGATGCTCCAGTTCTCCGACAAGTTCACCGACCTCAAGAGCAGTGACACCGACGGACGCTGGCTCGACTGGAAGGCCAAGGCCGCCACCGACGCCGAGGGCCACCTCATCGGCTACGGCACCGACTCGGGCCCCGAGGCGATCTGCTACCGCAGCGACCTCTTCAAGGCCGCGGGCCTGCCGAGCGACCGCGAGTCGGTCGCCAAGCTGTTCGGCAACACCTGGGAGAGCTACTTCGCGGCCGGCAAGCAGTTCAAGGCCAAGTCCAAGGTCCCCTTCTTCGACAGCATCGGCGCCACCTACCAGGGCATGGTCAACCAGCTCGAGGCCGCCTACGAGAACCCGAGCGACGACGCCATCACGGCGACCGACAACGCCGCCGTCAAGAAGATCTACGACCAGGTCGTGACCGCCGGCATCACCGACGGCCTCTCGGCCAAGCTCCAGCAGTGGGGCGACGACTGGACGGCGAGCTTCCAGAAGGACGGCTTCGCCACGATGCTCTGCCCCGGCTGGATGGTCGGTGTCATCGAGGGCAACGCCAAGGGCGTCAAGGGCTGGGACGTCGCCAACACCTTCCCCGGTGGCGGCGGCAACTGGGGCGGCAGCTACCTCACCGTGCCCAAGCAGAGCGCCCACCCGAAGGAGGCCCGGGAGCTCGCCGCGTGGCTGACCGCCCCTGAGCAGCAGGTCAAGGCCTTCAAGAAGGTCGGCGCGTTCCCGAGCCAGAAGGCAGCCCTCGAGAGCAAGGACCTGCTCGGCTTCAAGGTCGCCTCGTTCAACAACGCGCCCACCGGCCAGATCTTCGCCGACCGCGCGAAGGCCGTCACGCTCTCGCCCTACAAGGGCACCCACTACTTCGCGATCAACGACGCGATGCAGCAGGCGCTGACGCGTGTCGAGCAGGGCACCTCCCCGCAGGAGTCCTGGGACAAGTGGGTCAGCGACGTCAAGGCCCTCGGCTGACCCCACGCTGACGTGGGGGTCCGGTGCCACCGCCGGCACCGGACCCCCACCCGACGAGCGGACGCACCATGAGCATCCAGTCCCCCACCCGCGCGACGCCCTCCTCGACCGAGGCACCCCCTCCCGTCCACCGCTCCCCCATCGCCCCGCGGGCGGGGTGGCGGCGACGCCTGACGAAGCTCGACGAGAAGGCCTCGCCGTACGCGTACGTCAGCCCCTTCTTCATCCTCTTCGGCGTCGTCGGGCTCTTCCCGCTGCTCTACACGGCGTGGGTGTCGCTCCACAAGTGGAGCCTCATCGGGGGCCAGGGCGACTTCGTCGGACTCAAGAACTACACCGACGTGCTCGCCCAGCCGTTCTTCTGGAACGCCCTGAAGAACACGATCAGCATCTTCCTGCTCTCGAGCGTGCCGCAGGTCATCGCGGCCCTGCTCATCGCGGCCGCGCTCGACAGCGGGCTGCGGGCCCGCACCTTCTGGCGGATGGGAGTGCTGCTGCCCTACGTCGTGGCGCCCGTTGCCGTGGCGCTCGTCTTCAGCGACCTCTTCGGCGACAAGTTCGGCCTCGTCAACCACCTGCTCGGCCTCGTCGGCATCGACCCCGTGCAGTGGCACAAGGAGGTGCTGCCCAGCCACCTCGCCATCGCGACCATGGTCAACTTCCGGTGGACCGGCTACAACGCGCTCATCTTCCTCGCCGCGATGCAGGCCATCCCCCGCGACTACTACGAGGCCGCCCTCATCGACGGCGCCGGCCGGGTGCGCACCTTCTTCTCCATCACCGTCCCGCAGCTGCGGGCGACGATCATCTTCGTCGTCATCACCTCGACCATCGGCGGCCTGCAGATCTTCGACGAGCCCCGCATGTACGACCAGTACGGCCTCGGTGGGGCCGACCGGCAGTGGCAGACGCTGACGCTCTACCTCTACCAGCTCGGCTGGACCCAGAAGAACTTCGGTCGCGCCGCGGCGGTGGCCTGGATGCTCTTCCTCATCGTCGTCGTCTTCGCCCTCGTCAACTTCCTCGTCACCCGCCGGATCGCCTCGAAGGGACAGCGATGACCACCTCGACCGTGACCCCACCGCGCCCGACGGGCCGCGCGCGCCGCACGCGGGTCGTGCGACGCGCCCAGGCCGGCCGGACGGCATACGTCGTCCTCACCATCGTGCTGCTCGCATCGGCGTTCCCCCTCTGGTGGTCGTTCGTCATCGGCAGCAAGGACTCCGCCGCCATCGTGCGCGACCCCTACTCGCTCGTGCCGGGCGGCCACTTCCTGCAGAACGCGGCCACCGTCGTGACGACCGTGCCGTTCTGGAAGGCCCTCGGCAACAGCGTGCTCGTCAGCGGCACCGTGTCGCTGCTCGTCGTGCTCTTCTCGGCCCTCGCCGGGTTCGCGTTCGCCAAGCTGCGCTTCCGCGGCCGCTCCGGCCTGCTCGTCTTCGTCATCGCGACGATGGCCGTGCCGACCCAGCTCGGGATCGTGCCGCTCTTCATCGTCATGAGCCGCCTCGGGTGGATCGGCAGCGTGTGGGCCGTCATCCTGCCCAGTGCGGTGAGCGCGTTCGGCGTGTTCTGGATGACGCAGTACCTCCAGGAGGCGCTGCCCGACGAGCTCATCGAGGCCTCCCGCGTCGACGGCGCCTCCACCCTGCGCACCTTCTGGTCGGTCGCGCTGCCGGCAGCCCGACCGGGCGCCGCGATGCTCGGCCTCTTCACCTTCATCGCGACCTGGACCAACTTCTTCTGGCCCTTCATCGTGCTCGACCCGGGCAACCCGACACTGCCCGTCGCGCTGCAGCAGCTGCAGGCCGCCTACTTCGTCGACTACTCGCTCGTGCTCAACGGGGTCGTGCTCATGGCCCTGCCCCTCATCGTCCTGTTCGTCCTCGCCGGGAAGCAGCTCGTCTCCGGCATCATGCAAGGAGCAGTCAAGGGATGACCGCCAACCCCGCCACCTCGCTGCGCACGTCTGCGAGAACCCTTGTCACCCAGGCCCGCCCGGTCCCGAGGGACTTCGACCTCGGTGCCGCGACCGCGGCGTACCAGATCGAGGGGGCCCGGCACGTCGACGGCCGCACCGACTCGATCTGGGACACCTTCGCGCACACGCCGGGTGCCGTCGTCGACGGAGACACCGGCGACGTCGCGTGCGAGCACCACACGAGGTATGCCGCCGACGTCGAGCTGATGCGGTCGCTCGGCCTCCAGTCCTACCGTTTCTCGACGTCGTGGGGCCGGGTCTGCCCCGACGGCGGGCCCGTGAACGCCAAGGGCCTCGACTTCTACGAGCGGCTCGTCGACTCGCTCCTCGAGGCCGGCATCGCGCCCTGGCTGACCCTCTACCACTGGGACCTGCCCCAGGTGCTCGAGGACCGCGGCGGCTGGACGTCGCGCGAGACGGTCGACCGGTTCGTCGACTACTCGCTCGCCGTCCACGACCGGCTCGGCGACCGGGTGCGCACGTGGACCACGCTCAACGAGCCGTTCTGCTCGGCGTTCCTCGGCTACACCGGCGGCATGCACGCCCCTGGGCGCACGTCGCCCGCCGACGGGCTCGCTGCCGCGCACCACCTGCTGCTCGGTCACGGCCGGGTGGTCCGGGAGCTGCGCGCCCGCGACGCGTCGCTTGAGCTCGGTCTGACGCTGAACTTCACGGTGGCCGACCCGCTCGACCCGTCCGACCCGCGCGACGTCGACGCCGCCCGCCGCGTCGACGGCCAGATGAACCGGATCTTCCTCGACCCGGTCTTCCGTGGCCACTACCCGGCGGACGTGCTCGATGACGTCCGCCACCTGGGACTCGAAGACCACATCATGGACGGCGACCTCGAGGTCATCTCGACGCCGATCGACGTCCTCGGCGTCAACTACTACAACGGTGAGGCGATCGGCCACGAGCCGCCCGCCTCCGCCCTCGACGACTCCGTCAACGGCGGTCGCGAGACCCGTTCGCCCTTCCCGGCCGCCGACTCCTCCTTCCGCCACCCGCGCGGCCTGCCCGTCACCGCGATGGACTGGGAGATCCAGCCGGAGGGGCTGACCCGCCTGCTCGTGCGCCTCCACGAGGAGTACGCGGGCCCCGCCGGCACCGTCCTGCACGTGACGGAGAACGGCGCCGCCTTCGACGACGTCGCCGACGAGGACGGCTTCGTCGACGACCGGGGGCGCACGGCATACGTGCGGGCCCACCTCGGCGCGGTCCTCGACGCGGTCGACGCCGGCGTGCCCGTACGGGGCTACTTCTACTGGTCGCTGCTCGACAACTTCGAGTGGGCGTGGGGCTACGCGAAGCGCTTCGGTATCGTCCGAGTCGACTACGACACCCAGGTGCGCACGCCCAAGGCGAGCGCGCTCGACTACGCCCGCATCATCGCGACCCGCCAGCTGCTCCCCGCAGCCGACGCCACCGACGACGTGGACACCGGACCCGCAGGAGACACCGAGGCATGAGCGACGGGACGCTGGCATCGCCCGTCGGGCGACCCACCCTCGAGGAGGTCGCCCGGGTGGCCGGCGTGTCCCGCGCCACGGTCTCACGGGTCATCAACGGCTCGCCCAAGGTCAGCCCCGACGTGCTCGCCGTCGTCGAGAAGGCCATCGCCGAGCTCAACTACGTGCCGAACCGGGCGGCCCGCTCCCTCGTCGCACGGGCGACGATGTCGATCGCGCTCGTCGTGCCCGAGGACGCGCACCGCTTCTTCGGCGACCCGTACTTCGCCGACGTGGTCCAGGGCATCAGCGACCGGCTCGACGACAGCGACTACGTGCTCAACCTCCAGCTGACGCACCCGAGCTCGCCGTCCGAGAAGACCCGCCGCTACCTGCTGGGCGGCAACGTCGACGGAGCGCTCGTCGTCTCGCACCACTCCGGCGACCACTTCCTCGCCTCGCTCGGCCGCTCGCTACCCGTCGTCTTCGGTGGCCGCCCGATCGGCGAGATCGCCCACCCCGGCGACTACTACATCGACGTCGACAACCGGACCGGTGCGCGGCACGCCGTCGAGCACCTGGTCGGGCGGGGGCACCACAACATCGCCACGATCACGGGCCCGGCCGACATGCCCGCCTCCGTCGACCGCGAGCTCGGGTGGCGCGACGCCCTCGCGGCTGCCGGGCTGTCGGACCACCGCATCGCGCACGGCGACTTCACCGAGGCCGGCGGCATCCGGGCCGCGCTCACCCTCGTCGACGAGCACCCCGACGTCGACGCGATCTTCGTCGCGAGCGACCTCATGGCGAGCGGCGCCCTCCTCGCCCTCGAGGAGCGGGGCCTCTCGGTGCCCGGCGACGTCGCCATCGTGGGCTTCGACAACAGCCCCTACGCCACGCGGGGCAAGGTCGGCCTCACGACCGTGGCACAGCCGGCACAGGAGATGGGTGTCGTCATGGCAGACACCCTGCTGCGGCTGCTCGCCGGCGAGACTCCCCCGCGCGTCACGACCCTCGCCACGCACCTCGTCGAGCGCGACTCCGCCTGACCCAGAGCACATGGTCGAGTCCGCCACGGGCCCCGCCCAAGCACTCGAGTGCTCACTTTCCGACACGCGAACCGGGCACCCGGCTCGGCGGAGGCGTCGGGAACCGAGCACTCGACTCATGAGTGGGTCGAAAAGTGAGCACTCGACTCGTGGGGGGCCCGCCCAGTCTCCGTCGAGTGCCCACTTCCCGACGCAGAAGACTGAGCACTCGACTGGTGGGGGCACCAAAGAAATCTCGGCGGGGCTGACAACCGATCCGGCGCACCGAGGGTTCTAGGTGGCAGTGGCTCGACGAACGAGCCCAGCAGACAAGGGGATCCACGAATGTCCATCACGCGCACCTTCACCGCCCTCGCCCTCGCCGGCTCCGCCGCCCTCACGGCGACCACTCTCACGGTCGCGCCGGCGCACGCCGGTGGCGCGCCGGGCTTCAGCACCGTTACCGTCGACCGCCAGGCCGTCCTCGCCGACGGGCGGATCACGGTGGGCGGCACCTACTCCTGCATCGTTCCCGACCCCGAGGCGACGTCGGGGCCCGGGACGATCGGTGTCGAGCTCGTCACCCGTGCGGGCGTGTCCACCACGGGGTCGGTCGCCGTCACGTGCGACGGGACCACGAGAGACTGGACGGTCACGGCACCGGCGGGCGGGTTGCGCGCCGGGCGGGTCCAGGTCCACGGCCACGTCGAGGTGACCGACAGCGATGGCAACACCCCGTGGAACCTCTTCGATGCGGCGGTCAACCTGCGCCGCGCCTGACGACACCGGCACACCACGGCATGACGAAGGGCCGGGACCCGCGATGCGGATCCCGGCCCTTCGACGGTGCTGCTGAGGTGCTGGTGAGCCTGGGCTCAGGCGGGGACGACCTCGAACTTGAGGGTCGCCGCGACCTCGGGGTGCAGACGGACGGTCGCCTCGTAGGAGCCGAGCGTCTTGATGGCCTGCTTGACCTCGATCTTGCGCTTGTCGAGCTCGGGGCCACCGGCAGCCTTGACGGCAGCGGCGATGTCACCGTTGCTGACGGCGCCGAAGAGGCGACCCGACTGGCCGGACTTGGCCGGCACCTTGACCGAGGAGGCCTCGAGCTGACCCTTGATGCCCTTGGCCTGGTCGAGGTCCTTGATCGAGCGGACCTCGCGGCCCTTGGTCAGGGCGTCGACCTGCTTCTGGCCACCCTTGGTCCACGGGGTCGCGAGACCGCGCGGGAGCAGGAAGTTGCGGCCGTAGCCGTCCTTGACCTCGACGATGTCGCCGGCCTCACCGAGACCCGAGACCTCGTGCGTGAGAATGAGCTTCATGATGTTCTCCTGTTCTCGAGCGGGGCTCAGCGAGCCGAGCTCGAGTAGGGCAGCAGGGCCATCTCACGGGCGTTCTTGACGGCCGTGGCGATGAGACGCTGCTCCTGGACGGACACACCGGTCACGCGACGCGCGCGGATCTTGCCGCGGTCGGAGATGAACTTGCGCAGGAGCGCGGTGTCCTTGTAGTCGATGTTCTCGACCTTCGCCGCCTTCAGCGGGTTGGCCTTCTTCTTGGGCTTGCGCACAACGGGCTTTGCCATCGTGGTGCTCTCCTTCTTGATGAGAGCCCGGGGTTCGTGCCCCGGGATGGTTCTGAACTACTGGGGTGTGTCGTGCGGCGCGGTCACCGCACGACGGTGCTGACCTGCTCGATCAGAAGGGGGGCTCGTCGTAGCTGGGGGCCGAGCCCCAGCCACCGCCCTGCTGGCCACCGGAGGGCTGAGCTGCGGGCTGGCCACCGGCCGGCTGTCCCCAGCCCCCCTGGCTGCCGCCGCCCTGAGCACCCTGGCCACCGGCGTTGCCACCGGTCGCCCACGGGTCCTCGGCCGCGCCGCCGCCGGAGCCACCGCTCCAGCCGCCGCCCTGGGCGCCCTGGCCGCCGCCGAAGCCGCCACCGCCGCCACCGCGCTGGGTCTTGTTGACCTTCGCGGTCGCGCTGCGCAGGGACGGGCCGATCTCGTCGACGTCCATCTCCACGACGGTGCGCTTCTCGCCTTCCTTCGTCTCGTAGGAACGAGACTTCAGGCGGCCGGACACGATCACGCGCATGCCCCGCTGGAGCGACTCGGCGACGTTCTCCGCCGCGTCGCGCCACACCGAGCAGCGCATGAACAGCGTCTCGCCGTCCTTCCACTCATTGCTCTGGCGGTCGAACTGCCGCGGCGTCGAGGCCACGGTGAAGTTCGCGACCGCGGCACCGGACGGCGTGAAACGCAGCTCGGGGTCGGCGGTCAGGTTGCCGATGATCGTGATGACGGTGTCGCCTGCCATGGACCAGTCCTTCTTTGGGTGATCTTTGGTTGATCGAGCGGTTCAGTGAACGAGCTGAATCAGGCGCCGGGGCGCAGCAGCTTCGTGCGCATGACCGACTCGCTGAGGTTCAGCTGGCGGTCGAGCTCCTGGGCCGTGGCCGGCTCAGCAGACATCGTGACGACGACGTAGATGCCCTCGGACTTCTTCTTGATGTCGTAGGCGAGGCGGCGACGGCCCCAGATGTCGACGTTGTCGACGGTGCCGCCGTCGTTCTTCACGACGGTGAGGAACTTGTCCATCGTCTTGTCGACGGTGCGCTCTTCGGTCTCCGGGTCGAGGATGACCATGAGTTCGTACTGACGCATGCTTCTAACCCACCTCCTCTGGTCTCGGCGGTCACGAGTCTCTCTCGTGACAGGAGGGTTGCATTCGTCCCGCCGTGGGCCTGGCCCCGCCTGGTCTTCCAGCCGGGTCCCAGCCTCGCAGACCTCACCGACACCGGTCGGCTCGAATCCACAGGCTGCAGGGCACACGACGAACTGGGCAAGACTACCGGGCGACCCGGCATACGCAGAAATCGAACCGCCGACACCGCCCACGGCCCCACGGCTCCACGCCCTCGCTCAGGAGAAGCGGACGATCAGGCGGTCCTCGGCGCCGGCCATCGGTCCGGCGAGGTCGTCGGCCTCGGGGCCCGGCGTCTCGTCCGAGCCGCCCCAGCGCTCGCGGGCGCGCAGCCACACGACGGCGACCAGCCACAGCACCGCGACGACGCGCAGCATCGAGAAGAACGCGTACCACTGGGGCGGCATGCCGCGGTCGGGCACCGAGGTGGCCGCGATCGTCAGCCACACGGCGACGAAGTTCAGCGCCTCGGCGCCCGCCCAGACGAGGTGGTCACGCCACTTGAGCGCGCACCACGCGACGAGGGGCAGCAGCCAGAGCGAGCTCTGCACCGTGAACGACTTGCCGGTGACGAGCACGATGCCGACCATGACGAGCGACACCTCGGCGAGGGCGGGCCGCCTCGCCGACGAAAGTGCCAGCACGGCACCGACCAGCACCGCGACGAGCCAGCCGAGGACCGCGAGGGCCGTCACGGCGCCCTCGGGCAGCGGGTGGCCCGCGAGCTGGGGCAGCAGCCACGGGGAGCCGTAGCCCGCCGGGGCCGACACCCACTCCTGGTAGGGGGAGGCCGCGGCGCCACGGTTGAGCAGCCAGGTCGCCGACAGCAGGGCCCCGAAGGTCAGCAGCGCGTAGCCCGCCGTGCGACCCGCCTCGCGCAGCCGCCCGGAACGGACGCCGAGCAGCACGATGGCGATGACGATGACCACCGGGTAGCTGCGGGCGCCGATGGCGAGGCCGAGCAGGACGCCCGCCAGCGTCGAGTTGCGGCGGGACCACGCCCACATGCCGGCGGTGGCGAGGGCGACCCCGAGCAGGTCGGCCGACACGAACGCGGCGAGCGCGACCACGGGCGAGACCGCCACGTGCGCGGCCGAGAAGGGACGGGCGGCGGAGGACGCGACGAGCCACACGACCGCGAGCAGCAGCAGGGTCAGCAGCACCGACCACAGCGCGAAGTACCAGGCGGCCCGCGTGCGCAGCGACCCGCCGTCGGGGCCGAGGCTCGCGAGCGCCGTCAGCACGAGGCCCGTGACGGGCGGCTGCCCGGTGACCGGCGCCCCGTCGCCACCCTGCAGGTATGCCGCGAGGCCGGCCTTGACGTCCTGGTCGCGGTACGCGGTCGGCAGGTCGGCGTAGCAGGCGCTCCAGAACTGCGTGTCACCGGTGAACCCGGTGCGCAGGCACGGCGCGCGCAGCAGGATGCCGAGCCCCGCCGTGACCGCGGTCAGGGCGGACAGCACGGCTGCCGTGAGCAGCCACGGGAGCTCGCGCGCGGCGGCATACCGTCCGCGGGGCCCTCCGATGATCTCGGAGGCCGCCCGCACGACGGGGTCGTCGACGCTCTCGGCAGTGCGGCGGCTCACCGGTGTCTCACCGGTGGCTCACCGGCCGGTCACCACGCCCTCGGCCGGGGTCACCCGCCGCCACCCCCTCCGCCCCCGCCGCCGGGCTTGGTGCTCGTCTGGCCGGGCAGGGGGATGGTGATCGTCGGCTGCGACGTGGTGGTCGGCGGCAACGTCGGCTTGCCGGTGCCGTTCGTCTTCGTCGGCTTCGTCGTCGGCGGCGCCGTGGTGGTCGTCGTCGGCGCCTCCGTGGTCGTCGGCGCCTGGGTCGTGGTGACCGGGGGCGGCGTGAACGTCGGCGTGGGGGTGGGCACCTTGTCGTCGCCGACACCGGCGCGCTGCGGGAACTCCTGGACCTCCATGTTGTCGGTGACGACCTTCATGAAGTCGAGCCAGATGTTGGCCGGGATGGTCGAGCCGTCGTAGAGCGACGACTCCTCCGGGGTCAGCTTCTGGCTGCTCTTGCCGTCGGCGGTGGGCTTGTACATGCCCACCGACACCGCCATCTGCGGGATGAAGCCGGAGAACCACTTCGACCGGTTCTCCTCCGACGTTCCGGTCTTGCCCGCGACCGGCCGGTCGAGCGTGCGCCCGATCTTCGTGGCGGTGCCGCCCGGCTTGACCGTGTAGGTCATGGCGTCGGTGACGTCGGCCGTGACGTCCTGGTCGAAGGCACGCTTGGCCTGCGGCTTCGCCTCGTAGGTGAAGTCGCCGCTCGACGAGGTGACCTTCTTGACGAGGTAGGGCTTGGCGCGCACGCCCTGCGACGCGATGGTCGAGTACGCCGAGGCCATGTCGATGACGTGGGGGCTGGCGGTGCCCAGGATGTTGGTGAGGTCGGTGCCGAGGCCGGGGGTGTTCGCCGGGATGCCGGCGTCGATGGCCGCCTGCTTCGTCGCGCTCGGACCGATCTGCTCGTTGAGCGCCACGAAGGCGGTGTTGATCGAGCGACCGATCATGCGGCGCATGTCGACCTTGCCGTAGGACGTGTCCTCGAAGTTGTTGATCTTGACGTCCTTGAAGGTCTGCGGGGTCTTCCCGTCGAACTTCGTCTTCGTCGAGATGCCCTCGCGCACCGCGGCGAGCACGCCGAACGGCTTGAAGTTCGAGCCGCCCTGCATGATCGCCTGGGTCGCGGTGTTGTACTGGTCCTTCGCGTAGTCGGCGCCGCCGTACATGGCCACGACCGCGCCGTCGCCGGGCTTGATGGCGACGAGGCCGCCCTTGACCTGCTTCGGCAGGTTGTCCTTCATCGCGGCGATCGCGGCCGTCTGGGCCTTCTTGTCGATGGTCGTGACGATGCGCAGGCCGCCGTTGTCGATCTCGCGGTCGGTGAGGCCGGTCGTGAGCAGGTCACGCTTGACCTGCGCCGTGATGTACCCGTTGGGGCCCGACGTCGACTTGACCCCCGTGTACGGGAGGATCTTGGGCAGCTCGGTGCGCTGCGCCCGGTCGGCGGCGCTCAGCCAGCCCTCCTCGACCATGCCGTTGAGCACGTACGCGTAGCGCTTCTCGAGGTTGGCCTTGGCCCGTTCGCCGTTGGCGGGGTCGAAGAGCGACGGCGCGTTGATGACCGACGCGAGCACGGCACCCTCGGAGACGGTGAGCTTGCCGACGTCCTTGCCGAAGTACGCCTTGGCCGCGCTCTGGATGCCGTAGGCGCCGCGGCCGTAGTAGATGGTGTTGAGGTACTTCTCGAGGATCTCGCCCTTGGAGAGCTGGCCGTCGATCTTGACGGCGATGAGGATCTCGCGAGCCTTTCGGCTCAGCGTGCGGTCCTGGGTGAGGAAGTAGTTCTTGACGTACTGCTGCGTGATGGTGGAGCCACCGACCTGGGCCTCGCCCGTGACGCTGGTCTTGACGGCACGCAGGATGCCGCCGACCGAGATGCCGTTGTTCTGGTAGAACGTGCGGTCCTCTGCGGCGATGTGGGCGTCCTGGACGTACTTCGGCACGCGGTTCAGCTTCACCGACTCGCGGTTGCCGTCCTGGACGGCGATGCGGTCGAGCTCGGTCTTGCCGTCGGAGTAGTAGACGATCGAGACCTGCTTGTTGGCGAGGTCGTTCGGCTGAGGGATCGCGGTCTGGTTGTAGGCGATGACGACACCGATGGTGCCGAGCACGAGCAGCACGCCGGCCGCGATCGAGCCCCACTTCAGGGTGCCGATCGCCCACTTCTTCCAACCGGTGCGGCCCTCGCCGTCGCCGCCGTCGGAAAAGCCGGCGCCGCCGTTGCGGTCTCCGCCGGACCTACGACCCCCGCGGCCGCCGCTGTTGGCCAGCTGGGCAGCGCGGACCTCGCGCCTGCTCTGCGTCACAACCTGCTCCGTTCACTGATGAGGCCCGAGAGATCCTCCCGAGCCGCCTCCCAGTATGACCCGACGGATGCCCTCGCGCCCAAAACGCAGGGTGTGGCTCACACGACCCTCACACGGTGCTCACAGGCAGGCTCCGGCGCCCCCGGCCCGGCGAACAGGACATACCCGGCAGGGCGTGCAACCTTTCTCCCGTCCCGGACGGTCGAACAGCATGTGACGACGACGCACGCCGGCGCGCAGCCGATGACAGGGCGCAAGACAGGGCGCACGACAGGGAGGCACGGTGGACCACGCCTCCTTCGACGACTTCGTGGCCAGCCGCTCGACGCGGCTGCTGCGCACGGCCTACCTGCTCACCCACGACCGCGCGCTCGCCGAGGACCTCGTCCAGACGGCCCTGTCGAAGGCGTGGTTCGCGTGGGGCCGCATCGAGGGCCGGCCGGAGGCGTACGTCCGCCGGATCATGGTCAACACGTACGCGAGCTGGTGGCGGCGCCGTTGGAACGGCGAGGAGGCCACGGCCGACCTGCCGGAGCGTCGTCCCGAGGGTCACCGCGCCGACGACGTACGCGTCGACGAGCGCACCGACCTGTGGCGCGCACTCGAGCGCCTGCCGAAGCGGCAGCGCGCGGTCGTCGTGCTCCGTTTCTACGAGGACCTCTCCGAGGCCGAGACCGCCGAGATCATGCAGTGCTCGGTCGGCACCGTGAAGAGCCAGGCGAGCCGGGCGCTCGCCAAGCTCCGCATCGACCCCAACCTGCGCCCGGCCTGCGACGACGAACGCGACGGTGAACGCGACGACGAACGCCACGGCGAACGCCACGGCGAACACGACGGCGAACACGACGGCGAACACGACGGCGAACACGACGAGGAGCGTGCCCGATGAACCTCACCGACCTCCGCGATGAGCTGACCACCCACGCCGACGACCTCGGCTCGGCCCCCGACTTCCGTGCCGGCGTCGCCGACAGGGTCAGGCGCACGAAGCGGCGCCGGGCCGCGGCAGCAGGAGCCGGCGCGGCGCTGGCCGTCGCGGCTCTCGCCGTCGGTGCCCTCACGAGCCTCGGGCGCCCGGCACCGTCCGTGCCCGCGGGATCGCCGTCGAGCGCGGTGCCGATGCTCGGCGCCGACGGCATGCCGTACCGCACGGTCCCCGACGCGCCCGGCGACATCACCAAGGACGGCCTGCGGTTGCGGGCCCGGGTCGCGGACGACCTGCTCGAGGGAGGGGCGATCGGAGACCGGGGGCAGTCCCGGATCGCCGTCGACTGGGTTCCCAGCTCGACGTCGGTGAGCCTCGTCGGCGCGTGCTACCTCGACGGCGCCGGCGTCGGGCGCGCCAGTGAGGTCGAGCTGCGGGTGCGCATCGAGGGCATGCAGGGGTACTTCGGCTCGACGTGCCTCGGCCGGCCCACCGAGCGCGACCTGCCGACGCGCGTCTTCACGCCCGGCGAGCCGGGTCGGGGCTGGGCCGAGCTCACGGTCCGCAGGCCGGCCACCCTGATCGTGGAGGTCGTCGACCGCACGACGGGAAAGCCTCTCGACGGGTCCGACGTCCAGGTCGCCGGCGCCGTGTACACCGACCTCGGCCACCACACGCCCATCCGGGACGCGTCCGGCAAGGTCGTCGCTGTCATCCCGAACACCATCGAGCACCAGGGGTACACCTACACGCAGGTGCGGATGAGCTCGGCCCCGCTGCCGCGATGGCAGGACCTGACGGTCGGCGTGGACCCGGGTGCGGCGATGGTCCTGTGGGGCTCGGCCGGTGAGGGGCTCACCGGCACCGACGCGCCCGACGAATCAGGGATGCGTCTGGCCCGCTACCCGGGCGGGAGCGTGACCCGCGGCTACGGGTGGTGGGGCACCGATGTCCTGCCGGCCGACTCGACGGTGCGGGTGACTGCCTCCACCCAGGGCGCACGTGCCGCGCACGGCTCCGGCTTCATCGCCGTCTACGCCCCCAGCCCCTGACCCTGGATCCCAGGATCCCTCGTGGATGTGTCACCTTGATGTATCGCTGCGATATATCTGCGTGTACTGTTGACGGGTGCCCAAGCAGGACCGTCCACAGAGCCGCCGCGCCGCGCTCCTCGAGTTCGCGGTGCTCGGTCTGCTCCACGACGGCCCCCTGCACGGCTACGAGCTGCGCAAGCGGCTGACCACCGCGCTCGGCATCTTCCGGGCACTCAGCTACGGCTCGCTCTACCCGGCGCTCAAGCACCTCGTCGACGCCGGCTGGATCCACGAGACCGAGGAGCCGCAGGCCACGCGCACCGGCCCCTCGAAGCGTCCCCGCATCACCTACGAGCTCACGCCCGACGGCAAGGAGCACTTCCAGGCCCTCGTCGCCGCCAGCGGACCCGACGCCTGGGACGACGACGACTTCGACGTCCGCTTCGCCTTCTTCTCACGCACCGAGGCCCAGGTGCGCCTGCGCATCCTCGAGGGCCGGCGCTCCCGCCTCGAGGAGCGCCTGGCCAACGTGCGTGAGGTCAGCGCCCGCAACCGCGAGCGCATGGACAGCTACACCCTCGCCCTGCAGCAGTACGGCGAGGAGCGGGCCGAGCGCGAGGTGCGCTGGCTCGAGGAGCTCATCGTCGCCGAACGCCGGGCGGCCCTCGACCCCGGCCCGGCGGCATACGACGACACCACCGACATCACCACCCAGCGCAAGACCACCAACAACAAGGAGTGATCCATGGGATCCGTACGCGTCGCCATCGTCGGCGTCGGCAACTGCGCGAGCTCGCTCGTGCAGGGTGTCGAGTACTACAAGGACGCTGACGCCACCACCGGCGTCCCCGGCCTCATGCACGTGAAGTTCGGCGACTACCACGTCGGCGACGTCGAGTTCGTCGCCGCGTTCGACGTCGACGACAAGAAGGTCGGCAAGGACCTGTCCGAGGCCATCAACGCCTCCGAGAACAACACGATCAAGATCGCCGACGTGCCCACCACGGGCGTCACGGTCCAGCGCGGACACACGCTCGACGGCCTCGGCAAGTACTACAAGCTGACGATCGACGAGTCGGCGGCCGAGCCGGTCGACGTCGTGCAGACCCTCAAGGACGCGAAGGTCGACGTCCTCGTCTCCTACCTGCCGGTGGGCTCCGAGCAGGCCGACAAGTTCTACGCCCAGTGCGCGATCGACGCGGGCGTCGCCTTCGTCAACGCGCTGCCGGTCTTCATCGCCTCCGACCCCGAGTGGGCCGCGAAGTTCGAGGCCGCCGGCGTGCCGATCATCGGTGACGACATCAAGAGCCAGGTCGGCGCCACCATCACGCACCGCGTCATGGCCAAGCTGTTCGAGGACCGCGGCGTCGTGCTGGACCGCACGTACCAGCTCAACGTCGGCGGCAACATGGACTTCAAGAACATGCTCGAGCGCGAGCGCCTCGAGTCCAAGAAGGTCTCCAAGACGCAGGCCGTCACGAGCAACCTCACCGGTCCGCTCGCCGGCCTCGTCGACAGCAAGAACGTCCACATCGGCCCGTCCGACTACGTCGCGTGGCTCGACGACCGCAAGTGGGCCTACGTCCGCCTCGAGGGTCGCGCGTTCGGCGACGTGCCGCTGAACCTCGAGTACAAGCTCGAGGTGTGGGACTCGCCGAACTCGGCCGGCATCATCATCGACGCCATCCGCGCGGCGAAGATCGCCAAGGACCGCGGCGTCGGTGGCGCCCTGCTGTCCGCCTCGTCCTACCTGATGAAGTCCCCGCCGGAGCAGCGTCCGGACGACCTCGGTCGCGCCAAGCTCGAGGCCTTCATCGCGGGCACCGAGGAGCGCTGACCTCAGGTCACACCGAGCTGGAGCCGGGGGTGGGTGGCGATCGCGAGCCTGCGAGCGTCCCCACCACCACTCCGGTATGCCGCGAGGCCCCCTTCCAGCCGGAAGGGGGCCTCGCGCGTCACCTCAGGGCAGAGCCGGTCGTGGTGCCCTTCGGAGCGTCGACGGTGCAGATGATCTCGCGGCTGCCGCGCCACGAGAAGGCGTCCTGCGGATAGATGAACGACGGCCGGAGGTCGTCGAAGGCCTGGCGGGTGAGGAGCGGGTCGGCCCTCTCCGAGCAGCCGTCCTCGGCGGCCGCCACGACCTTGTCCTCGCCGGGCCACGGCCCCGAGGGCATCGCGAAGATCGTCACGACCTGGCTCTCGTGCGGCGAGGTGCAGGGGACGATCGTGACGCTGTCGACCTCCGTGCGACCTGCTCCCGAGAAGCAGTCGCCGGCCTTCAGGTCCTCGACGGAGGCGTCGGACGACTGCGTGACCGCACCTGAGGCATTGCGGGCGGGTGCGTCCGTCGCCACGGCCACGATGAACGCGACCCAGCCCAGCACCCAGAGGACACCGAGCGCCAGGCCGGCGATCGCCATCCCCTTGCCCCTCTGGATCCGGTCGCGCAGCTGGTTCAGGGCGACGATGCCCAGCACGATCGCGACGGCCGCGGCGAGCGGCACGAAGCCGAAGATGCCGCAGCAGAGCGCGGCGATCGCGAGACCGTTGCTGCCCGGCACCGGGATGCGTGGCCGCGCGGTGAAGGGGTCCCCGGTCTCCGGGGGGGCTGCCGCCGGGATCCCATACGGCGGATCGGTCTGGCCGGGTGCGACGTGGGCACCCGGCGTGCCCGACCGGCCGGTGCGCCCGTCAGGGGGAGGCATGAGGGGTGGCGGGACCGGTATCGGAGCCGTCACGGGGTGCGAGGAGTCAGCGGCCCGGACGGGCGAGTCGACGTCCGGGTTCGGCTGAGGAGGGCCGCTCGGGGGCGGCAGTTCGTCGGTCACGCCGTGGAGCATCGCACGGGCGCCGGCCGATCAGGCGCCCACCCGGTCAGCTCACCCGGATCGTGACGTGCGCGCGGCGACGGGCCGCGGCAGTCAGGCGGGAGTCAGCCGTTCGACGGCATACGGGAGGTGGCGCTGGCGGAGCCCGCCGGCCCGTGCGACTCGCCCTGGCCCCGGTGACGGCGCACCTGCCGGACGACGAGCGCGACGACGAGGACCAGCACGACCACGACCGCCGCCCCGCGTCCGAGCCAGGTCTCGACCTTGGAGTAGGACTGTCCGGCGAGGTATCCGGCCGTGACCACGACGCTGCCCCAGGCGATCCCGCCGGCCGCGTTCCACGCCAGGAAGGTCGGGTAATGCATCTTCGACATGCCGGCGAGCGCCGGCATGACGGCGCGGAGGAAGGCGGTCCACCGACCGAGGAAGACGGCGGCCCCGCCTCGTCGGCCGAGGAAGTCCTGGGCCCGGTCGATGCGGTCACGGTGCCGGTCGAAGGCCCTCAGCCGCACGACGCGGCCGCCGAGGTGGCGACCGACCTCGAAGCCGACGCTGTCACCGACGATCGCTGCCACGACGACGACCACGAGGACTGCCGCCAGTGGTACGTGGCCGAGGGAGGCTGCCACGCCACCGAGGATGGCGACGGTCTCACCGGGGACGACGAAGCCGACGAAGATCGCGTCCTCGACGAAGACGACGGCGCCGACGACGAGGAGCACGAGCCAGACGGGCGCGTGGAGCACCTCGGAGGTGATGGTGTCGAGCAGGGCGCTCACGCAGGACTCCTCTGGGGACGGGGTTCGGGGCGGCGGGCGGCGCGGCGCCGCCGTGTCAGCGCAGTCTCTGCGCCGCGGCTGGGCGTCCGCTGAACCCGCGTCACAACATTTGGACACCCATAACGCGATGCATGGTTCTCTGGTCAGAATGGCTCGCAGACCGGAGCGCGACGTGCGCCCGACCCGCGAGAGGACGAGCCATGGCTACACCGCGACTGGGCGAGACCGCCCCCGACTTCGACGCCACGACGACCGAGGGCCCGATCAGCTTCCACGACTGGAAGGCCGACAGCTGGGCCGTGCTCTTCAGCCACCCGGCCGACTTCACCCCCGTCTGCACGACCGAGCTCGGCCGCGTCGCCGCACTCAAGGACGAGTGGGACGCCCGCGGCGTCAAGGTGCTCGCCGTGTCGGTCGACCCCGTCGAGCAGCACGACGCGTGGAAGAGCGACATCGAGGAGGTCGGCGGCGCCCCGGTCGGCTACCCGATCATCGCCGACGACTCGCGCCAGGTCTCCGAGCTCTACGACATGATCCACCCCGGCGAGGGCGACACCTCGGGCGTGCGGTCGGTTTTCGTCATCGACCCGAAGAACACCGTGCGCCTCAGCCTGACCTACCCCAAGAGCGTCGGCCGCAACTTCGACGAGATCCTGCGCGCCGTCGACGCGCTGCAGGTCACCGACAGCGGCCCGTTCTCGACGCCCGCCGACTGGAAGGACGGCCAGCGCGTCATCGTGGCCCCGACCCTGTCGACCGCCGACGCCCGCGAGCGCTTCGGCCACGACGCGGTCGAGGAGGTCAAGCCCTACCTGCGCTTCACCACCGTCCCCGCCTGAGCTGACCGCGCTGAGGGGGCGCCCGGTCGCAGCCACCCCCTCAGTCGCGGCGCTCCGCGAATCAGCCAGTTGCGGCGCTCGCGTTGCGTAACCGCGGCCGGCCCTGGGGATCAGGGTCTCTCGACGCGAAGGCCAGAACCTCGTTGCAGCTCTGGCGCGCGTTGTGCCGGGGACTCTTCGACATCCTGGCCGCGATCAGACCCGCGACCATGGGGGTGGCGAACGACGTGCCGCTCCAGCTCGCCATCCCCGTCGGGAAGCTGGCTGCTGGCAGGCCGAGATCCGGGGGCTCCATGTAGGTGTACGGCTGGTCGTCGGGGTAGGCGTTCAGGATGTCAGTGCCCAGCGCGTACACGTTCACCCAGCTACCGCGGTTCGAATAGTTGGCCACGGACGCGCGGTCGTCATCGAGGGCCCCCACCCCGACGGCCCAGTCGAAGGCCGCGGGCCAGAACTTGCCCTCGTCACCGTCGTTGCCGGCGGCGCACACCATCACGGTCTCGTCGCCGAGCGCCCGCAGGTGCTCTTCGTAGAACATCTCGAACGACTTCAGCGGCCGATCGCCACGCGTCCGCGTGCCGCCCGAGAAGCTGATGACCTGCGGGTGGTCGCGTTCGAGCGCCTCGATCAGCTGGTCGACCATGTCGCTCTCGAAGACCGTGCCTCCCATCGTTGTCACCGACTCGACGCGGACCTGCGACTCCGGGGCATACGCGCGGACGACCCCGGCGATGAACGTGCCGTGGCCCGCGTAGTGCCCGATGTCGTCCGGCTCCTCGTCACCATCGACCAGCGTCGGGAGTCTCAGCCAGTCGTGCGCCTGGACGACGTCCTCGAGCCTGCCGGTGTCTACGACGGCCACCCGCACGTCCGAACCCGTGGCCTCCGGACTGCGGTTCCGGTCGGCGGGCTCGGTCGCGGTGGTCGGGTAGGGCTCGGTCGCCCCGCACCACGTGGTGCAGACGTGCAGCAGGTAGTCCGGTGTTACGGCGCCGGGGCGCACGGCCTTATCGAGGTCGTCGAGCAGCTCGTCCAGGCTCTGACCGTGCGGCAGGTCGACGTCGAAGCGGTGCAGCTTCTCCAGCTTGGTGTTCTTGCGCTCCCTCCGCGGTGGGGGGGTGCGGCCGAGGTGTTCGTAGACGACCGGGACGTCGTCGATGTCGGTGAGCAGGCGCCGCCGTCGGATGTAGTCGACAGTGCCCGCTGCGCCACGGTGAACCTCCACCTGGTGCCCCCGGACGGCTTCGAGGATCAGGGCGACCTGCGCATCGGACCTCTCCTTCATGACGTCCGCCTTCCACGGGCGCCACCAAGGAGCGCGACCTTGCTGGCCCTGAACCCCCTTCCCGCCGTTGCCGTTGCTGCGATCATCGCGGGTATTCACCAGAAACCTCCCAGGGACGCGGACACAGGGGTGTGCCATGAAAGCCGATCAGGCTGCAGACGACGCGGGCGTCGCCGGTGATACACCGGCCCCCCGTCGCCGCGCCGAGGAGCTGCTTCCCCTCGCAATATCGCAGCCGGACGTGGCCGCCGCGTCCGCTTTGGAGATCCTCGCCGGGCGACCGAGCCACCGGGACCGCTCCCTCGCGCACCACGCGATCGCCATCGTCGAGCGTGACCGCGGGCGCACCGACGTCGCGCTCCGCCATGCCCGTTCGGCCGTGCGCGCCGCCCACCGGGCCGGACCCGACCGCGAGGCCGAGGTGAGGGCGACCTTCGGCACGACGCTCGTCTTCGCCGGACGCACCTCGCAGGGCCTCGGCCAGCTCGAGCGCGCCCTGGGTCTGAGCACCGGGCCCGCCCGGCACCGGGTGCTGCACCTGCGCGGTTGCACCTTCGGCCTGCTCGGACGCTACGACGACGCGGTGCGCGACCTCACCGAAGCCGCCGAGCTCAGCCATCGCGCCGGCGACAGGCTCTGGGAGGGAAGGGCGCTCGGCTCGCGCGGTGACGTGCGACGAGCCATGGGTGACTCGACCGGCTCGAGCGTCGACTATGCGGCTGCCGAGGCCGTCCACCTCGAGATCGGTGAGGTCCTCGAGGCGACGATGTCGGCCCGCAACCGGGCCCTCGTGGCGTTGCAGCGGGGTGACGTCGTGCACGCCCTGACCCTGATGGAGCAGGCCGAGGAACGCTACCGCGCCGCTGGGGTCGACCCCGTCGAGCAGCTCGTCGACCACGCCGAGGCGCTGCTCACGGCCCGGCTCGCGAGCGAGGCCGAGCACATGCTCGACGCCGCCCTGGCGCGCGACGACCTCGCGGCGGTGTGGCGGGGCGACCTGCTGCTCGCGTCGTCGCGCGCCGCCATGCTCCAGGAGGAGTGGGACGTCGCGGTGCAGCGGGCTCGTGCCGCCGAGGCGACCTTCCGCTCGCACCGGCGCCACCGCTGGGCGGCCCGCTCGAACCTGCTCGCCCTCGAGGCCTCGTATGCCGCCGAGCAGCACGCGCGCGAGTCGGCCGAGGGTGTGAGCGCCCTCCCGCGCCCGTCCCTCCCGGACCTGCTCGAGCGCACCCGTGCCCTCCTGCGGACCCTGCGTCGCCTCGACGACCCGGCGGTGCCGGAGGCCCTCCTGCTCTTGGCGCAGGTCGCGGGTGACACGGGCCACCTGCGGATGCGGTCACGGGCGCTGCACGAGGCGGCGGACCGCCGGCACGACGGGGCCCCGCTCCCGAGGGCCGCCGCGTGGCTCGCCCGGGCGCTGCTCGCCGAGCAGGTCGGCGACCGGCGGGCCCTGCGGCACGCCTGCCGTCGCGGGCTCGACGCCGTCGACGAGCACCGCTCGCTCATCGGCGACCTCGAGCTGCGCTCCCTCGCGACGGGCTACGGGCTCGAGCTCGTGTCGATCGCGATCGACGACGCGGTGCGTGCCGGTGACGCCCGGGCGGTGCTGTGGTGGGCGGACCGCTGGCGTGCGACCTCGCTGACCGGGCCGTCGGCGACCCCACCCGACGACGAGGTCCTCGCCACCCAGGTGTCGGCGCTGCGCGACGTCACGCGACGGCTCACCCTGCAGGGCGAGGAGGCACACCTCGTGCGCGAGAGGTCACGGCTCGAGGCGAGCGTGCGCAACCGCTACCGGCAGCTGCGAGCCGAGAGCTCGGACAGCCCCGGACCCGATCTGCACCGGCTGGGCGAGCTGCTCGGCGAGACCGTGCTCGTCTACATCCTCGTGGTGCGGGGTGTGTTGCACACCGTCACCGTGGCCGACGGTCGCGCCCGCTTGCGCCGGCTCGGAGACCTGACGGCGGCCGAGCGCGAGGCCTCCTACGCACGCTTCGCCCTGCGCCGTGCGGCCTACGGCCGGGTCGTCGACGTGGACCGCGCCGGTCGGCAGCTGCAGGACGCCCTGCTCGGCGACCCCGACCCCGCGTGGAGCCGGCAGTCGGTGCTCATCTCACCGGCCGCCAACCTGCTCACCGTGCCCTTCGGTCTGATGCCGGTGTTCCGCGACACGGCCTTCGTCGTGTCGCCGTCCACCGCGCTGTGGGCACGGGCGCAGGAGCAGGACGAACCCGGCCAGACGCAGGGCGGGACGGCCCACGTCGCCCTCGTCACCGGTCCGGGGCTCAGCACGGAGCAGCGCGAGGTCACCGAGCTGCGCCGCCTGCACGCGGACGCCACGGTGCTCGGCGGCGACGAGGCGACCGTGGAGCGCACCCTCGAGGCTCTCGAGGGGGCGCACCTGGCGCATCTCGCGGCCCACGGCGACTTCCGGGGCGACGCGCCGCTCTTCTCCTCGCTCATGCTGGCCGACGGACCGCTCATGGTCCACGACCTCGACCGGCTGCGGCGGCCCCCACGGGCGGTGGTGCTCTCGGCGTGCGACTCGGGCGGCGTGCACCCGATCGGGGCGGACGAGGCGCTGGGCCTCGTGTCGAGCCTGCTCGCCATCGGCACGCGCTCGGTGGTGGCCAGCGTCAACCCGGTCAACGACGTCGCCACTGCCCGCGTCATGACCCACGTGCACGCGGCCGTAGCCGCCGGCTGCTCGCTCGCGGAGGGGCTGCACGCAGCCCGGCTCGCTGCCGCCGGTGACCCCCTGCTCGCGGCGACCGCGGCGTCGTTCACCGCCTGGGGCTCGTAGGAGGAGCGGCCGGCGCTCTCGCCGTCAGCGGGCGTCGAACCAGGCTGTCCGCATCGGCTGCTCACCGTCACGGTCGAGCACGAGGCGGGCCAGGCCCACCGGGACCCGCTCGAACGCGAAGCGGCCCGCGTCGAGCACCTGCGTCGTGGTCGACGCCGACGTCTCGAGGGAGACCCGGCACTCACCGGCATACGCCTCGTCACCGGCCATCACGACCCCGATGACGCGGGCGAACTCGCCCTTGCGGGCCACCTCGATCTCGACCGAGATCGCGCCGAGCTCGAAGACCAGCAGGTGCGACGCCGTGGCGGATCCGTTGTCGCGCACCGCTGCCGCGGCGTCGGCGCCGAAGGAGACGAGCGACATGAGCAGGGTGTCGGCCCGGTGCAGCTCGAAGGCCGCGCGCCCGAGCTCGACGACATCCGGGGGCACCGGGTCGACGACGGCCGCGATGCGGCCGAGCCGCTCGAGCAGCTCGAGGTCGTCGGGGTGCAGACCGTCGCGCGTTTCATGCGTGCTCATGACGACTGCCCTCCTCGGTCGAACGTGTAGTCGCCGCTGCCGACGAGGTCTCTGAGCTTGTCGAGGCAGCGCATCCGCGTCGGCCCGATCGAGCCGATCGACATGCCGAGCGCCTCCGCGATGGCCTTGTAGTTCGGACGGTCGCTCGCCATGAGCGCCCGCAGCAGGACCTGGCAACGCTCCGAGAGACGCCCGAGGCACGCCCACAGGTGCGCGTCGCGCTCGTCGTCGAGCAGGGACGCGTCGAGCGAGCGCACCTGCTCGTCGACGACGTTCGTCGCGAGGTCGTCGTCGCGCACCAGGTGCTCGCGGCCCCTCTTGCGCAGGAGCGCGAGGCACTCGTAGCGGGCCGTCGTCGCGAGCCAGCCCGCCAGGGCCTCGGGCTGCGCGATGTCGTCGAGGTGGTCGAGGAGCTTGAGCCACGAGTTCTGCACGACGTCGGCGGCGTCCTCCTGGCTGAGCCGGTGGCCGCGTGCCACGGCCCAGAGCAGCGACGCGAAGCGGTCGACGATGGCGTTCCACGCCGTGGCGTCGCCGCGGGAGGCGCGGGCGAGCAGCTCGGTGAGCTCACCGGGTCCGCCCATGCCTCGCCCCCTCTCTGGGTGCTCAGTCTAGGTGTCACCCCCTGAAGACGTGAGGGACATCCCGTTTGATACATCAAGCCACCGCCTGCCGACGTTTCCCGTGAAACGTCACCGGACGGCATACGGCCCGGCCGGCCAGTCAGGGGAACGACGAAGGGTGGCCGCTCCCCCCGCGGGAACGGCCACCCTTCGTCCGGTGCTGCGGAGCGGGGCTCACGCAGCAGCCCGGCTCACTTCGACGAGGTCTGCTTCTGCGTCTCGGCGTTGGTCTTGCACTTCTTGCCCATGGCGTCGAGCTTGTCGCCGGCGGCCGAGACGACCTGGCGCTGGCCGTGCCAGTCGCTCTGGAACTGCTCGGCGTCGGTGCCGCCCCAGTTGCCCTTGATCGTGGAGACGGCGCTGTTGACGGCCTCGACGATGCCGTCGAGCTCGCCCTTGTAGCCGGTGAGCTTGTCGCCGGACGCGGACACCGCGTCGGCGTTCATGCCCTTCTTGTAAACAGCCATGTCAGTTCCCCTTCAGAAGTCTGCGTGTGGTTGGTCTGGTGTGAGGTCGATCAGTACTGCGACGAGGTGGAGCGCTGCTGCTGGACCTCGCGGTCGATCGTCGACTTCATCTCGGTGAGCAGCTTCTGGGCCTTCTGGAGCTCGGGACGGTGCGTGCCGGTCCACTCCTGCTCGAACTGCTTGGAGTCGTCACCCTGCCAGTTCTGCTTCAGCGACTCGACCTCCTGGTCGACCTTCGTGATGAGCTTCTGGATGGCCTCCGCCTGCTGCTGCAGGACGTTGCCCTGGGCGTTGACCTCATCGTCGTTCATTCCGAGCCAAGCCATGACCTTCTCCTTTGCCTGTGTTCCCCCGACTGATTCGGGAAGTTCTCTTCCGGACCAACCGTTCAGGCCCGCGCCTTGCCAAACTCCTCGACGTCTGCACCCTTTTCGCCTGATGGGCGGCTTTCGTCGACATGCATGAACCTATGTGACCGTTCGTGGGGTGTCGATGGGGAGCACTCCCCATGACCTCCCCGGGTTGGCCCACACCCGGGCGTATGCCGTGTGGCACCACGAATCCCCATGTGGCGCAGGCTTTTCGATGACCTCTCGAGCATCACGGCTTGGCCACCTGGAGCAGCTCGAACTTGCCCTTCTCGACGACGAAACCGCGGCCCGGGGGGAGCTCTGCGCGGTTGAGGGCGGGCAGGTTGGCCTTGAACACCGACAGGCCCTCGTTGCCGTCCGGGTGGAGCGCCAGGCCGGAACGCGACGTCTTGAGCAGCGCCTGCAAGCCGAAGTTGCTGCTGAAGAACGCCGCCTCGCCCTCGGCGACGACGAGCTGGTCGTTGTCGACGCAGGCCTTGGCGAGGGTGGTCAGGGCGTTCTCGGCGCCGGACGGCGCGAGGTCGTCGATGCGCTCGACGAAGACGGCCACGGGCCGGGTGATGCGGCCCTCGTCGATCTCCTCGGCCAGGCGCGTCGCGAGTGCCGAGGTCGGGCCGGCGCCGACGGCGGTCTCGGCCCAGATGCCGAGGTCGAGCAGCTCGGAGCTGCGGCGCGGCGTCATGAGGTAGAGCGCCGACGCCGAGCTGAACCGGAAGAGTCCGGCCGCGGTGGCGGCGACGGCCGTGGTGCGACCGGAGCCGGACGGGCCGGTGATGATGAAGGTGCCCTTCGGGTCGAAGCCGTGCGGCGCGAGGGAGCTGGAGGCGACACCCAGGACGGGCCGGCCCCCGAACTCCGCCGGCAGGTCACCGAGCGGGATCTCCTCGGCGAGGCTCTCGATGGGCGGCGCCTGGCTGACGCCGGCCTTGCGGGTCGCGTCGGCGAACGCCTCGATCGCGGCGGCCTGCACCGTGACGTCGGACGAGCCACCGAGCACTGCGACCTGCACCTCGGAGCCGGCCATGAGGCCGCGACCGGGAGGGGACGCCATCGTGAGCACGTCGCCCGGCACCCCGAACACCGAGTAGTCGTCGAGGTTGCTCATGCGCAGGATGATCCGGCCCTGCACCGCGGCGGCGAGGTTGGTCGGCAGGCCGGTGCGCTGGTCGCTGGCGATGATGAAGTGCACGCCGACCGGACGGCCGTCGGCAGCGAGCCCGGCGAGCATGTCGAGCCACTGGAACCGGCCACCCACCTCGTAGGCCTGCCGGAAGGCGGTCATGCCGTCGATGAGGACGATGACGCGCGGCTCGTCGCCGTGTCCCGACAGGCGGCGGTAGTCGGTGATCGTCGCCGCGCTCACGGCCGAGTAGCGCGTGGCCCGCTCGTCGATCGTCGCGCGCAGCATGCGCAGCAGGCGGGTCACGCGCTCGTGGTCGCCGCCGGGGACGATCGAGCCGACGTGCGGCAGCGTCTCGAGCATCGCGAGACCCCGGTTGCCGAAGTCGAGCCCGTAGACGTGGCAGGGGCCGCCGCGCACCGTGTAGCCGGCCGCGACCGCCATCGAGCGGAGGAAGACCGACTTGCCCGAGCCCGACGTGCCGTAGATCGCGATGTTGCCCTCCTTGTCGGGGCGGAACGCGACCTCGGGCTGGGCCTGGTTGTCGGGGTCGTCTGCGACACCGAAGACGAGCTCGTCGTCGCGGCGCTGGGTCGGCAGCGTCGCGAGGTCGTAGACGGGGCGCATGTCGGGCAGCCACGGCTTGCGCGGCTTGGGCAGCTGGGCCATCCGGGCCGCCCGGCCCAGGCTGCCGACGAGACGCTGGATGTCGGTGGGGCCGAGGTCGACGGCGTCGTCGCTGCCCTCTCCGCGCGGCGGCTCCCACTCGATGCCGGCGCCGAAGGTGAGGGTCTCGACCTTCATGTCCGGCGGGGGCGGCACGTCGGAGGTCCACCCGCCGGCATACCCCGTCTGGAAGGGGACGAGCCGGCCCGGGCCCGTCTTGGACACGGCGCGGCCGGGCAGCGACGGGTCGAAGAACGCGGCCTCCTTGCTGCCGAGCACGTCGTCGGAGTCGTTCTCGTCGGCCATCCGCAGCGCCATGCGCAGGTTGGTGTTGGCGCGCAGGTTGTCCTTGATGACGCCGGCCGGGCGCTGCGTCGCGAGGATGAGGTGCAGGCCGAGCGACCGGCCGCGCTGGGCGACGTTGACGACGCCGTCGACGAACTCGGGCACTTCCTGCACGAGGGCGGCGAACTCGTCGACGACGATGATGAGCGAGGGCGGGGCGTCGACCTCGCCGCGGCGCTCGAGCTCGACGAGGTCCTTGGCCTTGTGCCGGGCGAGCAGGTGCTCGCGGTAGTGCAGCTCGGCGGCGAGCGAGGCGAGCGCCCGGCGCACGAGGTGCGGCGAGAGGTCGGTGACGAGGCCGACGGTGTGTGGCAGCTTCACGCAGTCGCGGAAGGCCGATCCGCCCTTGTAGTCCACGAGCAGGAAGGTGACGCGCTGCGGGGAGTGGGCGGCCGCCATGCCGAGGATCCAGGCTTGGAGCAGCTCGGACTTGCCGGCGCCGGTGGTGCCGCCGACGAGGGCGTGCGGGCCGTCGCTGCGGATGTCGACGGAGAAGGTGCCCTGGCTCGACTGGCCGACGATCGCCCGCAGGTTGCCGGGCTTGCGCGGCAGCACGGCAGGCGCGTAGGGCCCGGTGAGGATCGAGCGCGACTCGCCCCACTTCTCGATGACGGCCTGCTCACTGCTGGCCAGGTCGGTGCCGGCGAGGGTGAGCAGCGAGACGGCCCGGGGCAGGTCGCTCGCGTCGTCGACCGGCACGCCGGCATCGACGACGGGCGCGAGCATGCGGGCACACGCCATCGCCTCGTCGTAGCCGATCCGGTCGACCGCGACGGGCTGCACCTGCTCACCCGCCTGGACGTAGCCGGCGAGCGAGCTCTCGTCGTCGCTGACGACGAGGAAGGTGTGGCACGCAGCGGGGAGCAGCTGCTGGGACTCGGCGACCCACACGATGACCACACCGTGCCGGTGGCCACGTTCGGCGATCGCGACGAGCCGGCTGCGGTCGATCGGGGCGTCGCCCTCGACGAGCACGAGCACGGTGGGGCGGGTGGCGGTGGCCTCCTGCTGCTCGCTCGGCGACCCCTTGGCGTCGACGATGTCCTCGAGGGCGTCGGCGAGCGCCGAGCAGGCCGGGGCGCTGGCCGCGAGGTGGCCGGTGCCGACGGGACTGTGCGGCGACGTGGTGTGCGGCAGCCACTTGAGGAAGTCCCAGTCGCGCGCCGAGCTGCCCGACGCGAACGCGCAGACCGCGAGCTCGGCCGGCGAGTGCAGGGCGGCGGCCTGGAGCACCACCGACCGCGCGGCGCCGAGCGCGTTGCCGCGCTGGCCCGCGACGCCGATCGCGCCGTCCGAGAGGGGGGTCGCGACGACGGGGACGTCGTGCACCACCTCGAGGCCGCGCAGCTGCTCGGACACCTCGAGCCAGGCCTCGGCCTTCGATCGTCCGACGGCCGGCATCTTGATCGCCGACCGCGACGCCAGCGTGCCCAGCCCGAGTCGCAGCTCGGCGTACCCGGGCACGTCGCGGCGGCGGGTCCAGAGGAGCGCGCTGCGGTCACGCACCGCGGCCAGGCACTCCGCCCCACTGGGGTGCTCCCCGCGGCGGGTGTGGCCCTCGGCGTCGAGCGAGCCGCGGATGCGCTGCGACAGCAGGCCGAGGTCCTCCTTGAAGTCGACCATCGCCTGCGCGAAGTCCTTCTTCTGCTGGCGGCGTGCCTCGTAGTAGGTGCCGGCCATCATCAGCGGCATCATCAGCATGAAGACGATGCTGAAGGCGTTTTTCGTGATCGCGAACAGCACGGCGCCCATCAGCAGCGGCACGACCATCGCGACCATGGGCATCGGCTGGATCTTGCCGCGCTCGGGCAGGTCGGGGACCTGGAACTCCTGGCCCTTGAAGAGCGGGGCGACGCGCGGCGAGCGCGAGAACGCCACGGTGCCGGCGTCGCCGGAGAGGACGCCGCTGCCGGGCCGGCTCACGACACCGTCACCCTGGACGTGCACCTCGAGCTCGGTGTCGCCGAGCCGCACGACGTCGCCGCTCTTGAGGTGGGCGCGCGTCACCTGCTGGCCGCCGGCGGTGATGCCGTTGGCCGAGCCGAGGTCGACGACCTCGACGACCTCCTGGATGACGAGCTTGGCGTGCTTGCGCGACACGGACTCGTCGGCGAGCTGCACCTCGCAGCCGCGCCCGCGGCCGACGTATGCCGTGCCGCGGGCGAGCGCGAACTCCTTGCCCGCGTCGGGGCCGGAGCGGATGTACGCCACCGCCGCCGGCCGGCCGCGGTCGACGAACCCCTCGCCGGCCCGCGTGACCGACACGCGCATGCCCGACTGGAGCCCGCTCTCGGCGACGGTGGCCCGGGGGTCGAGACCGCGCAGGTCCTGGTCGACGAGCGCGAGCGTCATCGACGCGTCGACGCCGAGCACGCTCGGGCGGTTCGGGTCGGCCGCGGCCAGGTAGGCGGCGAGGTCTCCGACGGTCGTCGCCGAGTCGGTGGTCGCGACGAGATCGGTCTCCCGGTCGCCCGACCGGAGGACGAACTTCAGCTTCACGCGTCACCCTTCTTGCCGGCACCCGTGCCGGCCTTCGCCCTGCCCTTGCGTCCGTTTCCTCGACGGCTCGCCCTCGTGTCGCCGGGGGCGACCGTGCCGACGCCGGCCTTCGTGCTGCGGCCGCGTCGCCGGCTCGGAGTCGCCTTGCCCTGCCCACGCGTGGTGCGGCGGGCGGCCGGACCGAGGCCCGAGCCCGTCGGCAGGTGGTCACGGAACGTGCGCAGTGAGACGTCGGCGCGCAGACGCTGCCAGAGCGACTGGCCCGACCGGAGGCGACGACGCGCGGTGTCGACGTCCTCCCAGAAGGCCGCGACCTCCTCCGGCGACGGCTCCTCCACGTCGAAGACGTGCCCGTTGGCGGCGGCTGCGACCGGCACGAGCGCCAGTGGTCGAGTGCTGACCTTCCCCCCGTCAGGGGACGGCGTGACCGTCGCCGGGTTGGGCGGAAAGTGGGCACTCGACATGGGCGCACCCATGAGAGCCCCGTCGACGACGACGCTGGGCCTCGGCGGCGGGGGCCCGTCGACGTGCAGCTCCAGCGCGCGCGCCTGCTCCAGGCGGGTTCCCTTGGCGGGCAGCGGCATCCGCAGATCGCGCGCGGCGTCGATGATCTCGCGCCAGCCACCGGTGACCCGTGCAGCCGTGCTCCCGGTCGTGCGCCGGCGTCGACGACGCAGCCACTTGGCACCCCGGATCGCTCCGTAGAGCACGAGCAGGACGGCGAGCGGGAGGAGCACGTAGAAGACCAGCCAGCGCAGCCAGTCCGGCCAGTTGTCGGGGTTGAGGGGGTTGTCGTCCTTCGGGGGGTTGCGCAGCTGCGTCGCGTTCTGCGCCTGGTCGGGGCCCTGGAGCACGCTCGGCGGGTTGTTGGCCGCGGGCGGCGGCACCTGCGCGCCGGTCTTCTTCTCCTCCGACTTGCGGATCAGCTGCTGCGGCTTCTTGTTCCGCTCGGGGACGAACTGTGTGGCGAGGATCGGCAACCACGAGTCGTCGGCGAGCTTGACCTCGACCCACGCCCGCACGTCCTTGCCCTTGACGACCCCGCCCGCCTCGGGGATCGCGCCCAGCACGACACGCGCCGGGACGCCGAGGCGGTTGGCGACCAACGCGTACGCCGCGGCGTACTGCTCGTCGTTGCCGGCCAGCTGGGTCGACTTCATGAACTGGCTCATCCGCAGCAGGCTGTGCCCGGGCAGGAAGACGTTCTGGTAGTCGCCGGGCGCCCCACCGTCCGTGTAGGCACCGTCCTGGAGGGCCTTGGCGACGGCCGCGACCTTCTCCCACTGGCCGTCGACCCGGTCGGTCCACGGCGTCACCTTGTCGTCGAGGAACGTCAGCGCCGACACGTCGACGGTCGAGCCGTCCGCGACGTCGACCGTCTTCGGCAGGTCCTTCGGCGGGGTCTGGACGTAGGCGGTGACGGTGTACTGGTCACCGGCCGCGAGCCTGACCGGAAGCACACCGGTGTTGGTGTCGATGTTGAAGCGCAGGTCGTCCTCGAGCTGGTCGCCGCGGCCGCCGCCGAAGTCGAGGCCGGTGACGGTGCCGAAGGTCGGGAGCCACACGTCGCTGTAGCCACCCGCGGGCACGGACACGGTTGCCGTGACCTCCTGCCCCGGGCCCTCGGCGCCGATGTGCGAGCCGACCTTGCGGAAGCTCGTGCCCTCGGGGACGGGACCGTCGCCGAGGTTGGCGAAGTTGCCCGCGCCCCAGACGTACCCGTCGTACGAGTCGAGAGCTGCGAAGCGCAGCGGCACGTTCGCCGGCAGGCCCTTGACCGTGAGCAGCGTCTTGTCGAACTGCTTCGCCCCGTTGGGCTCGGTGTACTGCCGGAAACCGGCGAGCGGTGAGGCGTACTGGCTCACGTCGAACGGCGGCGTGAGCGAGGAACGGAAGACCGTGCGGCCCTGGTCGGCGCCGGGGAGCATCGGCCCGACGAAGAAGCCACCGACGGTGGCGACGGCGAGCAGGGCGGCCGTCGTCAGGGCGCGCGTCGTGCGACCGGCGCCGTTCTGGAGCGCCGGGCGGTTGCGGTTGCTGCGCAGGGCCGCCCAGCCGATGGCCACCAGCGCGAACACGGCGCCCTGGATTAGCACCGCGGCCGGAGTGGACGTGCCGAGCACGATCGAGGCGACGAGCAGCGCGATGGGCGCGACGAGCGCCAGGACGGCGCCGGGCCACCGGCGGGCGACGCCGTAGGTGAGGGCGGCGCCGACGAGCCCGAAGAGGAAGGGCAGCGCCATGTACGGGCCTTCGGAGTCCACCGGCGGCAGGGCCGTCAGCAGCTCCTTCCAGCCCGGCACCGCCATGTGCACGAGGGTCGCGAACGTCGACCCCGAAGGGAGGAACCCGGCGACGAGGTCCTCGCGCACGGCGATCGGTCCCGCCAGGAGCAGGTAGGCCACGGCGACGCCGAGCAGCGTCACGACACCGAAGGCCCGGAACGCCGCCCCCACGTGGCTCACGACGAGGCCGAGCAGCAGGCCGGCGAGACCGACCCACAGCCAGCCGAGCCCGAAGAAGGTCGTGCGGAAGCCCACGAGGGCGATGCCGACGAGGGCCGCCGTGAATCCGGCGTCGACGAGCATCGGGGCCGACGGCCGCAGCCTCGCCAGCTGGGCCCCCACGCGCTCGCGCACGGTCGGTGGCTGCACGAGCGCACTCGGCGGCGGTGCGGGAATGGCGGTCTGGGTCATCGGGCGACTCCGGTGAACAGGAGGGGACGGAGGTCCTCGAGCGTGCTCAGCGTGAGGATCGTGAGACCCCCACCACGGCGCAGGCCGTGCTCGGCCAGCGGGTCGACCACGACGATGACGCGCGTCACCTCGGGCGGGAACTGCCCGGCCGCGCGCTGCAGCTCGATGAACGGCCGGTGCGGGCCGGTGACGATGAAGACGGTGGAGGTGTCCGGCGCGAGATCGGTGGCATCGAGGCTCACCGCGAACAGGTCGATGGGGCCGGGTTCGACCCGCGACATGGCGTCGAGTCCGACCTGCGGCACCGACTTCGTGACCTTCTGCGCGCCGCAGACCATCGTGCAGTCCTGCTCGTCGAGCATGACGCGGACCATGATCGACGACCCCACCGAGATCGCCGTCTCGACGTCGGCCTGGATGGCCGTCGGCGCGTTGGCCGCCATGACGTCGCGCTCGACGTCGCGGTCGGTGCGGCCCGTCTTGCCGTGGCCGGAGCGGTACTGCTCCGGGTCCGGGTCGACGATGATCGTCACGTGCGAGCGCCTCGTGTCGAGGAACTGGCGCACGAGCAGGCGACCCGCCTTGGCCGAGCTGCGCCAGTGGATGTAGCGGCGGTCGTCACCCGGCTGGTACTCGCGCAGGGCGTGGAAGGCGAGGTCGCTCATCGAGACGTCCTCGGTGGTGCTGCCCTCGAGGTCGCGCAGCAGGCCCGCCCCGAGCGACTCGAGCGCGACGGTGCGCGGGTGCACGAACAGCTCGGTGCGCTCGGTCCACGTCAGGGTGCGGCGCATGAGACCGAGCGGGTCTCCCTGCACCGTCGTCGCCGGGCCGACCTGGATGACGCCGCGGCGCGACGTCGGGACGACGAAGAGCTCCTCGTGGGCGTTGCCCGGCGTCAGTGCCGGCAGCACGAAGCGCGCGGCCGACAGCCCCACGGGCAGCTCGACGAGGATCGGCAGCATCGGGGTGCGGGCCTCGTTGGTGACGAGGATCCGCCCCGTCGCCGGCTCACCGACGACGACCCGGCGCGGATCGACCTCGGCCAGGATGCGGACCTTCGTGCGACCCAGCGCGAGCGCGAAGCAGACGAGGAAGAGCACGAGGGCGGCCGCGGCCACCATGAGCAGCTCGGTCCAGCCCCAGCGCGCACCGACGAGCCAGCAGGCCACACCGAGCCCGAGGATCGTCCACCCGAGCGGCGAGACCCAGCGCAGCACGCCGGCGACGGGCCGCCAGACACCCTGGGTCTGGTCGGCCACCTGCTCGATGGAGCGGGTGATCGGCTGGGTGATCTGGCGGATGCCGCGGCTCGTCGTCCCGGTGACGGCCCTCGCGCGGCTCCCGGCCGCGGGGGCCGACGCTGCCGCCGCCGCCACGCGCGCGCCGGCCACGGGCGCGCCGGCCACGGGCGCGGCGGCGCCGGCCGACGCTCCCCGGCGTGACGGCATACGGAAGCGGCCGCCGCGACGCGACGACGTGGCCCCCTGGTCCTGCTGGGTCATGCGGTCCCCTTGTGTGCTTCTGCCTGTGTTTCGCGGGCCGGACTCGGTCAGGCCGAGGCGCGCTCGGCCGGCGGCGCGATGTCGCCGAGGATCTGGTCCACGCACTGCTCGACCGTCGTCCCCGCGAACTGTGCCTCCGCGTTGAGGAGCAGACGGTGGCTGAGCACCGGCTCGGCCAGCACCTTGATGTCGTCGGGGACGACGTAGGTGCGGCCCTGGCTGGCCGCCCACGTCTTCGCGCAGCGCACGTACGCGAGACAGCCGCGCACCGAGAGGCCGAGCTTGAGGCTCGGGTGGCGACGCGACTCCTCGGCGATGCGGCTGACGTAGCCGAGGATCGCCGGGTCGACGTGGATCTCGTCGGCGAGCTTGCTCATCTCGACGATGACGTTGCTCGCGATGAGGGGGCTCAGCGTCTTGGCGCGGTCGCGCGTCTTGGCGTCGGCGAGGACGGCGATCGTCGCCTCGTGGTCGGGGTAGCCGACGCTCGCCTTCATGAGGAAGCGGTCGAGCTGCGCCTCGGGCAGGCGGTAGGTGCCGGCCTGCTCGATGGGGTTCTGCGTGGCGATGACCATGAACGGCTCACCGACCGAGTGCGGCTTGCCGTCGATCGTGACGCGGCCCTCCTCCATGACCTCCAGCAGCGCCGACTGCGTCTTGGGCGAGGCGCGGTTGATCTCGTCGGCGAGGACGATGGTCGCGAAGATCGGGCCGGGGTGGAACTCGAAGCTCTGCTTCGTCGGCTCGTAGATCGTGACGCCGGTGACGTCGCTCGGGAGCAGGTCGGGCGTGAACTGGATGCGGCTGTGCGTGCCCTGCACCGTCGCCGACAGCGCGCGGGCGAGCTGCGTCTTGCCGGTGCCCGGGAAGTCCTCGAGGAGCATGTGGCCCTCGGACAGCAGGCAGGTCAGGGCGAGGCGCGTCACGTGCTGCTTGCCCAGCACGGCCTTCTCGATGTTGCCGACGAGCTGGTCGAAGGTGTGCGCGAACCAGGTGACCTGCTCCTGGGTGATCTGGCTGGTGACGCGACCGGTGCTGGGAGTGGCCGTCATGGGTGTCGTTCTCCTGTCAGGTGTTTCATCGATCTGGGGTATGCCGTGCGGCTGGTTCGGGGCGCCGCGGAGGGGTCCGGGGCGTCACCCCCAAGGACTCTTGCTCGCCGAATCTCGTCCGTTGGCGCCGGTGCACGTCACCGTGATCGAGCCATTGGGGTAGCCGTAGAACTTCGTCGAGTTGTTGCGGCCGTTCCGAGGCTCGATGCGACCGCCGGTGCCGTCGTCGGGGTTCGACCACCCGCTGACGGAGCAGCTGATCTGACCTTGGTAGTCCTGTAGCTCGTAGCCGATGTGGTAGCAGTTCGTGCCGCACTCCTTGCCCTGCACCGGGTCGAAGCAGCCGGTCGTCCCGCACTGGCTGCCGTGGTAGACGCTGACGACCTTCGGGTTCGGCCGCGGGTCCGTCGTGCCGGTCACGAAGGCGGTCCACGGGCCGGGACCCGAGTCCTGGGCGATGGCCCGCACGCGGATCTTGCGCGACGTGGAGTAGCCGAGCCCGCTGAACGTCGTCGAGTGCGTGCCCGCACCGACGGTCGTGTTGCGGTCACCGTCGATCTGGTAGCCGGTGATCGGGCGGCCGTTGTTGGCGGCCGTGCCCCACGAGAACGTGATGCTGTTGGTGTCGTGCGTCTCGCGCAGGTTGGGCACGTCCTGCGTCGGGCCGTACGGATGCACCCGGATGGCGTTGGACATCGGCGAGCAGTAGCCCGCGGAGTTGCACGCCCGGATCGCGATGGTCCTCGACGTCGTCTCGAGCGGGCGCGTCGTGCCTGCCGACGGGCAGGCACCTCCGGTGCACGGGAACGAGCCCGTGACGCCGTCGGTCGTCCAGTGGATCCGGTCGTACGAGGCCGCGTGGGCCGACCCGATGCGGAACGTCACGTCGATCGTCTTGTCGGCACGAGGCGTCGTCGCGGTGAGCAGGGTCGGGGTGTCCGGGTAGCCGTTCGCCACGTAGGAGGCGTAGTTCGCCTTGTCGGAGGTCGCGGGACCGCCGTTGGTGGCCGTGACGACGTACTGCACCGTCTGGCCCTCGTACGGGATCGTGTCGCTCGCCGTGCGCGACTCGCCGCCCGAGCGGGTCGCGATGAGGTTCCAGGCGCCGCCGCCGGTGCGCCGGAACACGTCGTACTGGGTGATCGGCGGACCGTTCGGGTCGGTCGCCGGCCACGAGATCGCCACCTGGGCGTTCGTCTCACCGGGCACCGGCGTGCGCGGCGACAGCGCCGGGGCCGGCACGTTGGCCGGCTTGCCGAACGACTGCGCCTTGACGGTGGGGCCGAACGGACCCCAGCCCGCGCCGTTCTTGGCCTGCACGCGGATGTTGTAGGCGTCGTTGTTGATCAGGCCCGTGAGCACCTTGGTCAGGGCCGGAGCCTTGACCGGGACGATGCCCCCGGACCCCGCGCTGGTGCCGATGTCGGTGTACTGGACGCGGTAGTCGGTGACGTCGCTGCCCTCGTTGGGCGGCGCCGTCCAGTTCACGGTGAGCTTGCGGTCACCGGGGACGACGTTGCTGATGACCGTCGCCTTGGGCTTGGTGTCGGGGCGGACCGTGTTGCTCCTCGGGCTCTCGTCGGACCAGCCGACGGCGTTCTGCGAGCGGACGGTGAACGAGTAGTCCTTGCCGTTGGTGAGGCCGGTGATCGTGCACGGCGAGCTCGTACAGACCTGGCGCACCTCACCCCCGTTGCCGATGACCTCGTACTGCGCGATGGGCAGGCCGCCGTCGTAGGCCGGCGGGCGCCAGTCGACGCGGGCCGTGCTGCCGAGGATGCGGTCGGCGACGGCCACGGGCGCGTCGGTGGGGTCCGGCTTGCTCCGGACCGTCACCGTCACCTGACCGAGCGCCGCCGGACGGCCGGGAGCGTCGAGCACCCGCAGCGAGATCTTGGTGTCGTTGCGGGCCTTCTCCGACGCCGAGACCGTCAGCTGGCAGCCGCTCGTCGACGCGGTGACGCCGACTCCCGAGACGACCTGGCTGGACTGCACCGAGCACTGCGGTGCGGTGAGCGGGCTGTCGAGGTACTGGGCGAGGTTCACCGTGCGGCTCGTGCCGGCGATGAGGCCCTCGACCGTGACGGGGCGCATCGTGGCGATCGGGGGCGCGCTCGTGACGCGCACCTTGATCTTGAAGGTCTCGGCCCCACCCTTGGCCTTGACGGCGACGGCACCGGTGGTGCCGGCCTGGGCTGCGGCCTGCGCCTTGAGGACGACCTGGCGGCCACCCTGCCCGACCTGCGACAGGTCGACGCGGTCGACGGCCGGGTCCCAGGTCGCCTCGTACGCCGCGGTGCCGGAGTCGAGCCCGTCGGGCAGCCAGGCGTGGCAGAGGCGCGGGATGTCGAAGGTGCGTGCGGGGCCGTCGGCCGCGAGGAGCACCTCGTGGTCGGGGCAGCGCAGCACGGGCACGTCGGGTCCGATCTGGACGGGGACCGTGACGTACGTCTTCTGGGCCGACTTGTCGCCCGGGCCCGTCGCGTTGGTGACCTCGAGCATGAGGGCGGCCGGACCGACGTAGCCGTTCGTCGACGTCAGCGTGAGCTCGGTCGCCGACGTGACCGCGGACTGGAGGTTCTCGTCGGGCGACGTCGACACGGTGTCGGGCGAGGTGACCGAGACCTTGCCGCCACGCGGGTCGATGACGTAGTCGCCGAGCGGCACCTTCACGGTCGAGTCGGCGCCCATCTTGACGGTCTTGCCGGCCACGACGTAGGGCTGGCCGTTGTTGCCGGCCGGGACGTAGATGAGGGCCATCGCCTGCGCGCCGTCGGCGTCCTCGATGACGTACGGGACGACGCGGGCCTGGGGGCGCAGCTGGATGCGCAGCTTGCGGCCCTCACGGGTGACCCCGTCGCCGTAGAACTTCACGATCTTCAGCTGCGACTGGTCGCCGTCGAGGTCGCGGTCGTTGGCGAGCGCGTCGACGAGGATCGAGGTCTCGCCGGGCTTGACGGAACCGGTGTCGTCGACGGCCGTCGGCGGGTTGTTGAAGTCCTTCTGCCCACGGACGGTCAGGGTCGACTTGGAGGGGTCGAACAGGCCGTTCGTGATGCCGTAGGTCAGCACCTTGGCGGGGCCGACCTCGGGCACGACGACCTTGAAGGAGTCGTCCTTCTGCCGCTGGAACTGCTTGAGGACGTCCGCGTCGTTGAGGGTGGCCAGGTCGACGAACGAGACGGAGTCGCCGGCCGCGATGAGGTCGTTGGCGAGCACGTCGGCGCGGACCGTGCGACCGGGCGCGGCGACGACGTCGTCCTCGACGGCCACCGGCGGCTGCGGGTCTCCGGGCTGCACGACGCCGACGCGCACGAAGCCGTCGCTTGTCGCGCCGAACCGGTCACGCAGCTGGTAGCGGATGACCTCGGTGCCCGCGCTGCGCGGGTAGGCCTCGTAACGGATCGTCGCCGCGCCGAAGCCGACGACGCGGCCGAAGCGCAGGTCCACGGGGCCGCTGTCGTCGCCGACGATGCCGCTGACGAAGGTCAGGTCGCCGTCGGGGTCGACGCCGCTCGTCGGCACCGTGATCGACAGGGTGTCGCCGGCCGTGACGCTGGCGCTGAAGCTGCGGGCCTGCGGCGGCTGGTTGGGATACCTCACGGCGTCGGGCAGCGGGTTGATCGTCACGGTGATGCGACCGCTGCCGCCACGCCCGCGCTGGCCCTCCGGGTAGGTCGTGTACTCGAGGATGGCGGTCTTCGGGCCGGTCATCGTGGTGACCTCGGGGACGTAGCGCACGACGGTGCCCGACGCGAAGGCCTGGCCGCCGCCGGACAGCACCCGCACCTCGGGCGCGAGCTTGAGCGGGATGCCCTCGCTCATGGAGTCGTTGTCGAGGGCCGGGATCGTCACGGCGTCGCCGACCCGAACCGTGGCGACGTCGTCGACGACCGTCGGACGGATCCTCTCCTTGGGTTCGGGCTTCTGGACGACCGAGAGCTCGCCGACGGCGGTCTTCGTGCCGTCGGAGATCGTGTAGCGCACCGAGCCCTGGCGGGTCTCGGCTCCGGTCACCGGAGCCGTGGCCTGCACCCGGACCCACCGGCCCTGCACGATCGAGGCGCGCAGCCAGGCCTGGGACGACTCGACACGCTGGACGACGAGGACGTCGCTGCGCGGGCTGTAGTCGTTGGACAGGACGTCGGCGATGACCGGCGTCTGCCCACGGAGCACCGCGGCGTCGGGGGTGGCGACGGGCGGCGCGTCGTTGTCCTTGTCGGGCAGGATGTCGACGCGGATGCGCCCCGTCGCCACCCCGGCACCGACCTGCGCCGTGTAGGTCACGACCGAGGTGCCGGGCGTCTGACCCGTCACGGTCACGACGCCGGTGTCGAGGTTGGAGTCGAGCCTCAGCTGCCCCGGGCCGCGGACCGCCTGCGCGAGACGCATGCGCGCCTCGGGGTCGGTGGGGTCGGCGCCGGCGATGTCGTTGCCGAGCGGCTGCAGCTGCACGGGCTTGCCGACGACCGCGCGCACGACGTCGGGCTGCGTGCGGGGGCGGACGGGCTTCGTGTCGTCCTCGCTCAGCACGTCGAGGCTGACCGAGGACTGAGCGGTGCCGCCGCGGCCGTCGTCGACGACGTACTTGGCAACCTGGTCGCCCTTCTCGCCCTTCGCCTTGATCGTCAGGGCGCCGGATCCGTCCACGCCGGTGGTCTCGACGTCGACGGGCGTCACCTGGATCGGGTCGTTCTCGGCGTCGCGCCAGTCGGCGATCACACCGACGCGCACGGAGCCGTTCGCGACGACCGGGTAGGAGGTCTGCGCCAGACGGGCCTGGCCCGCGCGCAGCCTGGGGGCCGAGTTCACGTCGTCGGTGATGATGCGGACGGTGACCTTCGCGGTGGCCCGTCCGTTCTTGGCCGTCGTGCCGTTGTTGACGGTGTAGCTGAAGGAGAACCCCTCGGTGCGGGCCTCCTCGGGGACCGTCACCTGGACCGTCTGCCCGTCGGCGGACGGGGTGGCCTGGATGCCGGCCGCATCGGGCTGCGTGACGTCACCCGGCGAGATGGCGAGGATCGAGCCCTGGCTGTCGGAGTCGTTGTCGAGGACGTGGAGCGTGGACGTGCGACCGGGCCGCACCTGCATGACGTCCGGCTGCGCCTTGGGAGGCGTGCGGTTCTGCTGGTCGTCGAGGAGGTTCTCGTCCTTCTTCTTGTTCTTGTCGTCGGTCTGGGGCGGCGGGATGACCGAGTTCCAGTTGTCGATCTTGACCTTGTCGCGGTCGATGTCCCACACGTCGCCGGAGTCGAGGTCGTTGAGCACGATGAGACCGCGGTTGACGCGCAGCTTCACGCCGTCGGTGCGCACGCCCTTCTTCATCGCCCCGAGGTCGACCGTGTCGGCGTCGGTCGGAGAGCCACAGTTGCGGCCGTAGTACACGTTCGACGGGCCGGCCCAGGCGGCGTGGATGCAGCTGGCGAGACGCACGGGGGCCGAGAGGAAGAGCTGCTGTCCCGGCGCGCCCTGACTGAGCTTGACGCCGCCCGTCGACGGGCTGTCACCGGTCAGCGACACCTGCGACAGCTGCGACTCGTCCTGGATCAGGACCGAGGCCGCGTCGGGTCCCGGCTGCTGCAGGGCGGCGAAGGCGGGGTTGCCGGGCTCGGCGTTGCCGACCGACAGCTGCTGCGGCTCGGGCAGCGCGTCGGAGTAGAGCTTGCCCGTGCCCGAGTCCCACACGACCCAGTGGGAGCCGACGGCGGTCACCTGCGCCGACTTCGAGGAGAACTTCAGCTCGTTCATGACCGGCTTGTCGAAGGTGCTGGGTCCGGTGGGGCGCAGGACGGTGATCGTGCCCTTCGCCGCCGAGAGCGCGTAGACGGTGCCGTCGACACCGACCGCGACTGCCGCGTTGGCGCCCACCTTGGCGAGCGGCTTGGCCTGGGTCTGCAGCCCGTCGAGACCCGTGAGGCCCGCCCGCTGGTCGAAACGCTGGGCGCGCAGCTCACCCGTGGCCGGGTCGATCATCGCGACGGAGCCGCCACGGACGTCGACGGGCGGGGTGGTGAAGACGCGGTTGCCGGTCGCCGTGCTCGCCTTGGGCAGCAGGACCGCCTGCTCGGTGCGGAGCGTCCCCTCCGAGGGGTTGATCGGCACGACCTGGTTGCTCGCCCGGGTGTAGCCCAGGACGGTCGCGCCGTCCTGGAACAGGTCGAGACCCGAGCTGGCGCTCACGTCGGCGTAGACGCCGGCATCGAGCTGGCCCGCGGCCTTGTTGATGCGCCCGAAACGCGACTGCTCGGAGTTGGTCACCCAGATGCCGCCGTCGTTGAGGTCGGCCTTGCGGACCACCTCGCCCTCGCTGCGCGTCGCGAGCCAGACGAGCAGGCTCGCGACGAGTGCGACGACGACGGTGGAGATGATCCCGATCCGTCGCTTGGTGGCGGCGGTGCTCATGCGGTCCCCTGTTCGGTCGCGACCAGCCGGCCGGACCCGTTCTCTTCGGTGCGTGGTGTCTGGTTCGGTTCGGTGTGGCCGGGCGCCGTGGACGACCCGGTGGACCCGGCGGACCCGGTGGAGCCGGTGGAGTCGGTGGCGTCACCCGAGGCGGCCGGGTCGTCGAGGAGGGCGAGGTCGTCCTCGGTGACGAGCTTGGTCGAGAGGGCGTGCTCGACGAGGCGGGACTTGCGGTTGGTGGCGAGCTTGCCCACTCCACCGTGGAGGCCCCGCGTGCCCGCGTCGGCCAGCTTCTGGCAGACGTTGTCGAGCTTGCGGTTGAAGCGGGTGATGGTCCAGCCGAGGCGTTGCGCCGCAGCAGCCGAGGAGGGTATCTGGCTCGTACCCGCTTCACGCCTCCGGAGGAACGGCTCGCAGAGCGCCACGATGAGCAGCTTCTGGTCGGGCGTCAGGGAGACGCGGCCGACCGTGGCGGCACCGACCTCCTCGCCGTCGCTCGCGTCGGCGGCGGGCTCGGCAGTCACGGACTTGAAGGCCGGGCTCGCGACGTGGATCTCGAAGTCGTAGGTCGTGGGGCCGGCGGTGAACCAGACGATGAGCTTCTTCATCGCGAGCGGGATCTTGGCGCCGGGGTTGAGCCACGCCTGGAAGAGGCCCTGCTCGTCGGCGACCGTGGCCGTGAGGGTCGAGCCGGTGTTGCCCAGCCACCAGAAGCCGTTCTCGAACGAGACCACGAGGAAGGTGCGGTGCAGGTAGGGGTTGTCGTCCACCTCAACGTCGCCGGTGCGCCCGATGGTGAGACCGGTCTCGGGTGACACGGAGTACTCCTCGCCGCAGAACACGACGGTCACCTTGCTGTGGATCACGATCAGGTCCCCTAATCCCTGTCGGCACGGTCTCGGACTGGCACTCGCGGTCAACGATGTCCGGACGTGCGGTGTTACGGAAGCTTGTGGTGGTTTGGTGTTGTCCGGGTCGAGGCTGCCGTCCCGACCGCGCGCTGTCCACCCGCCGGCATACTCAGCCGCCGGCGCGAGCCGGACCTCACTGGGCGGTCTCGCACTGGACGTCCGAGCCCGGAGAGACCTGGCCAGAGCGGGACACGCGAACCGTGGCGCACACCTTCGTGCCCTTGGCCGCCTTGACCGAGTAGCTGCGGGTCGTCACCGAGACGCGCTTCGCGACGTCCGGGTTCCCTGCGTCTGAGGGTGTGGGTCCGTAGGACACTCGGAAGCTGTCCTTGGTGTCGGGCTGCGGGTAGGTCCACGAGAAGCTGACGCTGCCGGCACCGGACCGCGCGGTGACACGGGGCTTGTCGAAGACGCCGTCGCCGATGGCACTGTCGTCGCCGGGCATCCAGACCGTCGCACTCGGGGTCGGGATGGCGACCGGGTCGTCGGCCTTCGGGCGCATCACGAGGAAGGCGACGATCCCGAGCAGCACCACCACGCCGGCCACGAGCCCCCACAGCACCCCGGGCTTCGCCAGAGGCGAGGCAACCGCTGGTGCTGGAGTCGGATGTGTTTGCGTGCCAACGGTGCTCGCGGCTCGGCGCACCGTCGCCTCGTCGGAGGTGTCGGCACCCAGCCGGGCGGTCGGGCTCGAGATGGCGTCGGTCACCGCGGCGGCGCGCACGGGTGCAGCCGTCGACGTACGCGTGGGGCTGGGCATGGGTGCCGGTGACCACCGCTGCCCGCCGGCGTCGGAGCGGCGTCGCGTCTCGTCGTCGAGCACCGACGGGCTCGCGGAGGGCATGGGCGGCGCGACCGGCTGGGCCACGACGGTCTGGGGCGCCTTGATCCGGGTGCGGTCGTCCTCGTCGCCACCACGGCCGGTCGGCGAGCCCTGGGTCTGGCTGACGAGGGTCGTGTGCCCCTGCTCGTCGAGCACGACGATCGGCGTGCGGGCGAGGCGCTGCTGCTGCTCCACCGCCTGCAGGGCCCTCGCGAACTCGAGCGCCGACGCGGGACGGTGCGACGGGTCCTTGGCCATCGCTTGCGCCAGCAGGCGCTCGAGACCGGCCGGCACGTCCTGGCGGCCGGTGCGCGGGGGCGCGGTGCTGCGGATGCGCGGCATCAGCGCGTACGCGGAGTTGTCACCACCCGGCACCTCGAAGGGCGAGCGTCCGACGAGCAGCTGCCACAGCGTCGCGGCGAGCGAGTAGACGTCGGAGCGCTCGTCGCCGTTGCTCTGGCCATAGAGCACCTCGGGCGGGGCCCACGGCACGGAGACCCCGACGTCGTCGGTGGTCTCGGCCTCGACGTCACCGTCACGAGCACCGCGACCGGCGATGCCGAAGTCGGTGAGGCCCGGGGCGCCGTAGGCGCTGATGAGCACGTTGGCCGGCTTGATGTCGCGGTGGGTGATGTGGGCCCGGTGCGCCGTCTCGACCGCGCTGGCCAGCTGGATGCCGGTGCGCAGCACGTCCTCGACCGAGAACCGCTCGGCACGGGCCCGCATCGCGAGGTTGGGCGGCGGGTAGTACTTCATGACCAGGTAGGGGCGGCCGTCGTCGGACGTGCCGGAACGGAAGACCTGGACGATGTAGGGGTGGTCGCCGAGGGCGGCCATGGTGTCGGCCTCCTCGACGAACTGCTGCCGCAGCGCGTCGGTCAGGCCCTCGGACTTGAGCACCTTGACGGCCACCGGCATGCGGGGACTCTGCTGCTCGTAGAGGAAGACGTCGGCGTAGCCGCCCGAACCCAGCGGCTGCACGAAGACGAGGCCCGGGATCTTCGGGGGTGCGCCCTTCCTGCTCACGGCGCCGCCTCGAAGGTGAAGGAGACCTCGTCGGCCATCGACACGAGCGAACCCGGCTCGAGGACCTGCTGGTCGTTGGCCCGCAGTCGGACCGGTGTGTCGCCGGGCAGGGTCACCGTGGTGCCGTTCGTGGTGCCGAGGTCGCGGATGAGCACGTGCCAGCCCTCGAGGATCACCTCGACGTGGTTGCGCGAGACGTCTCGCTCGGGGCTCGGCACCTTGACGACGTGGGGCCGGTCGTGGGCCGCGAGGCCCTCGCCGAGCTTCGGGGCCCGGCCGAGGAGCACGCTGCGGTCGAGCGTCACCACGTCGCCGGTCGACAGGCGCAGCACGCCGAGCGGCGGCCGCGGCATGGTGAACGGCTCCTGGGGCGGGATGCCCGTGCCGCACACGCGGCACCGGTCGCCGTGCGGCGGCGTCGGGTGGCCGGACGAGCAGAGCACCGCGAGCACGCTGGGGCCGGAGAAGGTCTGGTTCAGGGCGGCGTTGCGTGCCTCGAGCAGGGCGCTGCGGTCGACGGTCATCTCGGTCTCGTCGTCGTCCGGTGGTGCGTCCGACGCGTCGCCCCACGCGGGCTGCGGGGCGCCGCCCGCGGTGCCTGTCGGCCCGGGAGCCGTTGCCGCAGAGGCGTTTGCGCCGGAAGCAGGACCAGCGATCGGCACGTCGAACGAGGGCTCGGCGCCGGCGCCCGGCTGGGGCGCAGACGCCGGTGCCGACGCACGTCCCGCTGCAGGTGCCGAGGGTGGCGTCGTCGCGATCGGGACCGTCGGCGGCGTGCGGAGCACCGGGGTGGCGTGCGGCACCGCCCATCCATCCTGCTGGCGCGCATCCGGCTGGGGCGCACCCGGCTGGTGCACGACCAGCGGTTCGTCGCGCACCGCAGGCGGAGGCCCGGTCGAGATGAGCGGCGTCGCCTCCGGAGCGCGGGCGCCGGGAGGTGGGGTGTTCACGGGCGGGAGCAGGCTCGGGGCCGGCGGCGGTGTGTGCCTGCCGGAGAACGTCGGCACCTCGGCCTCGGGCTTGGGTGCCGGTGCCGACGAGGGGGTGGCCCACGGCACGGACGAGATGAGGCCGCCCTCGGGCACCTCGGGCGCCGACGGGATCGGGCGTTCGGGCACCTCGGGGGCGGGGGCTGCGTTCGTCACCGCGGCGTCCGAGGTGTCGGCGACGGCCGGCACGGACAGCACCTCGTCGTCCTCGTGGGTGGGGTCGTCGTCGGCGGGCTGGGTCAGCTGCGCGAGGACCTTCCGGTGCTCGTCGGCGGCGGTCGTGTGGCCGAAGAGGTAGTCGTAGGACGGCGCGGCCGCCTGTGCCTCGCCGCCGTCCGCGTCGGGAGCACCGTCCCGGGCGACGTCTTCAGCGACGTGCGGGGCCTGAGTGGGCGGAGTCGAGTCGCTCTCCGGGACGGGACGGGCCGCCCACGTCGAGTCGACGTCGCGCGGTGGTGCCGGGGGGAGGTCGGTCGCCACGGGCGCCGCGGGAGGCCGGGCGGTTTCCGTTGCGGCTGAACGCTCTACGTCATGGGAGGTGATGGAAGGGCTTGCAGTGGAGCGGGTTTCGGCAAGGGCGGGGGCCCTCGGCGGCTCGGGCGCGGCCGGAGGGGCGACGCGGACGGGCACGGCGGGGGTGACCGAGCCCCAGGAGCGCAGGGTGGGTGCGACCGGCGACGGTTCCGGTGCCGGGTCACCGGCGACCGGCTCGGGTTCACGTGCAGAGAGCGGTGATGGGTCTGACGGGTTCGGCTGCGCCTCAGTGGGTTCAACCACTTCAGGAGCGGAATCACGTGCTGCAGAAGAGGACTCGGGCGTGGTGACGGGCCCAGCCGAAACGGCTGGCGTCTCGTCGTGGCTGGCCCAGCTGCGGCCCCAGGGCGACGTTCCCGAGCCGGCTGCCGCACCAGCGCCCTCGGCGGCAGACGGGGCGCCGAAGGTCGGAATCGCCGGGGCCGGGGACGGGGACGGGTTCGGGGGCGTCGACGGCGTCGATGGCGCCTTGCCGGCCGGCGGCCCCTCGGCCGGTGTCACGGTGGCAGGGTCCTCGACGACCGGGGCGACATCGGCAGAGCCTGCGCCACTCGCACCCCCAGGTGCCGCGGGCTGCGCACCAGGCGAGTCGGTCACCTGGCCCGCGGACTCCGGGGCAGCCCCGGCACCCGGGCCGGCCGGGACTCCTGCGACGAGGTGCTGGGGCGGCACCGGCAGCGAGCGCTCGGTCTCGTCGAGCACCCGAAGCACGACCCGCTCGGGGTGCTCGGGCAGCTCGAGGTCGGTCCACACCTTCGCGCTGGGGGCGCGAACGTCGTGCTCGGTGCCGTCGGTGAGGGTCACGAGGGCCGAGACCGGTCCGAAGGCCACGATGCGCGTGCGGGGCTGCCAGTGGACGCCCACGAAGTGGTGCGCCTTGCGCACGCCACCGGTGGTCAGCACCTCGACGACGTCGTCGATGTCGCCGCCGTCGGCGGCATCGCTCGCGGCGAGGGTGCGGTCGTCGTCCTCGTCGAGGCCGATGAGCAGGTGCATGCCAGGGCCCCCGATGTGCGTCCACCCGTCGGGGGCCCGGTCAACCACAACGGACGGGCCACTCACGTCTACGACCTGCTCTCCCCTGATGAGCCGTTCACGTTCTCGCGCGGGGTGGTGTCCTCGTCGACGTCGGAGTCGGCGTCCTGCCCCTGCACCGCGACGACGATAGCAGTGACGTTGTCGTGTCCCCCGGCCTCGACTGCCCGGCGCACGAGCTCGGTGGCGGCCTCGTCGGCGTCGTGGTGCTCGGCCAGCACGGCCAGCATCTGCTCGCGCGTCAGCTCGTTGGACAGCCCGTCGGAGCAGATGACGAAGACCTCGCCGGGGTAGGGCGGGAACACCCACGTGTCGACGACGCCCATCGGGTCGCGCCCCAGCGATCGCGTGACGACATTGCGGCCGGGATGGCGTTGCGCCTGCTCGGGCGTGATGAGGCCGCGCTCGACGAGCTCCCACACCTCCGAGTGGTCGACGGTGACCTGCGACAGCTCGCCGTCGAGACAGCGGTAGACACGGGAGTCGCCGATGTTGAACACGGCCCAGTGTCGCGACCCGCCCACCGAGACGAGGGCCAGCCCGGCGACGGTGGTGCCCATCCCGGTCTGCTCCGGGTGGCGGGCGGCGGAGCCGAGGATGCGGCGGTTGGCCTCGCCGACCTGCTCGACGATGTCGCGAACGCTCACTGCCGGGCGGTCGGCGAGCTCGACGACGGTCTCGGCGGCGATGCGGCTGGCCACCTCGCCGGCAGCGTGCCCGCCCATCCCGTCGGCGACCACGTAGACGGTGCCGTTCGTGCGTGCGGAGTCCTCGTTGTGCCGACGCACCCGCCCGACGTCGGTGGCGACACCGACGGTGATCGCGGGCAGGGTCGGCGTCATGCGCGGTCGCCCGTCGCGGCCCAGGCGGTGACGCGGACGGTGGTCAGCACCTGGCGGATCAGCTCGTAGTCCGCCTCGGCCGACGCGCCGCCGACCGCACCGGTCAGCTGGACGAGGTGTGCACCCGAGCCGGAGTCGGCCCCGGCCACGTGGAAGAGGTTGGCCTGCAGCACCGTCTCGACGTCGGGGTCGGGCCAGGTGGCGTCGCACCCGACGAACTGCGCGTCACCCAGCTCGGCGGCATACGGCTCCGACACGGCTCCGCCGCGCGAGGTCGCCATGGCCCGCAGCTGGTCGAGGGAGTCCTCGACGCGGAAGGCGGGCTCGCAGGCCTCGATGTTGACCACGACATTGGGCGCGAAGGCGCCCTCGCGGGGCAGGCGAGCGGCCATGGTGGTGCCCGGTGCGTGCACCGGCTCCCACCCCTCGGGAACCTCGAGGGCCACCGACGGCTGGCCCGGGAAGTCGTCGCTCGGGTAGGCGAGGGTGCTCATGGCTCGTTCCTTTCGGTCGTTCCCGCAGGGGTCGGGGACGGCGGCGTCAGTCAATCAAACACCTCGGGCGGTGTCAGGTCGGCCAGCGCGCCGTCACCGGCAGGGGCCGGGAACGAGGGTGCGCCCGAGCGTACGCACGCATCGGCGACGTCGCGATGGGGAGCACTCCCCTGCCGTATGCCGTCACGCCGGGCACTCGGTCAGGCGGAGCTCTCGCGCGCGGCCCACCACGTGAGCAGCTTCTCGCGGGCGGCCTCCTTGCCGATGGGCCCGTCGTCGAGGCGCACCGAGAGGAGGTAGCCGTAGGCCTCACCGAGCACCGGCCCCGGGCGGATGCCGAGCGCCTCGGCGATCTCGTTGCCGTTGAGCTCGGGGCGGACGGCGGCCAGCTCCTCCTCGGCGGCGAGCCGCTCGATGCGGACCTCCAGGTCGTCGTAGGCGCGCGAGAGCCGTTGGGCCTTGCGCACGTTGCGGGTGGTGCAGTCGGAGCGGGTGAGGCGGTGCAGGCGGCTCAGCAGCGGGCCCGCGTCGGTGACGTAGCGGCGGACCGCGGAGTCGGTCCACTGGCCGTCGCCGTAGCCGTGGAAGCGCAGGTGCAGCTCGACGAGGCGCGCGACCTGCTTGGTCGTGTCCTTGTCGAAGCGCATCGCCTTCATCCGCTTGCTCGCGAGCTTGGCGCCGACGAGCTCGTGGTGGTGGAACGAGACCCCGCCGCCGTCCTCGAAGCGGCGGGTGGCCGGCTTGCCGATGTCGTGGAGCAGGGCCGCGAGGCGCAGCACGAGGTCGGGGCCGGGCACCGACTCGGCCGGCCCGTCGGCGGGGCCCTCGAGGTCGATCGCCTGCTCGAGGACGATGAGCGAGTGCTCGTAGACGTCCTTGTGACGATGGTGCTCGTCGAGCTCGAGGCGCAGCGCGGGCAGCTCGGGCAGGAACACGTCGGCCAGGCCGGTGTCGACGAGCAGCGTGAGCCCCAGCCGCGGCGTCGGCGACAGGAGCAGCTTGGTGAACTCGTCGCGTACGCGTTCGGCCGAGATGATCGAGAGCGTGCCCGCACGCTCGGTCATGGCCGCCGACACCTCGGGGGCCACCTCGAAACCCAGCTGCGAGGCGAAACGGGCGGCCCGCATCATCCGCAGCGGGTCGTCGGCGAAGGACTCCTCCGGCGCGGCGGGGGTCATGAGGCGGCGGGCCACGAGGTCGGAGAGCCCACCCTGCACGTCGACGAACTCGAGGCTCGGCAGCCGGATGGCCATCGCGTTGACGGTGAAGTCGCGCCGCACGAGGTCACCCTCGAGGCTGTCGCCGAACATCACCTCCGGCTTGCGCGAGGTGCGGTCGTAGGTGTCGGCGCGGTAGGTGGTGATCTCGATGACGTGGGCGCCCTTGCGCAGCCCGATGGTGCCGAACTCGCGGCCGATGTCCCAGTGGGCGTCGGCCCAGCCGAGGACGACCGACAGGATCTCGTCGGGCTTCGCGTCACTGGTGAGGTCGAGGTCGGGCGAGACCCGGCCGAGGAACGCGTCGCGCACCGGGCCACCGACGAGCGCCAGCTCGTGACCTGCCGCGGCGAACCGCTCGCCGAGCTCGCCGAGCATCGGCAGCACGGGGGCGAGGCGGGCCACGGCGGCCCGCAGCAGCGGGAGGCCGGCGTCGGTGGGCGTGTCGGGTCGGTCAGGCACGCGCCCAGCCTAGTGAGCGGTCGGTGGGGCGCCGTCGGCGCCGATGACGGCCCCGTGTCGCCAACTCGACGACAGGGGCCCATGGCCCCGCCCGTTATGGTGGCGATGTGAGCGCCCAGCCCCTCCCCAGCCCCGTGCCGGGGAGGCGCCTGCCCGCCGTCGAGGAACGCTCTGCCGGCGGCATCGTCGTGGACGTGCGCGAGGGTCTCGCCCTCATCGCGATCATCGCCCGTCGCAACCGGGCCGGGCGCATCGAGTGGTGCCTGCCCAAGGGCCATGTCGAGCCCGGGGAGACGCTCGTCGAGACGGCCGCGCGCGAGGTGGCAGAGGAGACCGGCATCGTGGGCCGCGTCCTGGTCGAGCTCGGCACCATCGACTACTGGTTCGCCACCTCCAACAAGCGGGTGCACAAGTTCGTGCACCACTACCTCCTCGAGGCCACGGGCGGCGAGCTCTCGATCGAGAACGACCCCGACCACGAGGCCATCGACGTCGCCTGGATGCGGCTCGACGAGGTGCACCGCAGGCTCACCTTCCCCAACGAGCGCCGCATCGCCCAGGCGGCGTGGAACCGGCTGGCGGGGACGGCGTGACCCACCTGGGGTCGCGGCGTCCGGGATCGAGCGGGCGTCGCGTGACCCGCCTCGCTCGCCGGCTGGCTGCCACTGCGACCGTGCTCGCCGCGGTGGCGACGACGTCGGGCGGCGTCCTCGCGAGCGCCGCGCTGCCCTCCCGCCCCTGGGGGTCCCCTGCTGGTCCGGCCGCCGCGTCGGGCTCGGCCTCCGTGTCGTCGGCCACTCCACGCCCCCGAGCCGTCACCCCTGCCCGTGACGTCGCGGTCGTCGTGCTCGACTCGATGCGGCCCGCCGTCGTCGCCCCCGGCACCGACCTCACGATCACCGGGTCGGTCACCGCTCCGCTCACCGGGCCGCTCACCGGGCCCACCGTGCGGGTCGTGAGGGGTGACGTCGTCGTCAACCAGCGCGCCGCCCTCGACGGCTGGGCGTCCGGTCGTACGGCGAGGTCCGGCCCCACGATCGACAGCACCGCCCTGCCCGGCGTCGCCGCGGGACAGACCCGTACCTTCACCGCCACGGTGCCCTGGCGTCAGCTTCGCTCCGACGACGCCTTCGCCGCCGTGCCGATCTCGGTCGAGGTGGTCCAGCAGGGAGCGAGCCAGCCCACCGGCAGCACGCGCACGTTCGTCGCCTGGAACGGGCGCAAGGAGTACGTGCCGCTCAAGGTGGCCACCGTGCTGCCCGTGACGCTGGACCCCGACGTCGACCTGTTCTCGCGCGACGACGCCACCCGTGAGACCGCCTGGGAGCGCGCCATCGGCGCCGGTTCGCGCGTGGAGCGCATCGTCACCGGCACCCGCGGCACGTCGGTCACCCTCGCCGTCGACCCCGCGGTGCTCGGCACGGCCCCGGCCGGCGGGCAGGCCCCCACGGGACCCACGTCGACGGGCAGCCCGACGCCCAGTGGCACGGGGACGTCCGCCACGCCCGGCCCGACCGGCACCCCGGCACCGAACGGCACCACTCCCGGGACGACCTCTGGCACGACCCCGACCACGCCCTCCCCGACGGGCACCGCACCGACGCCCACCCCGACGCCCACCTCGTCGGCCACTCCGACGGGGCAACCCACCCAGTCGGCGGCGGCCCAGGCCATCGCCCGCCTCGGCGACACGCTGCGCTCCCAGCTGAGCGGACGCACCCTCTGGGCCCTCCCGTACGCCGACGCCGACATCGCGGCCACCGTGGGCACCGCGCCCGCCAACTCCCTCGTGCGCGACCTCGTCAGCCGCGCAGCCGGGCTGGCCCAGCGAGTCGGCCAGCCCGTCCGCTCCGACATCGTCTGGCCCGTCGACGGCCTGCTCCCCGGCGGACGCGAGCAGGGCATCCGCACGCTGCTGTCGGCGACCCCGGTCAAGAAGCCCGCCGGCATCGTCGTCAACGCCACGGCGGTGACGAAGCCGTCGGCATACACGCCCAGCGCGCGACGGGTGGCGGCGGGCGGCACCCGGCTGCTCGCGTACGACCCTCGCCTGTCGGCCCTGCTGCCCAAGCGCACCGACCCGAGCCCGGTGCTCTCGACCCAGCGCTACCTGGCCGAGTCTCTCGTGCTGCTCGGCGAGCGCGCCGGCACGCAGCGCTCGGTGCTCGTCGCCGCACCCCGCTCCTACGACCCCGACGAGGCGGGTCTGGCCTCCTTCCTCTCCGCGACGGCGAGCGCGCCGTGGCTCGAGCCGGTCGACGCCGCCTCGCTGCTCACCGACAGCGGCGGCGACAAGGCCGAGGTACAGTCGAGGCCCACGACTGCCGTCGCGTCGGCCGCGGCCAGACCGGTGCTCGACGCCGGCCGGCTCAGGCAGATGGCCGACCAGCGCGACACGCTGCTCAGCGTCTCCTCCGTCCTGCGCGACGGCGAGCAGTTCGAGCGCACCTACCGCGAGGTGCTCGACGAGCTCGCCAGTGCCCGCTGGCGCGACCGACCGACGTCGTGGGGGACCCTCGCGAGCTCCGTCGCGACCGACGTGCGCGCCGCGACGAGCGCGATCCGGGTCGTGCCCCGCACGAGCACCATCAACCTGCTCGCCGAGAACGGCACGCTGCGCATCACCCTCGAGAACGGCCTCGACTACACCGTCGACGGCATCCGGCTGCGGCTCGTGCCCGACAACCCGCGCATCCGCGTCGTCACGCAGCCCGACCCCATCTCGATCGGTCCCGGGTCGCGCACCAACGTCCCCGTCGAGGTGGCCGCCGTCGCCGCCGGACGGGCCCAGATCCGGGCCTTCCTCACCACGGCCGACGGCACCGTCATCGGTTCCTCGGCGACGATCCCCGTCGCTGCCAACCCCCTCGACGGGGCCATCTACTGGGTCGGCGGGGTGCTCGCCGGGCTCGTGCTCCTCGCGGGCGTCCTGCGCGCCGTGTTCAAGGGCACGTCGCGTGTCGACGAGATCGCCGACATCGAGGCGGTCACCGCGGCACACCAGACGCTCGGCGATGCGGACGACAGGGATCGGCACTGACTCGTCCTAGGATGGGTGCCGAGCCACGCATCCACGCACACCAGGACGAGGAGGGTGACGCACGTGCAGGGAGTCGGACCTGGATCCGTCCTCGGCGGCCGCTACGCGGTGACGCTGCGCACCTCCGAGGGCACTCACCACGAGCGCTGGCGCGCCAACGACCACACCCTTGAGCGCGAGGTCGTGCTCGTCTGCTTCCCGGCCGCCTCGTCGGTGGCCGCCCCCGCGCTCGACGCCGCCCGCCGTGCCGCGGGCATCGAGGACCCCCGCCTCGTACGCGTTCTCGACGTGGGCACCGACCGCGGCGTCGGGTTCATCGTCGAGGAGCCCCTGACGGGTGCCACCGCCCTGTCCCACCTGCTGCAGGGCGGCGGCCTCTCGGCCGACGAGGTGCGTCGCCTCACCGGCGAGGCCGCGACGGCGCTCGAGAAGGCCGGGCACCGCGGGCTGCACCACCTGGCGCTCACCCCGAGCTCGCTGCTGCGCATGCCCGACGGCGCCGTCAAGGTGCGCGGGCTCGCCACCGAGGCCGCCCTCACCGACACCGACCGCCTGTCCGACGAGCGGGCCTCGCGCGCCGACGCCGTCGGGCTCGTCAAGATCGCGTATGCCGGCCTCACCGGTCGCTGGCCGATGGTGTCGGTCGACGACGGGCTGATTCCCGCCGGTGGCCCGGTCGGCCTCGAGCCGGCCCCGACCATCGTCGGCGGAGTCGCGGCTCCGTCCGAGATCGCCGTCGGCGTCCCCAACGACCTCGACCTCATCTGCCGCATGACGCTCGCGAGCGGCAACCGCGGCCCGGTCTCCCCCGGTGACCTGGCGCTGCAGATCGCGCCTTGGGCGACCGAGCAGGCGACCTCCGACGGCGCCACCGGCATCCGCCTGCGCAACCGCGAGGAGTTCGAGCCCACGCGTGTCCTGCCCGCCGTCGGCGCGGGCGCAGCAGCGGTCGGGGCCGGCGCAGGTGCTGCGTCTGCCGCCGGTGTCGCGGGTGCGAGCCCGGCCGGTGACGCCAGCGCTACCGAGACGATGTTCTTCGACAGCCTCCCCGACGAGCAGCACGCCTCCTCGGTGGAAACCCCAGAGCGGCCCGTGGCCGCAGCGGCCGAGCGTGCCTCCGCGGGCATCGCCGCCGGGGCGGCTGCGGCCGGCGCGGCCGCAGCCGGCGTCGCCAGCGTCATCGGTGACCGCGTCGGCTCGTTCGCACGCGCAGCCGCCGACAAGGCCGCTGCCCGGGCCGCCGAGCGCCGATCGGCCCACGACGACTTCGACGGCGAGGAGATCGGCCTCGACGACGCCCTCGACGAGGCGCCCACCACCCGGCTCGAGCCGCCACTGCCGGTCTTCGGTCACGACGTGCCCGAGTCGCCGAGCGGGGCCCAGTCACGCATCGCCCTGGCCATCGTCGGCGTGCTCGTGCTCGTCGCGCTCGTCATCGGCATCCAGAACGTCGCCAAGATCGGCCAGCACGATGGCCCGGTCGGCGCCGTGACCGTGACCAAGACGCGCGCCCCGAGCGCCTCGCAGGCCCCGAAGCCCACCACGACCAAGCCGCCGGCCGCCACGACCACCGCTCCGCCCGCCGCCGGTCCCGTGTCGATCGTCGGGGGCCGCGGCTTCGACCCCCAGGACGGCAACGAGGCCGACCAGAACGTCAAGCGCGTCTTCGACGGCAACCCCGGCGAGGGCTGGCGGTCCCGCTGGTACGGCACCCCCACGTTCAACGGCGACAAGGACGGCGTCGGCGTCGTGCTCGACCTCAGCAGCCCCACGGTGGTCAAGGAGGTCGACCTCGTCCTCGGCGCCGCCCAGGACGTCACCGTCTACGCCACCGACTCCGACTCCACGAAGTCGCTCGACGGAGCCCAGGAGGTCGGCTCGGCCACCGGCGCCAACGGCACCGTCACGATCAAGGCCGGAGGCGGGCTCAAGCCCGCGAGCAAGATCGTCGTGCTCATCACCAAGGCCGGGCCCGCCGAGTCCGACCGCCGCTACCGCGCCCAGATCAACGAAGTGACGGTGCGCTGACCGATGACCCCGGGGGTTGCCGCCCCGATCGCCGAGCTGAGCGACCGGGAGCTGCTCACGCTGCACGTCGCCGGTGACGACCACGCGTTCGCCGAGCTCTTCCGGCGCCACAAGGACCGCATGTGGGCGGTCGCGCTGCGCACGGTGCGCGACCCCGAGCTCGCCGCCGACTGCGTGCAGGACGCCTTCATCGCCGCCTTCCGGCGCGCCGAGTCCTTCCGCGGTGAGGCCGCGGTGACCACCTGGCTGCACCGCATCGTCGTCAACGCCTGCCTCGACCGGCTCCGCCGTCGCAAGCCGACGACCGAGCTGCCCGAGTACGACCTCGCCGACCGCCACGACCACTACGCCTCCACCGAGGTGCGCCTCGACATCCAGGAGGCCCTCGCCACGCTGCCCGAGGGCCAGCGCGCCGCCCTCGTGCTCGTCGACATGCACGCCGTCCCGGTCGCCGAGGCCGCCGTCATCCTCGGCGTCGCCGAAGGCACGATCAAGTCGCGGTGCGCCCGGGGGCGTGCTGCGCTGGCGCAGCACCTGGGCCTCACCCCGGGCCGGCGCCCGGTCGAGCGGGACTGACAGGGGCGACCCGGCGCCAGTCGTCGGAGCCCGACCCGCCTCACCGACCGGATGGCCGACCGGATCCGTCGAAGGTGGTTGAATCCGGTGGAACCTCGATGGGTACAGGGACCGTCGAAGCCTCGGCGTGCGGCATACCTGCGCGCGCCGGCACGACCCCCGCACGCACTGCCCGAAGGACCCTCCGTGGACGAGTCCGCGCACCACCCCGACGACGACCACACCAGCGACCACATCGGCGACCACATCAGCGACCACATCGACGACCTCGACGACGGGCCCGCGCCCCGGCTCGACCCGGCCGTCGAGGCGCACGTGACCGCCCTGCTCGCCTCCGCTCCCGACCCCGGCCCGATGCCCGCCCACGTCGAGGCCCGCATCTCCGCGGCCCTGCAGGATGCCGCCCGGCTGCGGGTCGACCCCGGGCCGATGGCTGCCGGTGAGACGGCCGGCCCGGGCCGCGGACCCGCGGCAGACGGCACGGGCGCGAGCCACACCGGTGCCGACGTGCTCGCCCTGCCCCCACGAGCCACCAGGCCCAAGCCGATCTACCTCGCCGCCGCCGTCGCCGCGGCCGCCGCCGTCGTCGCGGTGGGCGCCTCGGCGCTGCACGTGACCAAGCGACCCAACGGTGCGGCCATCGTCGGCGACACGAGGAGCTCGACGGGCACCGCACCCACCTCCGGGGCCACGACGAACGGCGGCCTGCACATCCAGCTCAGCGAGACGGCATACGACGGCGCCAACCTCGCCACCAAGGCGCGCGCGCTGCTCGACCACCCGGGCCAGCCGCTGCGCGACCTCGCCGCCGAGTCGCCCGGCATCGGACCCATCGGCACCCCGATCGGGCTCGAGGCCTGCCTCGAGGAGATCGGAGCCCTCGATGCCGCCAACCCGAGCCCGGATGCCGTGTCGGCCGACCTCGCGACCTTCGACGGCCGGCCCGCGGTGGTCGTGGTCGTGACGCGGGGCGGCACCAGCACCGCCTGGGCCGTCCAGCGCAGCTGCAGCACCGGCACTCCCGGTGTGCTGAAGGGCGCAACTCCCGTCCCGTGACCCCCACGAGCGGGCTCGGGCCACGCGCGTGCGCAGGCACGGCCACCGCACCAGCGTGCCGACGAGCGAGGGAACAACGAACGCCTAGGATCGGTTGAGGCCTATGCGTCTCGCGGAGTCCGCGCTCCGACACGGACCGGGAGCACGACGGCGAGCCGCAGGAGCGGCAGCATCGTCCCAGAGCCGCACGACACGAGAGCTTTACGAGGAGCACCCCACATGTCCGACGTCCGCAACGTCATCATCATCGGCTCCGGCCCCGCGGGCTACACCGCCGCCGTCTACGCCGCCCGCGCGAACCTCGCGCCCCTCGTCTTCGAGGGCGCGGTCACGGCCGGTGGCGCGCTGATGAACACGACCGATGTCGAGAACTTCCCCGGCTTCCAGGACGGCATCATGGGCCCGGACCTCATGGACAACATGCGCGCGCAGGCCGAGCGCTTCGGCGCCGAGCTCGTCACCGACGACGTCACTGCCGTCGACCTCACCGGCGACATCAAGACCGTCACCGACGGCGAGGGCAACGTGCACCGCGCCAAGGCGGTCATCCTCTCGATGGGCTCGGCCTACCGCGAGCTCGGCCTCCCCCGCGAGAAGGAGCTCTCGGGCCACGGTGTCTCCTGGTGCGCGACGTGCGACGGGTTCTTCTTCCGCGACCAGGACATCGCCGTCGTCGGGGGCGGCGACTCGGCCATCGAGGAGGCGACCTTCCTGACGAAGTTCGCCCGCACCGTCACGATCATTCACCGTCGCGACACCCTCCGCGCCAGCAAGATCATGGCCGACCGCGCCCACGCCAACGACAAGATCCGCTTCGCCTGGAACTCCGAGGTCGCCGAGATCCACGGCGAGGGCAAGCTCACCGGCGTCACGCTGCGCGACACCGTCACCGGCGAGACCCGCGAGCTCGCCGTCACCGGCCTGTTCGTCGCCATCGGCCACGACCCCCGCAACGAGCTGCTGCGCAACGGCGACGTCGACCAGGTGGAGCTGGATGACGCCGGCTACGTGCTCGTCCAGGGCCGCTCCACCCGCACCAACCTGCCCGGCGTCTTCGCCTCCGGCGACCTCGTCGACCACACCTACCGCCAGGCCATCACCGCCGCCGGCTCCGGCTGCGCCGCCGCCCTCGACGCCGAGCACTACCTCGCCGCGCTCGAGGACACCACCTCACCCGCCGAAGCCGCCGCCGAGGCCGCGGCCATCGACGAGACCGACTCCGGCGAGATCCCCGCACCGCGCGCCACCGTCGGCGCCGACGCCTAACCTCGAAGCAGACCCGGCACCCCGGCTCCGGCCGCTGCCGCCAGCGCCACACCCACCCCGCCCCCCGCGCCAACCAGAGAAGGAATCTCCATGGCACTGAAGAACACGACCGACGCCACCTTCGCCGACGACGTCCTCATGAGCGAGAAGCCCGTGCTCGTCGACTTCTGGGCGACGTGGTGCGGCCCGTGCCGCAAGGTCGCCCCGATCCTGGAGGAGATCAACGAGCAGTACGGCGACAAGATCGAGGTCGTCAAGCTCGACACCGACGCCAACGTCGACACGGCCGCCCGCTACGGCGTCGTGTCGATCCCGACGCTCAACGTCTACGTCAAGGGCGAGGTCGTCAAGACCATCGTCGGCGCGCACCCGAAGCCGAAGCTGCTGCGCGAGCTGGAGGAGTTCATCGCCTGACCGGGCGACGACGAAGGGGTGGCAACCGGCACGGTGCCACCCCTTCCGCGTACTACAGTGCTGACGGCGCCCGTCTCTCCCGATGTCGCACAGCAAGCCGCGACTCACCTGCGACCACCGGGAGCCCTCCCAGAAGGAGCCGAGATGACCCCTCCCCAGACCGTCGTGCTCCGGCGCGGCGACGCCGGGCCCGCGGTAGCGGCCGTCTGCGAGCGGCTCGTCCTGTCCGGTGACCTTCCCGGCGGACCGGGAGCCACCGACGCGGCCGGCAACGCCGTCTTCGACGAGCGCGTCGAGCAGGCCGTGAAGTCGTTCCAGCAGCGGCGCGGGCTCATCGTCGACGGCATCGTCGGACGCTCGACGTATGCCGTGCTCGACGGGGCCCGCTGGGCCCTCGGTGACCGGGTGCTGCGCTACGTGCCGGGCCACTTCGTCGAGGGTGACGACGTCGTCGCCCTCCAGGGACGCCTGGCCGAGCTCGGCTTCACGCCCGGCAAGGTCGACGGCCTCCACGGGCCGGCCACCGACGCCGCACTCCGAGCCTTCCAGGCCGCAGTGGGCCTCGTCCCCGACGGCACCGCAGGCCCCGAGACGATGCGCGCCTTCGCCGGCCTGCGCCGCTCGGTCAGCGGCGGTTCAGCCAATGCGCTGCGCGAGCGCGAGCACCTGCGGCGCAGCGGCTACAGCCTCAGCGGACGCACCATCGTCCTCGACCCCGGCCACGGCGGCGCCGACACCGGTGCCGAGGGCGGCAGCGGCCTCGTCGAGGCGAGGCTCGCCCTCGACCTGGCCCGACGCATCGAGGGGCGGCTGTCCGCGCACGGCGTCAGCGTCGTCTTCACCCGCACCGAGACCACCGAGGGCGGCAGCGACGAGGAGCGCGCCGCCTTCGCCAACTCCTGCGACGCCGACCTCGTGCTCTCCCTCCACACCGACCACACCGAGTCCGGCTCGGCCCACGGGGTCGCGACGTACTTCTACGGCCACCCCGACAACGCCAAGCACAGCGACTGGTCCGTCATCGGCGAGAGCTTCGCCGACCTGCTGCTGCGCGAGGTCGTGGCCCGCACCGGCCTCACCGACTGCCGCTCCCACGCCCGCACCTGGCCGCTGCTGCGCCGCACCCGCATGCCGGCCGTCCGCCTCGACCTCGGCTACCTCAGCCACGCGGGCGACGCCGAAGCGCTGGCGCAGCCGCACACGCTCGACCTCGTGGCCGAGGCCGTCGTCGTCGCGCTCCAGCGGGTCTACCTCGGCGAGGCCGACACCGCGCGCACCGGCGTGCTGCGCCTCGACGACCTGCGCCGCCACCTCGAGTCGATGCGCGCCGCCCAGGTCGGCAGCGCGACGGGCGACCGCACCGTCGGCTGAAGGCACTCGGGCCCACTCAGGACCGGTCAGGCCCGATCGGAACCGGTCAGGCCCGGTCAGGCCCGGTCGGGCCCGATCGGAACCGGTCAGGCCCGGTCGGTCACGTTGGCGTGGCTCGACCCGTTCGGGTGGGTCTCCGGCACGGGGCGCAGCCCCGGCACCCTGGCCAGCGCGCGCGCCACCGCGGCAGCCGCCTCGTCGCGCAGCGTGACGACGCGTCGCAGGTCCATCCGCAGGCGCGGGTAGGTCGGGTGGTCGCGCTCGACGCGGTAGCCGACCTTCTCCAGCACGTCGACATCGAGCACGCAGGGGTGCTTCGACACCGCCAGCGGACGTGCGGCGACGACCTCGAGCGAGCGCACCTGGTGCTTGAGGGCGTCCTTCGCCGCGGACTGCAGCAGCACCTTGCGAAGGCCCCGGCCGGCATACGGCTGGGCGGTGACCGCGGTGAGGAGCATGAGCGTCGCCGGGTCCGAGGGCGAGGTCGGGAACGCGGCGAGGCGCGGCACGTGCCGCGCCGGCGCGAGCATGACGTAGCCCGCCGGCTCACCGTCCACGTAAGCGACGCGGCCGGGCGGGCCCCAGTCGCTCGTGACCGTGCCGACCCAGTCGGCGAGCACCTCGCGCGGTGGGTGTTCGTCGCCATGGCCGTTGCGCGGCACGGTCTGCCAGAAGGTGCACGGGGCGCACGTGCCGATGCCGACGAGGTCGTCGACGAGGTCGGGCGTCAGCGCACGCAGGTCACGCATCGCGCCACCGGATTTCCCGCATACCGCCATTCTGGCCCGCGCACCGTCAGTCGGCACCACCGGCGGTCCCGGTGGCGGGTCGGAGGCTGCCAGGCCTGCCCCGCGACGACGCGGTGGCGGGGTCCTCGTCGCTACCATCGACGGGTCAGGTTCGCGGAAGGCCGACGCATGGGCACGTTCGAGCAGCTCCAGCAGAGCCTCGGTGCCGCCTGGGACGCCCGCCGCGCGGGCGGCGGCAACGGGACGCCTCACGTGCTCGTCGTCATGCCCTCGTTCAGCGTCCAGGGCCAGCTCCTCGAGCACTACGGCGCGCGCCTCGGGTCGATGGAGCACCGCTACCTCCTGCTCGCCCTGGCCGCACGCGACCCACGCTGCGAGGTCGTCTACGTCAGCTCGCTCGCCCCCGGACCCGGCGTGCTCGACTACTACGCCTCCCTGCTGGCCCCCTCCGAACGCGCCGGCTTCCTGCAGCGCCTGCACGTCGTCACGGTCGACGACCCGTCCTGGCGCCCGACGGCCGCCAAGCTGCTCGACGACCCGGCCGCCGTCGCCCGGGTTCGCGCCGTCGTGGACGGGCGGCCGGCACTCCTCCAGGTCTGGAACGTGACCACGACGGAGGAGGAGGCCGCGCTCGCCCTCGGTGTCCCCATCGACGGCACGCCCGCGCGCCTGCGCCCGCTCGGCTTCAAGAGCGCCGGCCGGCGCCTCTTCCACGCCGTCGGCGTCGACACCCCGGTGGGGTGCGAGGACGTGCGCGACCTCGACGACGTCGCCCGGGCCGTCGAGGAGGTCCGCCGGCGCCGGCCCGGCACGGAACGGGTCGTGGTCAAGCTCGACGACAGCGCAGCCGGCGACGGGAACGTCACCGTGCGCGTACGCGACCCCCTGGGAGGTGACCTCACGGGCAACCGTCTGCTGCAGGCCCTGGCGCAGGCGGTGCCGCCGTCGTACCTGGCCGAGCTCGCTGCCGGCGGCGTCGTGGAGGAGCTCGTCCTCGGCGACGACGTCACGAGTCCCAGCGGGCAGGCCGACATCGCGCCCGACGGCACCGTGACCGTGGTCTCGACGCACGAGCAGGTGCTCGGCGGCCCGGACGGGCAGGTCTACGCCGGGTGCGTGCTCCCCGCACAGCCTGCGTATGCCGTCGCCGTCGCCCGCGCGACTGCCGCGGTCGCCGAGCGGCTGAGCGCCCTCGGGGCCCGCGGTCGGGTGGGGGTCGACTTCGTCGCCAGGCGCGACGCAGACCGCTGGGAGGTGCTGGCGATCGAGGTGAACCTGCGCAACGGCGGCACGACCCACCCGCTGGCAGGACTCGCGGCGCTGGTGAGGGGCCGTTACGACCCGACGAGGGGGTGCTGGGTCACGCCGGACGGTTCGCAGCGTTGCTACTCCTCGACCGACAACGTCGTCGACCCGCACTGGCTCGGCGTCGACCCGCTCCAGGTCGTGGCGGCCGTGCAGGCAGCAGGCATCGGCTTCGACCCCGCGACCGGCACCGGGCTCGTGCTGCAGATGCTCTCGGGCCTCGCCATCGACGGGCGGGTCGGGCTGACCGCGATCGGGCGCACCACCGCAGCAGCGCAGCAGCTCGCCGAGCACGGCAGCCTCGTCATCGGTGGTTGCGCCGGGAGGGGTGGGAGGGGCTGGTGGCGCCAGACCGCGAACTAGGGTTGGGCGCATGAGCGAACCGGGGACGTACGTCGAGAAGAGCTTCAAGCGCGACACGAACTACATCACCACCCGCATCACCGCGGACGGGCGCGACGGCTTTCCCGTCGAGTCCGGACGCTACCGCCTCGTCGTGGCGCGGGCGTGCCCGTGGGCCAACCGCGCCATCATCGTGCGCCGGCTCCTCGGCCTGGAGGACGCCCTGTCGATGGGCATCTGCGGCCCCACGCACGACAGCCGGAGCTGGACCTTCGACCTGGACCCGGGCGGTCTCGACCCGGTGCTCGGCATCCCCCGCATCCAGGACGCCTACTTCCGACGCGACCCCGAATACCCGCGTGGGATAACGGTTCCCGCGATCGTCGACATCCCCACCGGTGCCGTCGTCACCAACGACTTCAAGCAGATCACCATCGACCTCGAGACGCAGTGGCGCGACCTCCACCGCGACGGCGCGCCAGACCTCTACCCCGCCGACCTGGCTGACGAGATCGAGGCCGTGAGCGAGCCGATCTACCGTTTCGTGAACAACGGCGTCTACCGCTGCGGCTTCGCCGGCACCCAGGACGCGTACGACAAGGCCTACCGTCGGCTGTGGGAGCACCTCGACCTCCTCGAGGACCGGCTCTCCACCCGGCGCTACCTCGTCGGCGACCACGTCACCGAGGCCGACGTGCGGCTCTTCACGACGCTCGTGCGGTTCGACCCCGTCTACCACGGGCACTTCAAGTGCAACCGCAACAAGCTGATCGAGATGCCGGCGCTGTGGGCGTACGCGCGGGACCTCTTCCAGACGCCCGGATTCGGCGACACCGTCGACTTCGCCCACATCAAGCGTCACTACTACGTGGTGCACAGCGACGTGAACCCCACGGGCATCGTGCCGCTCGGGCCCGCCCTGGAGAACTGGGCCACCCCGCACGGTCGCGAGGCTCTCGGTGGTTCACCCTTCGGTGAGGGAGCCACTCCCCCAGGCCCGCCGCGCGAAGTCGTTTCGCCAGAGCACAATCCGGCCCTGGCTCTGCTGGCCGATTGACCACGTCACTCAGCGTTCGCCGGTGGGTCCCGTTGTCGTGCAAGGGAACTCACCGGTCAGCTGACGTCGCTATCCTGCCGACGTCGCGTCAGGAGCGGAAGAAGTCCGCGAGTGCCGGGGCCAGCACGCCAGCAGGCACCTGGTGGAACTCGCCAGGCAGCTCGACCGCCGTGGCGTTCGGAAGTGCCTCTGCCACAACGCCGGCCGCGTCGTGGAGCCAGGGCAGCTGGGTGCCGCTGCTGCAGACCGAAAGGAACGGAACCGTCACCCGCGCAAAGGTTTCCACCGGGATGTCCTGCTCGTCACCGCCGAGGCACAGGCCGTCGTACTTGACGGTGTAGGCCATCGACAGCAGAGCGTCCCACACCGGGGTGCCGACCATGCCGTCGACCATCTCTGGCGGCATCCCGACGACCTCGTTGTTGAAGTACCGCACGATCCCGGCACGGTCACCCTTCGCCTCGAAGGCCTCGAGGGTCCCGATGTAGTCAGCCGGGGGCGGCGGCCAGGCCGCGGTGCGGTACGGCACCTCGATGGCCGAGCCCTTGGCGATCGGCGCGCCTGCCGCGATGGCCTCGATGACAAGCGCACCGCCCGATGAGACACCGAAAACGTAGGCGGGAGAGTCGTTTTCACCGGCTGCCTGGATCACGGAAGTGAGGTCGTCAACCTCGCGGGAGACCGCATAGGGCTCGGTGTCACCGCTGTCCCCCCGTCCGCGACGGTCGTAGGTGACCCCGGTGAAGCCGAGTCGGCCGAGCTCGACCGCGACGTCCCGGAACGCGCCCCGGTCGCAGAACGCACCTCCGACGATCACGGCGACGGGCCCGTCGCCGTAGGCCTCGTAGGCGATCGTGGTGCCGTCCGACGACGTGGCCTTGTGGACCTGGCTCATGACTGCATCTCCTTGACTGTGCGACCCGCCTGTCGGGTCCTCACTTCAGCGTCGAACAGCGCGGACGCGGTTCGACGTTTTGATTCTCGAAGTTTTGCGTCAGGTTCGCTTGCGCGAGAAGACTTCGCGCCGCTCGGCCTCCGGAACCGTGTCCATGAACTCCATGACGGCCTCCGAGAGGGCCGGCCAGGTCTTGTGCTGCTCGATGGGCACCACGGTGCCGACGACCTGGTCGGCATGCACCTCCACGAGGTTCCACGACTGCGGGCCGTCGACGCCCATGAGCAGTTCGCGGGGTGCGCCCACGTCGTCGACATAGCTGACGCCGCCGGCGACGAAGACCGGCACCCGGCCGAGGGTCCCGAAGCTCGTGACGTGCAGGTGACCGCTGAGCACCGCACGCACGTCGGTCGGCTCGATCACCTCGCGCAGACGATCGACGTCGTCGAAGTCGAGGAGCTGCATGACGGGTGACCGGTAGGTGACGGGGGCGTGGTGGACGACGAGGAGAGTCCCGTGCTCAGCCGGGGTCGCCAGCTCGCCGGCGAGCCACTCGTACTGCGCGTCCGAGAAGCCGCCGTGGTGGTAGCCGGGCACGGCGGAGTCCACCGCGATGATACGCAGGCCGCCAACGACGGTGACTGAGTCCTGCGGCTCGTCCGTGTCTCGGCCGTAGAGGCGCTCGGCCATCGGGCGCCTCTCGTCGTGGTTGCCCCCGGTGAGCACGAGGGCGGCGCCCAGCCGCTCGACGACCGGGCCGACGATCTCGAGGAGCAGGTCGTACGCGGCCGGGTCCCCGCTGTCGGCCAGGTCTCCGCTGATGACGAGCGCATCGATGTGCTCACCCGAGGCCTCGACCCGCGCCAGGGCCTTGCGCAGCTGTTCCCGGGTGTCGATGTGGCCGGCGAGCAGCCCACCGCCCGCGATCAGGTGCGGGTCGGACAGGTGGGCGATGACGTGGGTCGGCGCAGGCCGGGATCCGGTGAGGGCCATGGCGTCAGCCTAGGGCCGCGAGTACGTCCGGGCACGTGCTGACGGGCGCGCGTGGTCCGGTCGGGCCCCGTCAGCGTCGGATCTGGCAGGCGGGGCACCAGTAGAGCCGGCGGCCGGCGATCTCTCTTCGCTGCACCGTGTTTCGGCATCGTGGACACGGCTCACCGGTCCGCTTGTAGACGAGGAACCGCCGCTCGAAGGTGTCGCCCAGACGCTCGCCGGTGAGCTCCTTGGCTATGGCGCGGGCACGGCCGGAGCGCTTCGCCCGCTGTGCCGCCTCCACCTGGTCGGGCATGGTGATGATCTGCGAGAACGCCCGCCCCAGCGGCATGAGCAGCACGAGATCGTCCCAGATCTCGTTCCACACCGACTCCGAGAGGTCTCGTCCGGGAGTGAAGGGGTCTACCGCCAGGCGGTGAAGCACCTCACAGCGGTAGACGTTGCCCACCCCGGCCACGACGGACTGGTCCATGAGCAGCTCCGCGATCGGGCGCCGGCTGCGATGCAACCGCTCCCATCCAGGCTGCGGCTGACTCCGTCGTCGCAGCGGATCAGGTCCGAGGGTGGAGACGATCTCACGGCGGCGCGCACGGTCCACGAGCGTGCAGATCATCGGACCGCGCAGGTCGGCAAAATGATCCGGCCCCACCAGGCGCAGCCGCACCGCGCCCACCGGTGCCGGCGGGGTGCCAGCGCGCAGCGGCCGCACCGGGAACTGGCCGATGAGGCCGAGATGCACGTGCAACGCGAGGTCGCCCACGTCGACGAACAGGTGCTTGCCCCACGCCTCGGCGCGCTCGAGCACCTTGCCGTCCAGCCGCTCGGCATCCGCGGCGAACCGCCCCTGCGGGCTGCTCGCCTCGACCCGGTGGCCGCGGAACGCCCGCTCCAGACGGTCGGCGAGTGCATGGATCGTGTGGCCCTCGGGCACGATCACCCTCCGTCTCGGTGTCGGTGCTCCAGCTCTCGGGCGGCGCCGGCTGGGGCCAGGTCTGTGGCTGTGACTGTGGGGTCAGTCGCGGTTAGGCGACCCCATGCCCATGAGACCGAGGATGCGGCGCAGGTCCTCCATCGAGGCGAACTCCACGGTGATCTTGCCCTTGCGCTGACCCAGGGCGATCGCGACTCGGGTCTCGAGGTGGTCGGACAGGTTCGACGTGAAGTCGTCGAGCTGAGGGTGACGGCTACCGGCGCGAGGACGACGCGGCTTGGGAGCGTCGTTGCCCTCCCCCAGGGCCACGAGCTCCTCGACGTTGCGCACGGACAGTCCCTCGGCGACGATGCGCTGCGCCATGCGCTCCATCGCCCCGCCGTCAGCCATGCCGAGCAGCGCACGCGCATGGCCGGCACTCAGGACCCCCGCTGCCACACGGCGCTGCACCAGCGGAGGCAGCTTCAGCAGGCGGAGCGTGTTCGAGATCTGCGGGCGTGACCGCCCGATACGGCTCGCGAGCTCCTCGTGCGAGCAACCGAAGTCGTCGAGCAGCTGCTGGTATGCCGCCGCCTCCTCGAGCGAGTTGAGCTGACTCCGATGGAGGTTCTCCAGGAGCGCGTCGCGCAGGAGGTCGTCGTCGCTCGTGTCCTTGATGATGGCTGGGATGACGCCGAGGTCGGCCGCCAGGGAGGCGCGCCATCGGCGCTCACCCATGATGAGCTCGAAGGTCTTGCCGTCGGCCTCGGCCAGCTGGTCCGCAGGGATACGGCGGACGACCACCGGCTGGAGCACGCCGATCTCGCGGATCGAGTGGACCAGCTCGGCCATGTGGTCCTCGTCGAAGACCGTGCGCGGCTGCTTGGGGTTCGGGCGGATCGACTCGATGTCGAGCTCGGCGAACTCGGCACCCGGCACCACGGCGAGCCCGGTCGCGGCATCCTCGAGCTTCTCTCCGACAGCAGGCCCCTTCGTCGATTCTGCGTTCGTCGGTTCTGCGTCCGCCGGGGTGGCGGCCTCGTCGGCGCCCTCTGTCGGCTGACCGCTCTCCGGACCGCTGTGCCCGTTCTGGGAGGCCGGGCCCTGACCGTTCTGGGCCGTCTCCGAGCCGGCGCCGGGAGTGCCGTCCGAGCCGGCCGGCCTTTCTTCGGGCGTCGCAGTCGGCGGGGTCGGCTGCTTCTGCTCCGTGAAGAAGACATCGACGGGTCGGCCGGCGCCCCCGCTCGGTGCGCTCGGGATGAGAGCCCCCAGGCCCCGACCCAGTGCTCGACGCTTCTCCGCCATTCGCCAACCCCTTGTCGTCCTCGACGCGGCCATCGCGTCCGGCGCCAGTCTAGGTGGTGGGTGACCCCGGTTTGCGCACCCGCTCCGAGGACTCGCGCGCTGGTTGCGACTATCGCGGGCCGTCTGTTTCACGTGAAACGCCCGTGACGTCTGAGGATCGGACGGGGGTTTCACGTGAAACACGGCGTGACCTCTCTGCCTGCCCCCCTTGTCTGTCAGGGAGAGTGCGTTCTCACAAACCCCCGCCGACAAGGGGGGTGTTTCACGTGAAACGGGACCGCCAAGCGTGTGGCGGTCCCGTTCATCGCGTGAGCGCGGCAGGCAGTCAGGCGCCGCCGGCCGCCCCGCGGTCGGCCAGCTCGCCCGCCGCCTCGAGGTAGGCGAGGGCACCACTGCTGGCTGGGTCGTAGGTCATCACCGTTTCCCCGAAGCTCGGCGCCTCCGAGACGCGGACCGACCTCGGCACCGTCGTCCGCAGCACCTGCTCGGGGAAGTGTTCGCGCACCTCGTCCGCGACCTGGGCCGAGAGGCGGGTGCGGCCGTCGTACATCGTGAGCAGGATGGTCGACACGTGCAGCGCCGGGTTCAGGTGACGCTTGACCAAATCGATGTTCTTGAGCAGCTGCGACAGCCCTTCGAGGGCGTAGTACTCGCACTGGATCGGGATGAACACCTCGCTGGCCGCCACCATCGCGTTGACCGTGAGTAGTCCCAGGCTGGGTGGGCAGTCGATGAGGATGTAGTCGTACGAATGACCCTGCTCCACCGCCGCGGCGATCGCCTTCTGCAGCCGCGACTCGCGAGCCACGAGCGACACGAGCTCGATCTCAGCGCCGGCCAGGTCGATGGTGGCAGGCGCACAGTGCAGGTTCTCGACCGTCGAGCACGGCTGCACGACCTCGAGCATCGGGGTGCCGTCCACGAGCACGTCATAGATCGACGGGACCTCGGCGTGGTGGTCGATGCCGAGCGCGGTGCTGGCGTTGCCCTGCGGGTCGAGGTCGATGACGAGCACCGACAGCCCGGCCTGCGCCAGGGCTGCCGCGATGTTCACCGTGGTGGTCGTCTTGCCGACCCCACCCTTCTGGTTGGCCACGGTCAGTACCCGGGGCGCCACCGGCTTCGGGAACGGGCGGCCCGTCAGCTGGATGCGACGGCGGGCGTTCTCGGCCAGCTCCCTCGCCAGGGGGGTGTCACTTCCGGGCGTCGGCAGGGCCGCGACGAGGGCCACTCGGTCGGCGTGGTCAGCGAGCTGGCGCAGCGTGTCGGCCGATTCGTCCACAACGTTGTCCCCAGCCCGATATGGGCGATTTCCTCGCTCAGCGGTGCCGCCGCGGACCGCTTCATCCACCGCGTTGTCCACAGGGCTGCCGTAGGCCTGCTCGTCGGTCGGGAGACTCCCGGAGACCGCGACGGGTGAGGTCTGCGCGGGCCCCTCACTCGGCGCGAGTGCAGTCTCTCCCGATGCGTCGGCGGTCCGGTCGTCGACGTCGTGCTGGGTGCCGTGGCCCGCTGTCACGTCCTGCTCGGTGTCACTCCCGTCCGCGTCCCGGCCCTCGACCGGGCCCAACTGATCCTGTTCCGAGGTCGCGTCACCCAGCTCGGCGGGGGAACCTTGGTCACCGGAGCGGCGATCGTCGTCGACGCCGTGCTCGATGTCGCCGCGCTCCTCCCGGTCCACGTCTTCGCTTCGCTGGTGCACCGCTAGGGCCTGGTCGAGATCGGACGTCGGGGCCGCAGGGGCAGAACGGTTCTCCGAGGTCGACGAGGCCGGGACGATGACGGAATCCTCGACGACCGGACCCGGATCGACAGGGGTGTCGTCGGTGCGGGATGCGGAGACGATCTCTTCTTCTTCTTTCGGTTGCGGCTGTGGTTCTGAGGCTGTGGCGGACTCCACCGTGACGACCTGGGCCTCGGTGTACGCGTTCGTGGGAGTGTCCGTTTCACGTGAAACACCGAGCATGCGAGCCAACCACCCCAGACGTCGGTGCTCGGGCTCCGGGTCGGGTTCACTCGGCCAGCCGAGGTTGGTCGACATCGTCACAGGGAGCGCACCTCCGGTTTGAGGGCCGGCTCGTCCCCACCCGCGGGCGGGGCCGACCATCGAATGGGTCTGGACACGATCATGGCTGATGGCGCCGACGACCGCCCGCTGCCGTGCCGGAGCGTCGCGATCCGCGCGGTCGATCCGCGCGTCGTCGTGCCGAGCCGGCACTCGAGGGCTGCCGCGACCGGAACCGTCGGCGGTCGACGGCCTCACCGATCGTCGCCCGGAGCACCAGAGTCGGTTCCTCCAGCAGGTCCGCCCCGTACGCCTCGACCTCGGCATCGACGACGCCGAGGCGCGTCAGCGCGGCGCGGCCCTCGTCGAGCTCCACCTGGGCGCGTGAGCCCTTGAGGGCGAGGAGCGCCCCGTGGGGACGGAGCAGCGGCAGGGTCCACTCGGCCAGCTGCACGATCTTGGAGACGGCCCGGGCGGTCACCCACGGCGCATCGAGCTCGTCCCAGAGCGTCTCGGCCCGGGCCGTGTGGACGGTGACGTTCGACAGGCCCAGCTGCTCGACCGTGTCAGTGAGCCAGGCCGTGCGTCGGGCGAGCGGCTCGACCAGGTGCAGCTCGAGATCGGCTCGCGCGATCGCCAGGGCCAGACCCGGGAGACCGGCACCGGAGCCCACGTCGATGACGCGCTGCATCTCCCCCGTCACCGGGATCGCCTCGTGCACGACGGCGCAGTTCAGGACGTGACGGTCCCAGAGCCGGGGCGCCTCACGGGGACCGATGAGCCCGTGAGCGATCCCGGTGTCGGCGAGGATCGCGACGAACCGCTCCGCGAGCGCCAGGCGGGCACCGAAGACGCTGGTCGCGGCCGCCGGGGTGGGCGCTACGCCTGGCGCCTCAGGCTCGGCCGTCGGGCCGGGCAAGACCGTTCGTCCGGCCACCCCGGTCGGATCGCCAGGCCCGACCGGGTCGGGAGCTTCGTGGCTCACGCGCTCCCACTCCTCAGGTAGTTGGTCCTGCCACGCCTCTCACGAGCCGTGTTTCACGTGAAACGCGATGGGTCAGGCGGGAAGGATGACGATGTGGCGGTGCGGGTCCACGCCCTCAGACTCGGACACGAGCCCGGCAGCGGCCACCTCGTCGTGCACGACCTTGCGCTCGAAGGCGCTCATCGGCTCGAGCGAACGCTTCGTGCCGGACTCCTTGACCTCGGCGATGGCCACCTTGGCCAGCTCGACGAGTGCCGACCGGCGCTGCGCACGGTGACCGGCGATGTCGAGCATGAGCCGGCTCCGCTCGCCCGTCTCGGCCTGGACGGCCAGTCGGGTCAGCTCCTGGAGGGCCTCGAGCACCTTGCCGTCGGCGCCGACGAGACGACGGGGCACCCGGCCCTCGTCGGAGTCGACGATGGCGATGGCGGCGCGGTCACCGTCCACGTCCACGTCGATGTCGCCGTCGAGATCGGCGATGTCGAGAAGCGTCTCGAGGAAGTCGGCCGCGACCTCGCCCTCGCGCTCGAGCTGGCGCACGCGCGACTTCTTGTCGCCCTTGTCGGCCTTGGCCGTCTCTGCGTCGCCGCCGTCACCGTCACCGTCACCGTCACCGGCGTCATCGTCGGCGTCGTCGTCAGACTCCGACTCGGCAGCCTCCACCGACAGATCCGCGTCACCGGAGACCGGACGCTCGGTGGTGGGCGTGGTCGTGGCTGACGTGGGCTCGTCTCCGGCGGTGAGGTCGGTCGGGTTCTCGGCCTCGGTGGCCTGCGTCTCGCTCATGGTTGACTCCTTCGTTCACCCGGGCTCTGTGGAAAACTCGCGTCTTCGCAGTTCAGAGGCCCAAGAGCAGTGTGGACAAGATTGTGGAAGAACCCTCAGCGACGGTTCTTGGGGGCCTGCGTGCGGGCGCGCTTCTTGCTCTTGGGCTGCTGGCGCTGACCGGCCTTGGGGGCGTCGTCGGGCACGTCGTCACCGGAGTCGAGTCCGGGAACCGTGAGCTCCTCGACGGTCTTGCCCTTGCGCTCCAGGCGCTTGCGGCGGTTGGCCTCGGCCTCGGATCCCGGGGCCGGCATGTTGCGGATGACGTAGAACTGCTGGCCCATGGTCCAGAGGTTCGTCGTGAGCCAGTAGAGGAGCACACCGACCGGGAAGTTGACGCCGGAGATCGCGAAGAAGATCGGCATCAGGTAGAGGAGCACCTTCTGCTGCTTCGCGAACGGGTTGTCCAGCGCCGACGCCGGCATGTTCTTGCGCATCAGCTGGTACTGCGTCGTGAACGTCGTCGCAGACATGAGCACGATGAGCACCGCGGTGAGGATCTTGGTGCTGAGCGGCGAGGTGCCCCCCTGCATGATGAAGGCGTCGGAGAGCCTGGATCCGAAGATGGTCGAGCCCTCGATGGCGCGCGCGACCTCGTTGGTGATCGGCCCGATGCCCGCCTGCTTGCCTTCCGCCTGAGCCCGCAGGTTGTTGAGCAGCTGGAAGAGCGCGAAGAAGAACGGGGACTGGATGAGGATCGGCAGGCAGCTGCTGAACGGGTTGGTGCCCGTGCGGCGGTAGAGATCCATGATCTCCGCCTGCTGCGCCTTCTGGCTCTCGGGGTCGCGCTTGCCCTTGTATTTCTTCTGGATCTTCTGCATCTCGGGCTGGATGAGCTGCATCCGGCGCGAGGAGTGGATCTGGCGGACGAAGAGCGGGATGAGCAGCACCCGGACGACGACGGTGAGGCCGGCGATCGACAGCGCCCACGCCCATCCCGCCCAGGCCCCGCTCAGGCCGAGCGTCTCGAAGAGCCAGTGCCAGGCGTACATGACCCATGCTTCACCGAGCTTGATCGGATAGAGCAGGGTGTTGAAGAAGTCGATCAACGTCTTTCCTCTGTCATCGGGTGACCGGCAGGGTGGGGCTCACCCGGTGGCCGGAAGTCTGCGGGGTCCCAGTCGTTGCGCTCGGCCCACGTCATCGGAACGGGGTCGACGCCGCCTGGGTTCCACGGGTGGCACCGGCCGATGCGCCGGGCTGCGAGCCAGCCACCGCGCAGGGGGCCGAACCGCGTGAGTGCCGTGACGGCATACGCGGAGCAGCTCGGGTAGAAGCGGCAGGTCGGCGGCCGCATCGGGGAGATGAGGCGCTGGTAGAGCCGGACGACGAGCACGAACGGGGCCGCGAGCACGCGGTTGAGCGTGGCGCTCACGGGTGGCACACCTTCTCGAGCTGGCGCCCGAGGGCGGTGTCGAGCTCGGCCCAGGTGGCCTGGGCCGCGGCCGGGTTGGCGCGCACGACGAGGTCGAGACCAGCAGGTATGCCGTCCAGCCGGGTCGCGACGCCGGCGCGCAGGCGACGCTTGGTGCGGTTGCGCACCACCGCGTTGCCGACGGCCTTGGACACAACAAAACCGACGCGCGGCGGAAGTTCCGCACGCGCATCGGTCCGGTTGGCATGCACGACGATGAGTCGCCCGCCTGCTCTGCTGGCGCCGGGCCCGCGTACTGCCGTGGTGAAGTCCGCCCGCTCACGCAGTCGGTGACGTGCCGGCAGCACGCCGCGGCCTCCGGCGACTCAGGCAGAGAGCTCGGCGCGGCCCTTGCGGCGACGGGCAGCGAGGATGGCGCGACCGGCGCGGGTGCGCATGCGAAGGCGGAAGCCGTGCGTCTTGGCGCGGCGACGGTTGTTCGGCTGGAAGGTGCGCTTGCTCACGAGGTTCTCCGTAGGTTGCGGGTGCACGCCCGGCGCAGCTGCGACGGGAGGCGCCCGGGGTGGGGCTGGCGGTGGCCGATGCGACCGCAATCGGCAAGCCCAGGGAGGACCGGGAACCGGACGAACCGGGCCCGGGGCCATGGGCATGCGAAAGAGGTCGCAGACACGCTCGGTCAACGATACGGGCGCCCGGAAGAAGGGTCAAACCGGTGGGAGGAGTCGCGCCGATGAGGGCAGAACCGACGATCTTGGAACGTCGGTGGACGATTGCAAGGCGACACGCCGACGACGAGAAAGTTCTCTTCCGGACGTGATTGTCACGGCGGCTCAGCCGGGGTAGGTTTTCGACTTCACGATCCTCGCCCGACCCATGCACAGGCTGTGGACAAACGTGTGGACAACAGGGCATCGTTCACCAAGGCACCGGACGTCCCCAGTCGTCCGACCCGGCACGGTCGAGCTCCCGCTCCGGCCCGCTCGAGTGCGCTCAGCGCCGGGATCGCAACAAGTGCAACGGAATTGAAGTCAGGGGCAGGTGGGTTTGGTGGCCGAGACAGGCGTCGACTACGCGCGGATCTGGCAGCAGACGCTCGGCACACTCGACTCGGGACTGTCGAACCAGGAGCGCGCCTTCGTCCGGCTCTGCCGCCTCGTCGGGGTGCTCGACCAGATCGCGCTGGTGCGCGCTCCCAACACCTTCACCAAGGACTTCCTCGAGACGCGCGTGCGCGAGCAGGTCCACACCGCTCTCGCCGACCAGCTCGGGCACCCCGTCCAGGTCGCGGTATCGGTCGACGAGAGTCTCGAGACCGACCTCGGCATGATCAGCGACGAGCCCACCGGCCAGGTGAACGACGGCCGCCGCCAGACCGGCTCCGACAGCAACGGCTCGGCGGGGCATCACAACGGCCTCGCCCAGGGTGGCGCGGCCACCGGATCCGCAGGCTTCGGCAGCCCCGCCCAACCCGGCATCCACCCACAGGCGCACCACGCCCAGCACAACCCGCTGCGCGACCTCGCCGAGAGCGCGCCCGCCCTCAACGGCGCCGACCTCGACGAACCCGCCCGGCCGGCATACCCCGACGTGCAGACGCAGATGGAGCTCGGCCCCGACCCGCTGAGCGGCGGCGAGAGCGGCCCCCTGCGTCTCCAGCAGCGTCCCGAGCCCAGCTCGCCCGGCGACACGCGACTCAACCCGAAGTACACGTTCGACACCTTCGTCATCGGCGCGAGCAACCGCTTCGCCCACGCGGCGGCGGTCGCGGTCGCCGAGGCGCCGGCGAAGGCGTACAACCCGCTCTTCGTCTACGGCGAGTCCGGTCTGGGCAAGACGCACCTGCTCCACGCGATCGGCCACTACGCGCGCACCATGTTCCCGAACGTGCGGGTGCGCTACGTGAACTCCGAGGAGTTCACCAACGACTTCATCAACAGCATCCGCGACGACAAGGCGAGCGCGTTCCAGAACCGCTACCGCAGCGTCGACGTGCTGCTCATCGACGACATCCAGTTCCTCCAGGGCAAGCTGCAGACCCAGGAGGAGTTCTTCCACACCTTCAACACGCTGCACAACGCGAACAAGCAGATCGTCATCACCAGTGACCTGCCGCCGCGTGAGCTGTCCGGCTTCGAGGACCGGATGCGCACCCGCTTCGAGTCGGGCCTGCTCACCGACGTGCAGCCGCCCGACCTCGAGACCCGCATCGCGATCCTGCGCAAGAAGGCGATCCAGGACCGCATGTCGGTGCCCGACGACGTGCTCGAGTACATCGCGACGAACTTCAGCACCAACATTCGCGAGCTCGAGGGGGCACTGATCCGCGTTACGGCGTTCAGCAACCTCAACCGCCAGCCGGTCGACCTGCCGCTCGCCGAGATCGTGCTCAAGGACGTGCTGCCGAACGAGACGCCCAACCAGGTGACCGCGGCGACGATCATGGCGGTCACGGCCGCCTACTACGCGGTGACGATCGAGGACCTCTGCGGCTCGAGCCGCTCGCGCCAGCTCGTGACGGCCCGCCAGATCGCGATGTACCTGTGCCGCGAGATGACCGACCTCAGCCTGCCGAAGATCGGTCAGCACTTCGGCGGCCGCGACCACACGACCGTCATGCACGCCGACCGCAAGATCCGCGAGCTCATGGGTGAGCGCCGCGCGATCTACAACCAGGTCACGGAGCTGACCAACCGCATCCGCCAGCAGTCCCACTGACGGCAGGGGCCGGTCGGCCCCGATGGCGTATGCCGTCAGCGCCGTCGCGCGGCGATGGTGGCGGTGAGCGCGTCGTCCCACGGGGTCGGGGCGATCCCGAAGGTCTGTTCGGTCAGGGCGGAGTCGAGCACGAACGGCCGCTCGAACTGGTGGCGCGTCTCGCGGACCTCGCGCATGAAGGGGACGACGAGTCCGGCTGCGGTTCCGAGCGGGCGGGGCAGCACGCGTACCTTGCGGGGCTTGACGCCGGCGAGCCGCGCGATGTCGCGGGCCGTCTCGTCGAAGGTGCGCGGCGCCGAGGTCGGCACGTGCCAGGCCCGGCCCCAGGCGTCATCGCTCGTGTCGCTGGTCGCGACGCGGGCGGCGAGGGCGCCGACGTCGGGGACGTAGGTCCACGAGTGCGCCGCGTCGGCGCGGCCGACCGGCACGAAGGGCGGCCGGCCCGCGAGGAGCGCGTCGAGGATGACGTCGCCCAGATAGCTCGTGCGCGGCGTCGTGCCCGGGCCGAAGTAGTCGCTGGAGCGCAGCTCGGTGACGCGCAGGCGTCCGGCCTCGTGGCGGGCCAGCGCCTCGGCCCACATGTCGGCGCGAATCGCTCCCTTGTGCCCCGCGGGACGCAGCGGGGTGTCCTCACGCATGGGGGAGTCCACCCGGCCGTAGCCGTAGAGGTTGCCGATGATGACGAGCCCGGCGCCCGTGGCCTCGGCCGCGGCGAGCGTGGCGGCCGCGACGGGCGGCCAGTCGGTGTCCCAGGTGAGGTAGCTGGGCGGGTTGACGGCGTTGACGATGCTCGTCGCGCCGGTCGCAAGGCTCGTCAGGCGCCCGGCGTCGCCCGCGTCGGCGGCGACGACCTCGACGGCATCCGGGTTCGACGCCTCCCAGGGACGCTCGACCACCCGACCCGATCGGGACGCGAGCGTGACGGTGTGGCCCTGGGCGACGAGGGCGGCGGTCGTCGTGCGGCCGACGCCGCCGGCGCCGAGGACGAGGTGGTGGGTCATGGCGTCTCCTAGACAGTAAGTGTGAGCACCGCTCACATTCAAAGGGTGACGCACCAGCTCACAAAAATCAAGAGCAGTGCTCACATTTACGCAGCACTTCGTGGCAGGCTGGGCGCATGGACACCGCCGCCCGAGCCGCCCACGCCGCCCACGCCGCCCCCGCCGCGAAGCTCGGCAAGCGCGCCCGCAACCGGCGAGCCGTCGAGGCAGACATCCTCCGCGTCGCGCGCGGGCACCTGGCCACCTCCGGCGCGGCCGGGCTCAGCCTCCGAGCGGTGGCCCGCGACCTCGGCATGGTGTCATCCGGCGTCTACCGCTACGTCGAGAGCCGCGACGAGCTGCTGACGAGGTTGATCGTGGACAGCTATCTCTCCCTGGCCGACGCGGTCCGGGCCGCGCACGACGCCGTCGACCCCGACGACCTGGGCGGTCGCTGGGACGCCCTCGGTCGCGCGCTGCGGACCTGGGCCCTCGAGCACCCGCACGACTTCGCCCTCATCTACGGCTCGCCCGTGCCCGACTACGACGCGCCCGCAGAACGCACGACCGAGGCCGGGACCGCCGTGATGGCCCTGCTCGTCACCCTGCTCGAGGACGCCCGGTCGGCACGACGTGTGCCCGAGGCGTCCGGACTCGGGATCCCCGAGGCTCCCGCGACGGCAGCTCTGGGGGACCTGCTCGCGGATCCGATGTTCGCCGGCACGGGCATCGACCCCGCGATGCTGGCGCAGGGCGTCGCGGCGTGGACCCTGCTCCTCGGGGCGGTCACGAGCGAGGTCTTCTCGCAGCTGGGGCCGCTCCCCGACGCCCCCGCGCTCTTCGAGACGCTGCTCGGCGCGTCGCGCCACCTCGTGGTCACCGACGCTTCCGCGAACTAGTCCCTGCCCGTCGTCGGCACGGCTCTTGCCGCCTGCGTCCTCGGGACGTCCACATCTGTCCACAGGCTTTTCCACACCTGTGTGCACAGCGTGATCTCGCCGTGACCCGTCACTCCAGACGTCGCCGGCATATCCTCCCGAACGTTGTCCACCGGTTGTGGAAAACTCTGTGGAAGCGGAGCCGCTCTCCATGCACAGCTGACTAGTCACCGAGCGTGGCAAAGCGGACATATGCCGTCCGCTCCTCCACACCGGCCTGTGGACGGGTGTGGACGACGCCGACCCGCCTGCGGACAAGCTCCCTCCTGGTTGTGGGGACGCTGTGCACCGCCGAAATCCGTCCACAGCCCGCGCCTGGCGCGGCTGTCGGGCGCCCACACCTCGTGCACATCCCTGTAGAGCCCCTGACCTGCGCGGACTCGCGTTGTCCACACAATCCACACCACCTATGACTATGACGAGACTCAAGTCGAGGAGATGAGCCCCGACAACGAGGGTCGGGACGAATGACCACGGGCGGCCGCCCAAACGGGTGATTTCGACCTGTCTGGTCATTCGGGGAGTGTCTGTGGTGTCAGTCACCGGCAGGCACTAGTGTCTGAGCCCCAATGACCTTCCCCGTCGAAGTGAGTGCACCGTGAAGTTTCGGGTTGAGCGAGACGTCCTGGCCGAGGCCGTGACCTGGGTGGCCCGTGGCCTGCCGGCCCGCCCGCCGGTCCCCGTGCTCGCGGGCGTGCTCGTCGACGCGAACGAGGACGGCACGCTCACCCTCTCCGCGTTCGACTACGAGGTGTCCGCGCGCATCACGGTGCCGGCCGACGTCGCCGAGTCCGGTCAGGTCCTCGTGCTCGGCCGTCTGCTCGCCGACATCTCGCGCAACCTGCCCAACAAGCCGATCGACGTCAGCACCGACGGCACGAAGGTCAACGTCGCCTGCGGCTCGTCCCGTTTCGCACTGCGCGAGATGCCCGTGGCCGACTACCCCACCCTTCCCGCGGCCCCCGAGACGAGCGGCACCATCGCGGGCGACGTCTTCACCCAAGCCGTCGCGCAGGTCTCCATCGCCGCCGACAAGGGCGACACCCTGCCGATCCTCACCGGCGTGCGCATGGAGATCGACGGCGACAAGGTCACCCTGCTCGCCACCGACCGCTACCGGCTCGCGATGCGCGAGCTCACGTGGAGCCCGTCCGCCACCGACGCCAACCACGTCGCGCTCATCCCGGCCCGCCAGCTCTCCGACACCGCCCGCGCGCTCGGCGCCTCCGGCTCGGTCGAGCTCGCGCTCGGCCACGGCGGCGACGGCCTCATCGGCTTCGAGGCCGGCCAGCGTCGAGCGACCACCCGACTGCTCGACGGCGAGTACCCGAAGGTCACCTCGATCTTCCCCACGTCGGTCGACACCGAGGCGGTCGTCGAGACGGCGGCCCTCGAGGAGGCGGTCAAGCGCGTGGCGCTCGTCGCCGAGCGCAACACCCCCGTGCTGCTCAAGTTCACCGACGGCCAGGTCGCGATCGAGGCCGGCACCGGCGACGACGCGCAGGCCTCCGAGGCCGTCGAGGCGACCCTCAACGGTCCCGACATCCAGATCGCGTTCAACCCGCAGTTCCTGCTCGACGGCCTGCACGCGGTCGGCACCGCCTGGAGCCGGCTCAGCTTCACCCAGCCCAGCCGGCCCGCCGTGCTGACCGGGCAGGCCGAGGCCGACTCCGAGCCCGACAGCAGCTACCGCTACGTGCTCATGCCGGTGCGCTTCGCGAGCTGAGCCGCCGTCGCCGACGCTGCCCATGGCGTACGCCATCGGTTGCGGGCGGAGGGCCACCCTCCACCCCGTGGGCGCCCTGCCGTCCGCACGGCGGCAGGCGTAGCCTCGAACCGCGCCACCAGATCGACCCCCGTCCTCCCGTCAGAAAGGCTCGCGACATGCAGCTCGGTCTCATCGGTCTCGGCAAGATGGGCGGCAACATGCGCGAGCGGTTGCGCCGCGCCGGTCACGAGGTCGTCGGGTTCGACTTCAACCCCGACGTGCGTGACGTCGGATCGCTCCCCGAGCTCGTCCAGGCCCTCGAGGCACCCCGCGTCGTGTGGGTGATGGTCCCGGCGGGCGACCCGACCCGCCAGACGGTCGCCGAGCTCGGTGGCCTGCTCGAGCCGGGTGACCTCGTCATCGACGGCGGCAACTCGCGCTTCACCGACGACTTCGAGAACGCGAAGCTGCTCGGCGAGAAGCAGATCGGCTACGTCGACTGCGGCGTGAGCGGCGGCATCTGGGGCCTCGACAACGGCTACGGCCTGATGTGCGGCGGCGACGAGAAGTGGGTCGAGAAGGCGATGCCGATCTTCGACTCCCTGCGTCCCGAGGGCCCGCGCGAGGAGGGCTTCGTCCACGCGGGCGAGGTCGGCGCCGGGCACTACACGAAGATGGTCCACAACGGCATCGAGTACGGCCTCATGCACGCGTACGCCGAGGGCTACGAGCTGCTCGAGAAGAAGGACATCGTCAAGGACGTCCCCGGGGCGTTCAAGGCGTGGAGCCGCGGCACCGTCGTGCGGTCGTGGTTGCTCGACCTCATGGTCAAGGCCCTCGAGGACAACCCCCACCTCGACGACGTGTCCGACTACACCAACGACTCGGGCGAGGGTCGCTGGACCGTCGAGGAGGCCATCGCGCTCGGCGTTCCGATGCCGGTCATCTCGGCCTCGCTCTTCGCCCGTTTCGCCTCGCGCCAGCCGAGCTCGCCGACCATGCAGGCGGTCGCCGCACTGCGCGGCCAGTTCGGCGGCCACCAGGTGATGACCATCGCCGAGGGCGAGCAGCTGCGTCGCAAGACCGGCGACGAGGGCTCGACCCACCCGGCGCCCGCCCCCGAGCAGCCCGGCTCGGCGGCGCACGACGCCGCGAACGCCGGGCCCTCCTCGGGCACCGGCTCCACCTCCTGACCTCCCGTGGCGCGTCCGGCGACGGCACCCGCGTCGACGCCGCACGCGCCCGCCCTCGAGAACCAGCCGACCTGACGTGCACGTCCGCCACCTGACCCTCAAGGACTTCCGCAGCTACCCGAGCGCCGAGCTCGCGCTGACGCCCGGGGTCACGACGCTCGTCGGCCTCAACGGACAGGGCAAGACCAACCTCGTCGAGGCGGTCGGCTACCTCGCCACGCTCGGCTCGCACCGGGTCGCGACCGACCAGCCGCTCGTGCGGTTCGGCGCGGCCCAGGCGATCGTGCGGGGCGCGATCGTGCGTGACGAGCGCGAGACCATGGTCGAGCTCGAGATCACGCCGGGCCGCGCGAACCGGGCCCGGCTGGGTCGCTCCCCCGTGTCGCGGCCGCGCGACGTGCTCGGCACGGTTCGCACGGTGCTCTTCGCCCCCGAGGACCTCGCCCTGGTCAAGGGCGACCCGTCCGAGCGGCGCCGGTTCCTCGACGAGCTGCTCGTCCAGCGCCAGCCGCGCTGGTCAGGGGTGCGCTCCGACTACGACAAGATCCTCAAGCAGCGCAACGCCCTGCTGAAGTCGGCGGCCCCGGTGCTGCGCAAGGGCGCCCGGCGCCAGCCCCGCCCCGGCGACCCGCCGCTCGACGAGGCCCGGGAGTCGGCGCTGCACACCCTCGTCGTCTGGAACGACCACCTCTCGACCGTCGGCGCGCAGCTGGTCTATGCGCGGTTGCGCCTGCTGCGCGACCTCGTGCCCGACCTGTCCGAGTGCTACGACGCCGTCAGCGCCGTCGCGTCGAACGCCCGCGCCACCTACCGCAGCTCGCTGCACGAGGACCTCGCCAAGCGTCTCGCCGAGGGGGAGGTCCCCGAGATCGACGAGCTGCGCGCCGGCATGCTCGAGACCCTCGAGCAGGTGCGCCCCAACGAGATCGAGCGCGGCATCACCCTCGTCGGACCCCACCGCGACGACCTGGTGCTCTCGCTCGGCGAGCTGCCGGCCAAGGGCTACGCCAGCCACGGCGAGTCCTGGAGCTTCGCGCTGGGACTCAAGCTCGCGGCCTACCGGCTGCTGCGCCGCGACCTCGGCGACGACCCCGTGCTCGTGCTCGACGACGTCTTCGCCGAGCTCGACTCCGGCCGGCGTGAGCGGCTGGCCGCGCTCGTCGCCGACTGCGAGCAGGTGCTCATCACCGCGGCCGTGGGCGCCGACGTGCCCGACGTGCTCCGCGAGAGCGGCACCACGTATGCCGTCGTGCTCGGTCAGGTCGGGCCGGTCGGTGGCGCTGCGGTGCCTGAGGCGGGGCACGATCCCGTGGCTGCCATCCACCCCGTCGACGCCGTCGACCCGGTCGTCTCTGCTGAACCCGGGACCGTCGTGACCTCCGAGGCGGACGACGATGCCTGACGACGAGCCGCAGCCGGAGGCGGCGACGCCGTCGGGAGAGGACGCCTCGCCCGAGGAGGCGCCCGCGCCGACCGACGAGCAGACCCGCATCGCCGACGCGGCGGCGTCGGCTCTGGCCCGGGCGCGCGCCGCGGCTGCCGACAAGGGGCTGCGGCCGGGCATGAAGCCCCGCAAACGTCGCCGCCCGATCGGCCACGCGCCGGTGCTCTCCGGCTCCGCGCGTGACGGGCGCGACCCCTCGCTGCTCGGCGACCAGCTCGACCGGCTGCTCCTCGACCGCGGCTGGAAGGTCGACGTCGCCGTCGGCTCCGTCATGGGTCGTTGGCCCGAGATCGTCGGTCCCGACATCGCCGGCCACGTCACGCCTCAGACCTTCGTCGACGGTGTGCTGACCGTGCAGGCCGACTCGACCGCCTGGGCCACCCAGATGCGCCTGCTCGCGTCGTCGCTGCTGGCCCGCATCGACGAGGAGATCGGCGCGGGCGCGGTGAGCGAGCTGCGGGTCGTCGGGCCGAGCGCGCCGTCGTGGAGCCGTGGCGGTCGGCGCTCCCCCGACTCCCGGGGTCCTCGCGACACCTACGGCTGACGGCCCACGTCGAGTGCTCACTTCCCGACGGTCTGCGCGTCGGAAACTGAGCACTCGACCGGGAAAGGGGGCCGGGTCCTGTGGGTCGAGTGCTCACTTCCCGACGCCAAGTTCCGGTCGAGTGCTCACTTCCGGACGGCGGCGCTGCGCCGACGGGCGGCTGTCGGTGATCCGTCGCAGACTGTCGTCATGACCCAGACGCCGCGCTGCACGATCGTCCCGCCATACATCCTCGAGGCGTTGGCGGCGAGCGACGAGCCCGCCGTGGCAGAGCATGCCCGCGAGGCGCTGCAGCACGACGAGCACCTGCGCGCGACGCGCCGCACGCCGACGGCACGCCCCACCGGCAAGCGACCCCCGCGGCGCCAGCACGGCGCCGGCCCCCACCGCACGATCTCCGACGCCAAGGGCACCCAGACGACGCCCGGCACCGAGGTGCGCGCCGAGGGCGCGCCGGCCTCCGACGACGACGCGGTCAACGAGGCCTACGACGGGCTCGGCGCCACGTGGGAGCTGTGGTCGGAGGCGTACTCCCGCGACTCGCTCGACGGCAAGGGGATGCCGCTGCTCGCGACCGTCCACTACGGCCGCAACTACGACAACGCCTTCTGGGACGGCTCGCAGATGGTGTTCGGCGACGGCGACGGGGTCATCTTCGAGCGGTTCACCAAAAGCGTCGACGTCATCGGGCACGAGCTCGCCCACGGGGTCACGGAGCACACGGCCGGCCTGCTCTACCAGGGTCAGTCGGGTGCGCTGAACGAGTCGATCTCCGACGTCTTCGGCGTGCTCGTCAAGCAGCACCAGCTCGGCCAGAGCGCCGAGGCGGCCGACTGGCTCGTCGGCGCCGACCTGCTGGCCCCATCGGTCAAGGGCCGGGCGCTGCGCGACATGCGTGAGCCCGGCACCGCCTACGACGACCCACGGCTCGGCAAGGACCCGCAGCCGGCGCACATGGACGACTTCGTCGACACCGACGACGACAACGGCGGCGTCCACATCAACTCCGGCATCCCCAACCGCGCGTTCGTGCTCGCCGCGCTCGCGATCGGCGGCAACGCCTGGGAGGCAGCGGGTTCGATCTGGTATGCCGTCGTGTCGGGTGACGGCATCAAGGCCGACTGCGACTTCGCCACCTTCGCCGGCCTCACCGTGGCCGCGGCGGGCACGGCCCACGGCGACGGCTCCTCCGAGCAGCAGGCGGTGCGTTCGGCGTGGGAGCAGGTCGGCGTGCTGGCCGCGGACGCCGGGGACACTGCCGGGAGCGCCGGGAGCGCCGGCCGGCCGGACCGGTCGGCTCCCGATCCGGGCCAGGGCGACGGTCAGGGCACTCCGCCCGGCCCCGACGCCCACGTGCTGCTGCGCCGCACCGGGGGCTTCGCAGGCCAGGTGCGCGAGCGGCAGATCGCCCTCGGTGAGCTGTCCGAGCGAGACGCCAAGGACTGGCAGCACCTCCTGGCCGCCCCGACGCTCCAGCGCATCGCAGCCTCGACCGAGCGCACCCACCCCGACGCGTACATCTACTCCGTCGTGTGCGACGAGGCCGGGTGCGACGTGACGATCCAGGAGCCGCACCTGCCCGAGGCGATCCACTCCCTCTTCGAGCGCACCCTCTCCGAGGGCTGAGCAGTCCTCAGTTGTCCGCCACGACGTAGGGCCCGGGCTCATCGGGGACGTCGGGGTTCGGCAGGGGACGCGACGCGCCGACCACCTCGCAGGTGCCGTCCAGACCGCACCGCTGGAGGTTGCGCCGCGTGCCGTTCCAGACCTGGACGGTGAGCTGCTGGTCGGCGCCCAGGCGCGCGTCGACGATCTCGTCAGCGCCCATCTCGGGGCCACCGGCCTGCAGCACGACCACGCCGTCGGCGGCTCGGACGACCACCAGGCTGCCGAACGTCCAGTCGCGGAAGCCGTCGACGTGGCCGTTCGCCAACAGGTACTGGCCGTCGTCCGAGAACCCGAGCATCTGCAGCGGCCCGCAGAGACGCCAGATCTCGCGGCCCGTGGCGAGGTCGACCAGCATCTGGCAGCTCTTCGAACCGTCACCGCCCGCGTCGCCGCCCACGAACGACAGGCCGAGCCCCGAGGGCGCGTTGACGAACGACAGCTCACCCTCGAGCGAACGCACGGCCCCGGTCTCGACGTCCCAGGCGATGGAGCGGCCCGTGCCGGGTCGAGCCGCGTAGGCCGTCGTGCCGACGAGACCGGCCGGGGAGTACCCGGCGTCGGACGTCGATCGCGGCTTCAGGCTGGCGATCGGCTTCCCGGAGCTGTCGGCGTAGACGAGGTTGCCGTCGGCATCGCCGGCCAGCACGTGCGCCCCGTCGTCACCGACCCGGGGTCGCTGCTGCGAGGAGGCGATCACCGCGCGCTTGCGCCCGTCGGCGCCGACGACCGTGTGGCCGTCCGGTCCGCTGACGAGGACGCCGTCCCCGAGGCGGGCGACGTAGTCGGTCGTGCGGAGCTCCTCCGGCAGCCGGATCGTCGTGGTCCCCTGGTGGTAGGTGCCGTCCACGAGATAACCCACTGCCGTGGTGCCCGTCACCGGGCCGCTCGCCGGTCGGAGGGACGCGGCTCCGGGGGCGCCCGTCGCCCTGATGGTCGGGATGCTCGTCGGTGTGGGTGCGGTCGAGGCGGTCCGGCTCGGCGGCGCCTCGGTGGTCCGGCCCGTCGTGGACTGGGACTGGGTGGGCCCGGCAGGGATCGTGGTCGCCGGGTCGCGGTTCAGCGAGCCGACGGCGACGGGCACCGCGACGGCGAGCACGAGCCCCGCCCCGAGCACGGCGGCGCCCAGCTCGCGGCGTCGGTTGGAACGGTCGCGGGCGATGGCGCGCTCCGCGAGGTCGGTGACGACGCGTACGCCCTCGCTCTGCCGGTCGAGCGCGGACTTCAGCTCCGGGTCGAAATGGCTCATGCGGTGGCCTCGCTCATCCTGCTCCGCAGCGCGGAGATCGCGCGGCTCGTGTGGCTCTTGACGGTGCCGACGGAGCACCCCAGCACGTCGGCGGTCTGGGCCTCGGACAGGTCCTCGTAGTAGCGCAGCACGATGGCCGCGCGCTGCTGGGTCGGCAGTCCCTGGACGTGGCGCCACAGGTCGAGCGACTCGGAGGCGTCGAGCCCGGCAGGGGTGGGCGGGTCGAGCACCTCGATCACGTGGCTGCCGGGCGACTCGCGCCGCCGCAGCATCCGGCGCCAGCGGGAGTTGTTCTCGTTGACCATGATCCGGCGCACGTAGGCGTCGGGCAGCTCGACCGCGCGCACGCGGTCCCAGTTGCGGTAGACCTTCGCCAGCGCGTTCTGGAGCAGGTCGTCCGCGTGGTCGCGGTCGCCGGTCAGCAGGTACGCGAGCCGGGCGAGTGCCTGCTCGCGGGCGCGCACGTAGGCCGTGAAGTCGGCCCGGCGCTCGGCGTCGTCCATCCGTGGTCTCCCCTGTCCCGTCCCACCCGGCGGTTGCCGGCACACATCAGAACACCCGGGAGGCTCGCCGGGTTGTCGCGGACGGCCCCCGATTTCCGGGGTCCCTCCCCGCTTGCCGAAATCGGGCGAACTCTTTACGAATCCTTGCCGGTCGCGGCGCCCGCGCGGTGGTTGCCTGTGTCGTCGCCACCACCTCGCCCGAGGTTCCCTCGAGCTCCTTCCCTGAAAGGTCGACATGCGTCGCTCACCCTTCGTCGCCCGTGTCACCGTCCCTGTCGCGGTCGTCGCCGCGGCAGGCGCCCTGCTCTGCACCGCCGGCACCGGATCGGTCGCGGCTGCCCTGCCGACGGTCGCCACCGCGGTCTCAGCGGCCTCGGCCGCCCTGCCCGCCGATCTCACCCTCGTCCAGGTGCGCCAGAGCCTGCTCGGGTCGCACACCTGGTACGCCCAGACCTACCGCGGCGTGCCGGTGCTCGGCGGTTTCTACGCCGTGCACTCGACGGGTGCGACGTCCTCGGTTGACGACGGCCGCAAGACGGTGCGCGGCCTCGCCTCCGTGACTCCCGGCCTGGCCCGGGCCGCCGCGGCCACCGCGGCCAAGGCCCACGGCAACGCCCGTTCGACCCGGCTCGTCGTCGTGCCCGGTGCCTCCGGCGCTCCGGCGACGCTGGCCTACGAGGTGACCACCGACCAGGACAAGCAGGTCCTCGTCGACGCACGCAGCGGCAAGGTCGCGAAGGTCACCGACGAGCGCCGGCTCGCGACCGGCTCCGGCAAGGTCTTCGACCCCAACCCGGTCGTGGCCCTGCAGAACGAGTCGCTCAAGGACTCCGCCAACGCCGACTCAGCCGTCCCGGCGACTGCCTACAAGACGGTGACGCTCGCGAACCTCGACGGGTCCGGCTACCTGCGCGGCGCGTACGCGACGGTCGTGAACGGCGCCAAGGGCAAGAACCCGGCCGCCTTCTCGTCGACGAACACCTTCAACTTCACGCGCAGCGACAGCCGGTTCGAGCAGGTCAACAGCTACTACGCGGTCGACCGGGTGCAGACCTACATCCAGTCGCTCGGCTTCACGAACGTCAACAACGAGGCTCAGGACCTCAGCGTCAACACGACGACGCAGGACAACTCCTGGTACACCCCGAGCCAGGACACCATCACCATCGGCACCGGTGGCGTCGACGACGGTGAGGACCAGGAGGTCGTGTGGCACGAGTACGGCCACGCCGTCCAGGACGACCAGGTGCCGGGCTTCGGTGCGAGCAACGACGGCGGCGCCATCGGTGAGGGCTTCGGCGACTACCTCGCCGCCACGATGTCGCAGGCGAACTCGACGGACACGGCGACGACCCCGTGGGCGTGCGTCATGGACTGGGACTCGACGAGCTACACGTCGAGCACGCCCCACTGCATCCGCCGCCTCGACACGGCCAAGACCGTCGCGCACCGCACGGGCGAGGTGCACGACGACGGCGAGATCTGGAGCCACGCCCTCTGGGACATGAACAAGGGCCTCGGCCGCGACAAGGCGACCCGGATCATCCTCGAGGCGCAGTTCGGCTACTCCCCCACCACGACGTGGGCCGCCGCCGCGCAGAAGACGGTCGACACGGCCTCCGCGCTCTACGGCGCGACCGACGCCGCCACCGTGCGCGCCGCCTTCCAGGCCCGCGGGATCCTCTGACGGGTCCCGTCGGCGGGGTGCCGCACCACCTCTTGCGTATGCCGGGAGGCCGGGTTCCGCTGGGACCCGGCCTCCCGGCATACCTCGTGGGAAGAGCGGTGTCGAGGGCGCGAAGGGACCTGTGGACGGTGCGTGACGGGGGCGTCCGGGACCGGGAGAATGGCCCGTGTGCCCAGCGCGACGGCTGCGAACGGTGCGGCCCGTGAGAAGGCGTCACAGGCGCGCTGGGGGGCCGGGTCGTGACTCCCCCCTCGGATGACGGGGTGTACGGGCCGGAAAATGGCCGTTCCGCGCGTCTGAGGGCACGGTTCCCCCTCACGGACCGTTAGAATGATGAGGTTGCGGCTCGACGTCACGTCGAGCCGCACGCATGAGGTCTGACCGCACGGTCAGACAGGGTCACAGAGGAGAGACGTGTCCGACGCCGACGAGCCGACCACCACCAGCACCACCCCGAGCCCCGCGGGCTCCACAGACTCGGTTCCCGACTCGACCAACGGCTCGGCACCCGCACACGCACCGGCGCCGACTCCCGCCGCCCCTGCGGACACCCGACCCAACGGTGTCGACTACGACGCCAGCGCGATCACCGTCCTCGAGGGTCTCGAGGCCGTGCGCAAGCGTCCGGGCATGTACATCGGCTCGACGGGCCCGCGCGGCCTGCACCACCTCGTCTACGAGATCGTCGACAACTCCGTCGACGAGGCGCTCGCCGGCTACGCCACGCACATCGACGTGACCCTGCTCGCCGACGGCGGCGTGCGGGTCAAGGACAACGGGCGCGGCATCCCCACCGACATCCACCCGGTCGAGAAGATCAGCGCGGTCGAGCTCGTGCTCACGCAGCTGCACGCCGGCGGCAAGTTCGGTGGCGGCGGCTACAAGGTGTCGGGAGGCCTGCACGGCGTCGGCTCCTCCGTGGTCAACGCGCTCTCGACGACCCTCAAGGCCGCGGTGCGCCAGAAGGGCCACGTGCACCGGATGAGCTTCACCATGGGTGTGCCCGACGGGCCGCTCAAGCCGGAGGAGGCCACCGACGAGACCGGCACGACGATCACGTTCTGGGCCAACCCCGACATCTTCGAGTCCGTCGACTACGACTTCGAGACGCTGCGGGCCCGCTTCCAGCAGACCGCCTTCCTCAACAAGGGCCTGACGATCACCCTCGTCGACGAGCGCATCGAGCAGGCCGAGGACGACGCCGTCGACCTCGACGGCGTCCACAACGAGGTCACCGAGGTCGAGGAGTCGGGCGACAACGGCCACGCCCCCACCGGGGGCGAGCCCAAGAAGGTCAAGGCGAAGAAGGTCACCTACCGCTACGACGGAGGCCTGGTCGACTACGTCAACCACATCAACAGCAGCAAGCGCAGCGAGCCCGTGCACCCCGACGTCATCTCCCTCGAGGTCGAGGACGGCGACCGCATGCTCTCGCTCGAGCTGGCGATGCAGTGGACCACCGCCTACTCCGAGTCGGTGCACACCTACGCCAACAACATCAACACCCACGAGGGCGGCACCCACGAGGAGGGCTTCCGCGCGGCGCTGACCAAGCTCGTCAACGAGTTCGCCCGCAAGCAGAACCTCCTCAAGGAGAAGGACGAGAACCTCACCGGCGACGACGTCCGCGAGGGCCTCACCGCGGTCATCTCGGTCAAGCTCGGTGAGCCGCAGTTCGAGGGCCAGACGAAGACCAAGCTCGGCAACTCCGAGGTCAAGGGCTTCGTGCAGCGCGCCATGACCGACGAGTTCGGCCACTGGCTCGAGGCGCACCCCAACGAGGGCAAGGACATCGTCCGCAAGTCGGTGCAGGCCGCGGCCGCCCGCATGGCGGCCCGCAAGGCGCGTGAGGCGACTCGCCGCAAGGGCCTGCTCGAGTCGGGCGGCCTGCCGGGCAAGCTCAAGGACTGCCAGAGCAAGGACCCCAGCATCTCCGAGGTCTTCATCGTCGAGGGCGACAGCGCCGGCGGCTCGGCTACGCAGGCGCGCAACCCGCACACCCAGGCGATCCTCCCGATCCGCGGCAAGATCCTCAACGTCGAGAAGGCGCGCATCGACAAGATCCTCGCCAACAACGAGGTCCAGGCGCTCATCTCGGCGTTCGGCACCGGCATCGGCGAGGACTTCGACATCGAGAAGGCGCGCTACCACAAGATCGTGCTGATGGCCGACGCCGACGTCGACGGCATGCACATCCGCACGCTGCTGCTGACCCTGCTGTTCCGCTTCATGCGCCCGCTCATCGAGGCCGGCTACGTCTACCTGGCGCAGCCGCCGCTCTTCCGCCTGCGCTGGAGCAACGCCGACCACCAGTTCGCCTACTCCGACAAGGAGCGCGACGGTCTCAAGAAGCTCGGCGAGGAGAAGGGCTGGCGCCTGCCGAAGGACAACCCGATCCAGCGCTACAAGGGCCTCGGCGAGATGAACTACCAGGAGCTCGGCGAGACGACGATGGACCAGAACTCCCGGACGCTGCTGCAGGTGACCCTCGACGACGCCGCCAAGGCCGACGAGGTCTTCGCGGTGCTCATGGGTGAGGACGTCGAGTCCCGTCGCACGTTCATCCAGAAGAACGCGCACGACGTGAAGTTCCTCGACATCTGACCGCCGCCGTATGCCGGCCGCCACGTTCCACGTGAAACGTCGCCACCCGGCATACGTCCTCTACTGCACGAATCTGACTGAGAGACAAAGGGATCTGACGTGAGCGACGACCTGCCTCCCACCAACGGGGACGACGTCACCGAGCCTTCCGAGGAGAACGTCGACGCACGCGCGGTCATCGCGCGTGAGCCCGGCGAGCACGACCGGGTCGAGCCGATCGACCTCAACACCGAGATGCAGCGCAGCTACATCGAGTACGCGATGTCGGTCATCGTGTCGCGCGCGCTGCCCGACGTGCGCGACGGCCTCAAGCCGGTGCACCGCCGCATCGTCTACGCGATGTACGACGGCGGCTACCGCCCCGACCGCGGCTTCAACAAGTGCGCGCGCGTCGTCGGCGACGTCATGGGTCACTACCACCCGCACGGCGACTCGGCGATCTACGACGCCCTCGTGCGCCTCGTGCAGGACTGGTCGCTGCGCTACCCGCTCGTGCAGGGCCAGGGCAACTTCGGCTCGCGCGGCAACGACGGCGCGGCCGCCCCGCGCTACACCGAGTGCCGGATGGCCCCGATCGCCATGGAGATGGTGCGGGACATCGAGCAGGACACCGTCGACTTCGTCCCGAACTACGACGGCAAGACGATGCAGCCGGCCGTGCTGCCGAGCCGCTTCCCGAACCTGCTCGTCAACGGCTCGGCCGGCATCGCCGTCGGTATGGCGACGCAGATCCCGTCGCACAACCTGCGCGAGGTCGCGGCCGGCGCGCAGTACTACCTCGACCACCCGGACATCGCCCGCGAGGAGCTGCTCGAGGCCCTGCTCGGGATCATCAAGGGCCCCGACTTCCCGACCGGCTCGCTCATCATGGGCCACCGCGGCATCGAGGACGCCTACCGCACCGGCCGTGGCTCGATCATCATGCGGGCGGTCGTCAACGTCGAGGAGATCCAGAACCGCCAGTGCCTGGTCGTGACGGAGCTGCCCTACCAGGTCAACCCCGACATGCTGGCGCTCAAGATCGCCGACCTCGTCAAGGACGGCAAGATCGCCGGCATCTCCGACATCCGTGACGAGACGTCAGGTCGCACGGGTCTGCGCATCGTCATCGTGCTCAAGCGCGATGCCGTGGCCAAGGTCGTGCTCAACAACCTCTACAAGCACACGCAGCTGCAGACGACGTTCGGCGCGAACATGCTCGCCCTCGTCGACGACGTGCCGCGCACGCTGCCGCTCGACGGCTTCATCCGGCACTGGGTCGACCACCAGATCGAGGTCATCGTCCGGCGCACGCAGTTCCGCCTCAACAAGGCCGAGCAGGAGATCCACATCCTGCGCGGCCTGCTCAAGGCGCTCGACATGCTCGACGAGGTCATCGCCCTCATCCGCGGGTCGCGCACCGTCGAGATCGCTCGCGAGGGTCTCATCGAGCTGCTCGCCATCGACGAGACGCAGGCCAACGCGATCCTCAACATGCAGCTGCGCCGCCTCGCCGCCCTCGAGCGCGAGAAGCTGCAGCAGGACCACGACGCCCTGCAGGCCCTCATCGACGAGTACACCGCGATCCTCGCCTCGCCGTTGCGCCAGCGCGAGATCGTGTCGGAGGAGCTGCAGGCGATCGTCGACAAGTACGGCGACGAGCGACGCACCGAGATCATCCCGTTCGACGGCGACATGTCGATGGAGGACCTGATCCCCGAGGAGGACGTCGTCGTCACGATCACCCGCGGCGGCTACGCCAAGCGCACCCGGGTCGACCAGTACCGCTCGCAGAAGCGCGGCGGCAAGGGCGTGCGCGGCGCGACGCTGCGCGGCGAGGACGTCGTCGAGCACTTCTTCACCACGACGACGCATCACTGGCTGCTCTTCTTCACCAACCTCGGCCGCGTCTACCGGGCCAAGGCGTACGAGCTGCCCGAGGGCTCGCGCGACAGCAAGGGCCAGCACGTGGCCAACCTGCTCGCGTTCCAGCCCGGCGAGCAGATCGCCCAGGTGCTCGCGATCCGGGACTACGAGGCGGGCGACTACCTCGTGCTCGCGACGAAGGCCGGCCTCGTCAAGAAGACTCGCCTCGCCGATTACGACTCGAACCGCTCGGGCGGCCTCATCGCCGTCAACCTCCGCGAGGGTGACGAGCTCGTCGGCGCGGGCCTCGCCTCGAACCGCGACGACCTGCTGCTCGTCTCGCGCAAGGGCCAGTCGGTGCGCTTCACGGCCACCGACGAGGCGCTGCGCCCGATGGGCCGGTCGACCTCCGGCGTCACCGGCATGAAGTTCCGCGACGGCGACGACCTGCTCGCCATGTCCGTCGTCGAGGAGGGCGAGAGCCCCGACGTCTTCGTCGTCTTCGAGAACGGCCTCGCCAAGCGCACGCCCGTGTCGGAGTACCGCCTCCAGGGCCGCGGCGGCCTCGGCATCAAGGTCGCGAAGCTGTCGGAGAAGGGCGGCGACCTCGTCGGCGCCCTCACCGTCGTCGAGACCGACGAGGTCATGGTCGTCATGGAGAAGGGCAAGATCGTCCGCTCGCGTGTCGACGAGGTACGCCACACCGGCCGTTCGTCGCAGGGCGTGAAGTTCGCGACGCCCGACAAGGGCGACTCGATCGTGGCCGTCGCTCGCAACGCCGAGTCGGCCACCGCCGTCGAGGAGATCGAGGCCGGGGAGCCCGTCGACCAGCCGTCCGGCACGGGAGCGCCCGCTACGGTTCCCGCCGATGATGGCGTACCGTCGGACGAAACCTCGACTGACGAGGGCGGTTCGTCCGAGGACGACAACGGAGGTGACGCATGAGCACGACCAGTTCCGAGGGGTCGTTCGGCAAGGCCGGCTTCGGCGCCGGCTCGTCGCGCGGCTCAGGCAGCGGCAAGAGCGCCACCTCGAGCGGCAGCTCGGCCAGTCCGAGCACGGGCTCGGGCAGCGGATCCGGGTCCGACTCCGGCGCGTCGGGCGGCTCGACGAACGGCTACTACGGGTCGGGCGGGGCGGCATACGCCTCCGGATCAGGCTCGTCGGGCTCGACCGGAAGCACGTCGGGTGCGTCCGTCGGCGACACGACGACGTCGCTCTCGCGCGGGGCCGTGACCACGCGTACGGCCCCGACCCAGAAGGTCGGTGCTGCACCGGGCCGTCCCGCCGGCGCCGCAGGCACGGTGCCCCGCAAGCACAAGGGTCCCCGTCGGGTCCGCCTCGCTGTGGCGCGCGTCGACCCCTGGTCGGTCATGAAGATGAGCTTCCTGCTCTCGGTGGCGCTCGGCATCGCCGGTGTCATCCTCACGGCCGTGCTGTGGATGATCCTGTCGACGATGAACGTCTTCACCGACATCGAGGGCGTGCTGCAGTCGCTGCAGACGACGACGAGCGACCCGTTCTCGATCAAGGACTACGTCGGCTTCGGCCGGGTCGTGTCCCTGTCGATCGTCATCGGCGTCATCGACGTCATCCTGATGACCGCCATCGCGACCGTCATGGCGTTCCTCTACAACATCTGCTCGGCCCTCGTCGGCGGCGTGCAGCTCACCCTGACGGACGACTGACGTCGCCCGACGCGGCTTGATGTGCCCGCGGATCGCAGCCGTTTTGTAGGTTCGCGGGGCCATCGGGTAACGTTTCCCCTCGCGTCCGGTCGTCACCTCTGACGGGGTCGATCTGGCGCGCGAAGGTGACGATGGGCCTATAGCTCAGACGGTTAGAGCGCTTCCCTGATAAGGAAGAGGTCGGAGGTTCAAGTCCTCCTAGGCCCACCATCACCGCCACTTCGGAGAGGATCTCGAATGCTCAAGCGTCTCGCCCTCATCGGTGGCGCGGTCGCCGGCCTCGTGCTCCTGCGCAAGAAGGCCAAGCAGCAGCAGGCCGAGCAGGACCTGTGGACGCAGGCCACCGACGACGTGCAGGCCCCGGTCGTCCCGGCCCCCGCCTCGCCCTCGGCGAACGGCCAGGCCACCAGCGCGAGCTGACCTCCTCCCATCCAGGGGCCATGGCGCAATTGGTAGCGCACCTGCTTTGCAAGCAGGGGGTTAGGGGTTCGAGTCCCCTTGGCTCCACCACCTGAAGCCCTTTCCCTTGCGGGAGAGGGCTTCTTAGATGTCCCGCCCCTGATCGGGCGCGAGATCGCATGAGGAGTGCGCGCTCGCAACAGAAGATGCGCGATCAAGCGCATGTTCAAAGAATCAAGTCTGCGCCGCCCTCGTCAAGTAAGCGCATCGCGCGAACTACGGGGCGATCTCCCAGTCCGCACGGGCGCTACGTCCCGGGCTCGGCTTGAGCCGGCCCGCGTCGCGCAGCTTCTGTGCTGCCCAGCGCACGTCGTACTGCCACGTGTAGAACAGGTCACCCGCACTCACGATCTCATCTTCGTGCCGCTCCCAGATCTTCTTCGAGACGGCGAGCACCGAACCGCTGCCTCCCAGGCTCGCGAGCGCCTCCAGCACCCAGTCCTTGAGGACTTCCTTGTCAGCCATGGGCGTGAGCTTCATCAATACGGACCACCGGGTCAAGCACGGCACGCACGCGCACCTCATATGATTCCGCGTCGAGCCGGCTGGGTGCCGCCGCATGACCTGGCCGGTGGATGGGCGGGTGGTGGGGTGATCACCACAGCGAGCGCAGGACGATGTGCTGGGCCTTGCTCTGGATACGAAACACGCCGTTTTGGGAGTAGGTAGGCGACTGGGCGGGAACGGTTACGAATCGTGGAAGTCGTGTGGACTTCGTGGGGAAAAGGCGTGGTGTCTGGCTCCGTAGGTTTCTGGTCAGAGGGATCGAGCGATCCCAAACCAGAACTTCCGGGCCGTGCCCGGCCCGATCACAGGAGCACACACCATGAGCGTTCTCACCAGCAAGAAGGTCCTCGTCCCCCTCGCCACCGCGGCCATCGCCGGCGCCCTCGCCGTCGGTTCCGGTGCCGACTTCTCCTCGACGTCCGGCAACACGGCGAGCACCGTCACCGCCGGCACGCTGACGCAGTCCAACAGCAAGGCGAACGCGTCGATCCTCAACCTCAGCAACATGAAGCCCGGCGACTCCGTCTACGGCCAGGTCACCATCACGAACACCGGTTCGCTCGGCTCGATCTTCTCCGTCACCGAGTCCGCGACGTCCGGCTTCACGGCCGGCACCCTCACCGAGAAGATCGAGGACGTCACGAACTCGACCTCCCCCGTCACCGTCTACAGCGGCAACTTCGGCGGCGCGGGCACGAAGGCGCTCGGCAGCTGGGCCGCCGGCGAGGCGCGCACCTACCGCGTCACCGTCACGCTCCTGTCGAGCGCGACGAACACCGAGCAGGGCAAGACGGCGTCGACGGCCTTCGCCTGGAACGGCACCCAGACCTCGCCCACCGTCACGAACTTCGACACGAGCGCCGTCACACCGGCCCCCTGATCCGTGACCCCGGTGCCGACGCTCGAGGGGCGTCGGCACCGGGGCCATCTCAGGACCTGCCTGACCAAGAGACCCACCACCCAGAGCCCATCCGAGAGGACCCAGCCATGGCCGCGAAGACCAGCCCCCGCCGGCGCAGCGCCCGCATCGCCGGCGCCCTCGGCAACCTGGCCGTCCTGGGCCTCATGCTGCTCGCGGTGGCGTACGTGCTGCCGTCGCTGCTGGGCTTCCAGCGCTACGTCATCACCGGCGGGTCCATGCAGGGGACCTACGACAAGGGGTCGGTCGTCTTCGAGAAGGTCGTCCCGACCTCGCAGCTGCGGGTGGGCGACGTCATCACGTACATCCCGCCGGCGAGCAGCGGCGTCACCAACCTCGTGACGCACCGCATCGTCTCGGCGGAGGCGGGCACGAAGGGGATCGTCTACCGCACGAAGGGTGACGCCAACCCGAGCATCGACCCGTGGACGTTCACGCTCGACCGCGCCGAGCAGGTCGTCGTCGAGTTCGACGTCCCTCACGTCGGCTGGGCACTGCTCTACCTCGCCGACCCGAGCCACCGGAAGCTGGTCGTCGGGGTCCCGGCGGGGCTCATCGCCCTGGCCAGCATCCTCGAGGCGTTCCGCAACGCCCGGCGCGAGAAGCGCGCCGGCGACCAGGGCGGGCGGGACGAGACCGTCCCGGCTGTCGCCGAGAATCCCGCGCCGGATGCCGCCGTCGCGCCCTCGGCCCCTCGTCTTCCGGCCGTCGTCTAGGCCGGTCAACGTCCCACTGGCTTCCCTGCGCCGGTGGGCCGCATCACCAGCAGGCCCGTCCCTCAGGGGCGGGCCTGCTGGCATTCTCCGTCCCAGACCCGACGAACAGAGTTCCAAACTGTGGAAGTCCCGCGTCCCGGGCGTGTGCTCCGGCGAGGCGCCCGTGGCGCCCTCCTCCGTAGCGTTTGGAGCATGCCGAGAGCTCGAGTTCTGCTGCTGGCGGTCGCCGCGTTGGCGACCGTCCTCGGCATGACCTCGTCGTTCTCCTCGGCGTCGTTCACGTCGCAGTCGACGAACCAGCCGGCCGTCTTCACCGCCGCCGCCGACTGGACCCCGCCCACCATCACGATGAACAGCCCCGGCACGGCGGTCAGCGGGACCGTCGCGCTCACGTCCACCGCCTCCGACGCGCACAGCGGCCTGGCATCGGTGCTCTACGAGTACTACACGTCCAGCGGCACGTGGACGACGATCTGCACGTCGACGGTGAGCCCCTGGTCATGCAGCTGGGACACGACGACCCGCACCGACGGCTCCTACGCCTTGCGCGCGACGGCCACCGACAAGGCGGGCAACGTCACCGTCTCCGACCCCGTGTCGACGATGGTCGCCAACAACGCCACGGTCGTCCTCAGCGACCCGGGCAGCTACGTCCGCGGCAGCGTCTCGCTCTCGGCCACGATCTACGGCGGCGGGTCGCTCGTCTACACGACGACCTTCGAGTACGCCGTCAGCGGCGGCACCACGTGGAAGACCCTTCCGCTGTGCTCCCCCGTCGCGGTCGGACAGACCTTCACCTGCACCTGGAACACGACGGGCCTGACGAGCGGCTCCTACGACCTGCGGGCCGTCGCGACCGCCGGCAGCACCAAGGTCACCTCGGCCGCGGTCGCCGACGTCATGGTCGACAACACGGCGCCGGCCGTGACGATGACCGACCCGGGCGCGACCCTGAGCGGCACCGTCACCTTGGGCGCCACGACGACCGACGCCGACTCGGGCGTGGGCCAGGTCGTCATCCAGTACGCGCCGAACGGCACCACCACGTGGACGACGGCCTGCACGATCGGCTCCTCGCCCTTCACCTGCCGCTTCGACACGACCAAGCTCGCCAACGGCAAGTACGACTTCCGTGCGGTCTCCACCGACAACGCCGGCAACTCGGCGACGTCGGCCTCGGTCACCGGCCGCACCGTCGACAACACGGTCTCGTCCGTCGCCATGGAGGACCCTGGGGCCTACCTCACCGGCACCGTCACCCTCACCGCGACGGCCACGGCCCGCACCGGCGTGGCGTCGGTCGCGATCCAGCGCTCCCCCAACGGCGCCGGCTCCTGGACGACGGTGTGCACCCTCACCGGCTCGTCGCCGTTCTCCTGCTCGTGGGCCTCGACGAGCACCCCGGACGGCCTCTACGACTTCCGGGCCGTGCTCACCGAGACCGGCGGCGCCGTCACCACCTCGGCGGTCGTCAGCTCGCGCCGCGTCGACAACACGGCCCTGCGCGGCGTCGACGCCCAGGCGGCGAACGGCGGTGCGACGCTCGGCAGGATCGAGGCCAACGACTCGCTGACGCTCACCTACACCGACACCGTCAAGCCGTCGTCGGTCACCCCGACCTTCACCGGCTCGGCCCTGGCCGTCCAGGTCCGCATCCGCGACGGTGCCCTCCTCGGCCTCACCAGCAAGGACGACACCCTCGACGTGCTCGTCGGTGGCTCGGTCATCAACCTCGGCTCGGTGAACCTCAGGGAGGACTTCGTCAAGTCGAGCAAGACGACCGTCTACAACGCCACGATGACGGCGAGCACGGTGGTCGTCGGGTCGGCCAACCGCACGGTCATCACCCTGAAGCTCGGCTCGCTCTCGAGCGGCGGCGCGGTGCGCACGGTCTCCACGGCGCAGAACATGGTCTGGACCCCGTCGACGAACGCGACCGACATGTTCGGAACCGCCTCCTCGGGCGCGCCCGTCACCGAGACCGGCACTCTCGACAAGGACTTCTGATGCCGCCCGAGCCCGTCGTCCTGCAATCCACCCCGGCCGTATGCCGTTCGCCCTGGTCGCGCGTGGCTGCCCTGGGTGCGTGGGGCCTCGCCGTCCTCCAGACGGCAGCCCTCGCCGCCCGACCCGACGCGGCGGCATACGTGCGGGTGCTCCTGGTCGCGGGGGCGCTCGCTGCCGCGGCGGCGGGCGTCGGCATCGGCCTGCGCAACTGCGTGGTGTCGCGGATGGTGGCGGTCGTGGTCTCCGTCATGACCCTGGCCGGTGTCGGCCTACTCCTGACCGTCGGCGAGCCGGGAGGCGACCCCGTGCCGGCAGGCGGCACGGCCTGGGCGGCGCTCGCCCTCAGCGCCGCCGTCCTCTCCGGACTGTCCGGCGATGCGACGCGTCGACGTCGATGGACGAACCCCGCCTCGAGGAGGGCGAATCCGGATAATTTGGGCACATGGCGAACCAGGTTCTGCTCGTGGAGGACGACGACGACATCGCTGGTGCGCTGGTCATGGCGTTGGCCCGAGACGACCACGAGGTCACGCGTGTCTCCAACGGCACCGCTGCGATCGACCACATCACCTCCCGGCCCACCCAGGTCGTCCTGCTCGATCTCGGCCTCCCCGACATCGACGGGCTCGAGGTCTGCCGCCGCATCCGCGCCCATGGCTACCAGGGCGTCGTGATCATCCTGACCGCCCGCGGTGGCGAGCTCGACCGGGTCGTCGGGCTCGACGTGGGAGCCGACGACTACCTGCCCAAGCCGTTCTCGCTGTCCGAGCTGCTCGCGCGCATCCGGGCGAACCTGCGCCGCGGGTGGGCAGGCACGACGCAGCCCGAGTCGTCTGCTGCGCACCCGCCCCAGCACGCCCTCGGCCGCGCGGAGCGGGATCCGGCAGGCGTCTGGACGCACGGCTCCGGTGCGGCGCCGGCGAGCCCGGCAGCCGGACTCGCCGCGTCAACGCCCTCGTCGGTCACGTCGTCCACGGGCCTCAGCGTCGACACCCGTTCGCGGCGCGCCTTCGTCCGCGGGGCCGAGCTGGCCCTGACGGCCAAGGAGTTCGACGTGCTGGCCCTCCTCGACACCGAGCGCGGCGCCGCCATCACCCGCGAGCAGCTCATGAGCGACGTCTGGGACGAGAACTGGTTCGGCTCCACCAAGACGCTCGACGCGACCGTCGGCCGGCTGCGCCAGAAGCTCGAGAGCGCAGCGAGCCCCGCGCGCATCGCCACGGTCCGCGGCGTCGGGTTCCGGTTAGAGGACGAGCCGCCCGATGCGTGAGCGGCTCGTCGCCGCACTCGTCGGGACCGTCGTCGTCGTGGTCGTCGTCATGACGGTCGTGCGCGCCTACGCCCTGGCCGGAGAGGTCGAGCGGACCGCGCACGCCACGGTCGAGCGGTCCCTCACGATGGCCTCGGTCGCCGTCGACGAGAGGCTGGCCGCGGGACGCCCGGTCACGCCCGAGTTCCTGTCCGCGCTGTCGAGCGGTGTCGTCAACCTCCGGTTCCAGCCCGCGGCGGGGGCAGCCGTCGCGGGTGGGCCTGCCGTGTCGGCGACCGACCGTGAGTTCGCGCTGGACTCGACCCGACCCGACGGGTCGCAGCTCACGGTCGTGCGCCCGGCCGATGACATCGGCCGCCGCATCTCCGACGTGCTGCTTCCCTTGGTCCTGCTCGCCCTGACTCTGGTGCTCGCTGCAGCAGCCGTCGGCTGGGTGCTCGCTCGCCGCCTGTCGCGACCGTTCCAGCAGCTCGCCGTCGCTGCCCGGGCCCTGGCCCGCGGCAGGACGGGGGTCGACGTGCCGCACTACGGCGTGCCCGAAGCCGAGTCCATCGGCGCCGCCCTTCGTGAGGGCCTGGCGCGCATCGACCGGCTGCACGACCGCGAGCAGCAGTTCGCCGTGACCGCCTCGCACGAGCTGCGCAGCCCGATCACCGCGTTGAAGCTGCGCGTCGAAGGTCTCGGCCTGCACCATGGGCTCCCCGACGACGCCCGCGCCGAGGTCGAGGAGCTGCACCGCGGTCTCGACCGCCTGTCCGTGGCGGTCGTCGACGTTCTCGGGTCGGCTCGCGACGAGCGTGGCGCGGGCGCCAGGGCCGTCGACGCCACCCCGCTCCTCACCGAGGCCGTCGAGCGGCTCGGGTCACGCAGGGTGCGACGCCGGGTGGAGGTGACGGCGCCGGGAGCCGTGCTCGTCGACGTGCCGGCCGACCCTCTCACCGAGGTCGTCGCGGCCCTGCTCGACGACTGCGTCGGCACCGGCACGGGGACGGTCCGGGCCGAGGTCACCGACCGTGGCACCCACGTCGAGGTCGTCGTGTCGGACGAGGGGCCGCCCCGCGCGGCACCCGACCTCGTCCACCCCGAGAGCGCTCCCCGGCACCTCGCCGGCGCCGCCCTCACCGCGGAGTCGTTCGGCGGGCGGCTCATGGTCGCCGACGCTCCCACGCACCGCTACCGCCTGCTCCTCCCGCGCTGCGAGGTGTGACGCCCGCAACGCCCGCTCACCCGGCGGCGAGGTACCAGACCGTCGAGGTCAGCACGGCGAGGACGAGCGTCGCGAAGAGGATCCCACCCGCCACGGGCAGGAACCACCCCGCCGCGCGTCGCGAGCGAACCGCCACGAGCTTGACCACCACGGCTCCGACGACAGCGCAGCCGATCACGCCGTGGACGACGGTCCGGGTGGGGACGGGCTCCCCGTCAGCGAGGGTGCCCGACTCGAGGCCGAGCGCCCACACGCAGTGGTAGGCGACGAAGACGGTCAGCACGAGGGCGACGGCTCCCGACGCGCGGTGGGCCGGACCGACCCAGGCCGGCGCCGGACGGCCGAACCTGCCGTACATCCACAGGGCGCCGAGAAGCTGCAGCACCGTGAGCACGGCGATCACCACCGACAGCACGACCTTCATGGAGATCACGGTGCGGAAGCCCAGCGTCGTCGTGCCGGCGAGCGTCGGGTCGTGCACCTTGCCGAACACGCCGACGAGCAGGGCGACCACGGCTCCCGCGGCGAACGCCGCCAGGGGGACGACCATGCTTCGCGGCTGCACGCCCCCTGTCAGGCCCTCTGTCATGCCGTCAGGATGCTCCCGACCGCCCATGCACGTCGAGCGCGCGTCCGACGCAGGATGCCCGGCCGCGCACTCACGCGACCGGGCATCCGACGAACGGGACCGCTTCGGGTCAGCCCGCCGACGCCGGCAGGTGGATGGTGAGCAACCGGGCCTCACCCTCCTGCAAGGTCACGACCGTGGAGCCTTCCTCCGTGGACGACCCGTCGTACCAAGCCTTCTCGCCGGTGTAGACGTTCTCCAGGCGGATCCTGAACTGGCCGGCGGGCAGCGTGACCGGACTGAACGTGTTGCCGCCGAACACGTCGAAGTCGCCCATGTGGTGGCCGGACGTGCTCTCGACGAAGCCGATCCAGCCCTCACCGGCCGGCGACCCGTCGGACTCGACGAGCTCACCGGCGATGCTGCTGGCCGGCGCGAGCGCCGCCGAGAACGTGCCCGCCCTGCCCGGCTTCAGGGTGACCGCGGTGGCGCCCGAGTAGGTGGTGGAGCGCCTGACCACTCGGGAGCCCACGGGCCCGCGCCGTAGCCCACGTAGACCACCGGGCGGTAGGTGCCGCCCGCCAGCGGACCGACCGTGTAGCGGGCCGTCGGCGTCCGTGATCGCCAGTCGAAGCACTCGCTTCAGCAGGTCGTCTCGAGGACCCGGACGGAGGCGGCGCCCGCACAGGGAATCCGTGGGCGCTACCTCTGGCGAATCGCTCCGAGGAGTGCCATGCTCGATGCAGCACCATCGATCGCTGCGACTGATGATGCAAACTTCATCGAGAAGTCTTTCGCAACTGGCCTTGTTCCGTTTACACTCGTCAGTAGCGAAGGGTTGGGCCCGCACGAACCGCGCCCAGCCCTTCTGCATGTGCTGGCTCGCGCTGTCCCCCTGTCGGTGCGAGCCAGCTCAAGCAGAGAAGGACCCGGATGCCTCTGGCACCCGGGTCCTTCTCTTTGTCCGCTCTGTGTCCGCCGTCGCGTCCGGAGACGCCGCCGGCGGGGGTCAGCTCCCCGGCTTGTCGCCCCGCTGCGCACGGGTGCGGGCCGAGCCTCGCGACGAGGCGGTCGTCGACGCACCGTTGATGGTGCCGCCCTCGACCGCGTCGGACGTGATGGCGTCGGAGTCGGGCGCCGGGTCGACCGAGGTCACCTGGCCCGACGGGCCGGTCGCAGACGCGTCGGACTCGCCGGAGCGGTCCTTGGCGTCGGCGATGGCCGACTGGCCCTTCGCCGCGAGGTCGCCGGCCTTGTCCTTGGCCGCATCGGCGAGCTCGGAGCCCTTCTCCTTGGCCTTGGTCGCGGCGTCGGCGACGGCCTCCTTGGCGTGGGTCACCTGCTCGGCGGCCTTGTCCTTGAGAGTGGCGGTGTCGGACGTGCCGGACGTGCCCGCCGTGCGGGAGTCGAGGGGGGTGGCCCACGGGTCATCGGCCTGTTGCTGCTTGCGGAACGCCGCGACGGCGGCCACGGCTGCAGCCGTCAGGCCGATCGCGATGAGCCACTTGCCCTTGCCGCCACGCTTCTTGGCCACGGCGTCGCCCTTCAGCACGGCGTACGCGTCCTGCGCACGATGCCCGCTGACGGCTGCGGTCTCCCTGGCCTGTGCCGCGGCCTGCTCGAGGTGGGGCTGGGCCGCCTCTCGGGCCTGCTCGGCGCCCGCGGCGAGGGCGGCGGCAGCCGTGGCGATGGCCGCGCCGACCTTGGGCAGCACCGTGTCGACGAGGGTCGACTGGGCAGCCTCCACCCGTGGCTTGGCGCGGTCGGCGGCCTCGTGCAGGGCCTCTCCGGCGACGTCCCTGGCGGTGGCCGCGGCGTCCTGGAAGCGCTCGCGGGCGGTGTCGGCGGCGTCGTGGAGCGCGGGTGAGGCTGCCTCCCTCGCTGCGGCGAGGCGGTCGCGGGCTGCCTCTGCGGCGTCGTGGAACACCGGTGCGGCGGCCTCGCGAGCCGAGTGCGCCCGCACGAGTGCGGCCTCCCTCGCTGCTGCGGAAGCCTCGCTCGCCGAAGCGGCGGCGTTGTGCTTCAGCGCGTCCAGGCGATCACTCGCGGCCGAGCCGAGGTCGGCTGCCGTGGCGCGCGCCTGGTCGACGGCAGCCTCCGTGCGGGACTGCTTGGTTCGGAACATTCGTCCTCCTAGGTCCACTCGTCCTTACCCATCCTGCCAACTTCAGGGACGCTCCGCACGACCGTCCGTCGTGGGCGTCGCCTGCTCGGGGCCGGGTGCGTCGTGTCCCTTGAGGGGATCCTGCCCGTGGTGCCCGGGAACGGTCGGCGGGTGGTCGAGACCCAGCACGGTGTCCTCGAGCGTCGTGTCCTCGAGCGACTCGCGGGTGGGTGCCGGCACGTCGCCCGCGGCCGCCCCGAACCCGCTGTCCACAGGAGTGTCCAGGCCCGGATCGCCCTGACCGGCAGCCGGGTCCGCGGTCGGGGACTCCGGGTCGACCGGGTAGGGGTCACCGCCGGTCACGTCCGTCGCGCCGGCAGCCGCCGCGGCGCCCGTGGCGGTGGTCGGCCCGGACGTGTGGCCCTCGGCGACCTTGTCGACACCGTGGCCGACCTGCTCCTTGACCTTGGCGACCTTGTCGGCGTACTTGCCCTCGGTCTTCTCGTCGATCTTCGACGCGGCCGTCTCCACGTAGCCGTCGATCTTCTCGCGGTTCTGGGCGGCGTAGTCACCCGCCTTCTCGCGCGCCTGCTTCGCGGCCGCGGCGGCCTGCTCCTGCAGGTGCTTGGCCTTGGTCTCGAGGTCGAGCTCCTCGGCCTTCTTCTTCAGCTTGTCCAGAAACGACATCGGCACTCCGTCCTGCGCCGGTGTTCACCGGCGGCTATCGGGTCGCGTCCCCGGTGGGGATGGGAACGATCCTTCTCCTTGGGCAACGGCGGGTCCAGCCGTGCCGTTCCGCATTTCGCAGATGCCCGTACCCGGGAGCGGGCGGCCGGCGGCACGGCATACGTGCGCGGTCATGCGAGGATTGGGCCCATGAAGGCAACCCTGCACACGAACCACGGCGACATCGTCGTCGACCTCTTCGAGCACCAGGCCCCGAAGACGGTGGAGAACTTCGTCGGCCTCGCCAAGGGCGAGAAGGAGTACAAGGACGAGGCGGGTCGCACCAACCCGACGCCGTTCTACGACGGCCTGATCTTCCACCGCATCATCCCGAACTTCATGATCCAGGGCGGCTGCCCGATCGGTCAGGGCTTCGGCGGCCCGGGCTTCACGTTCGACGACGAGATCAGCCCCGACAAGGACTTCACCAAGCCCTACATCCTCGCCATGGCCAACGCCGGCAAGCGCATGGGCAAGGGCACCAACGGTTCCCAGTTCTTCATCACGACCGCTCCGACCACCTGGCTCCAGGGCAAGCACACCATCTTCGGCGAGGTGGCCGACCAGTCCTCGCGCGACGTCGTCGACAAGATCGGCACCGTCCCGACCGGCGCCAACGACAAGCCGCTCGAGGACGTCGTCATCAACTCGGTCACCATCAGCGACTGACGCAGCCGACGCGAACCGACACGGACGAGACCGGCAGGGAGATCGAGTTGTCCGACGACCCGAGCAGTGTCCCGCCGGCCCAGCCGTCGGGCGAGCCGAGCCAGTACGGCCCGCCCGGCCCGGCCGGCCAGCCACCGGTGCGCCCCGGCGTGCCGCAGCCGGCCGCCGGTCCGTCCGTGTGCCCGCGCCACCCCGACCGCGAGGCCTACGTCCGCTGCCAGCGCTGCGGGCGGCCCGCGTGCCCCGAGTGCCAGCGGCCCGCCGCCGTCGGCATCCAGTGCGTCGACTGCGTACGCGACGCCGCCCGTTCCACGCCCGACGCGCGCACGGTCTTCGGTGGCCGAGCGACCGACGGCACCCCCGTCGTCACCTACGCCATCATCGGGATCTGCGCCGTCGCCTACCTCGCGCAGCGCGCCAGTGACTCCGTCACCCTGGACTTCGCCTTCGCGCCCTTCCTCGGGTGGAGCGAGCCGTGGCGGTTCGTCACCGCCGCGTTCCTGCACTCGCCGCAGACGATCTTCCACATCCTGCTCAACATGTTCGCGCTGTGGTCGCTGGGGCAGTACCTCGAGCCGATGCTCGGCCGCGCCCGGTTCGCAGCGCTATACCTCATCAGCGGCATCGGCGGTCAGGTCGCCGTGACCCTGCTCGCGGGCACGCCCACCGTCGCCGACATCGCGGCCGGCGGACGGGGCGCGTGGTTCGGCGCCGTCGTCGGGGCGTCCGGCGCGATCTTCGGCCTGTTCGGCGCGCTGCTGGTGCTGAACCGCCACCTGGGCCGCTCGTCCACCGCGATGTACGCGACCATCGCGATCAACGCGGCGTTCGGCTTCCTCTATCCCGGCATCTCCTGGCAGGCCCACCTCGGCGGCCTCGTCACCGGCCTCGCCTGCGCCGGCGTCATCGTCGCGTTCCGCAAGCAAGGCGTGCGCCGCCTCGTGTGGGTGGCCCTGCTCGCCGTGCTCGCCGTCGTGGTCGGCCTCGCCGTCGCGAAGTACCTCACCGTCCCGGTCGACATCCGCGAGCTGACGTCCGGATGACTCCGTCTCGTCCCGTGAAGCGCCCCCGAGCCGACGCTCGGGGGCGCTTTCTGCATCCGCCCACAGCGAGTTGTCCACCGGCTGTGGAAAAGCCTGTGGATGTAGTTACACGCGTGTCATTCATCCCCAGCTGGGGAAAACTCTGTGGACAGCCGGCGGGCCGTGCGCGCGGACTTGTGCACGGGGGTTGTCCACAGCTGTGGAGGAAAAAGAACGACGCCGGCCGTCCACAGGTGTGGACAGCCGGCGCCGGGAAGGCTGTGGGCAGGTGTGGATGCCGATCGAGCCCTCACCGCCACCGCATCGTCATGATGAAACCCGCCATGAGCAGCACGAAGCCCACGCCGAGGTTCCACACGCCGATGGACCCGATCGGGAACTTGTACTCCGTCACGTAGTACACGACGATCCACAGCAGCCCGAGGACGAGCAGCGTGATGAAGACGGGGGCCCACCAGGTGGGGTTGGGCTCGGCGGCCTTGCTGGTGCGGGGCGGGACGTATGCCGCCGCCTTGTGGTCGCGGCCTTTGGACTCGGGCACAGCACTTCTCCTTGGTCTGAGTTGAGCCAAGGGTAACCAATGAGGTGCCCCGCGTCCCCGCGCACGGAACCTCCGCTCGACCGGCCCGTCGCAGGAGGCACAATGGTGGCGGCGCGGACCGTCCGCGCGAGCGAGGACCCGACATGAACGACGCCGACCGTCCCGAGGCACCCGAGCCTCCCGATGGTGCGCCGATCGTCGAGCCCGCTGCGCCCGCCGAGCCCGCTGCGCCCGCCGAGCCCGCGCCGGCACCGAAGGTCCGCCGGCGCCTCACGTGGGGCGTGCTCGTGCCGGTCGTCACCGCGGCCGCCGGCCTGATGTTCGCGATGAGCTTCCAGGCCGCGCAGGGCCGTGACCTGCGCGCCGACCGCGACCTGCCGCAGCTCATCAAGGAGGGCACGGTCCGGGTCCAGGAGAAGTCGACCCTCCTCGACGAGCTGCAGCGTGAGGTCAACGCGCTCGCCAAGACCAACGCGCCCGCCGACGACCACATCTCCACCCTCAACCGGGCCGCCGACGAGCTGGCCGGCACTGCTGCGACGACCAAGGTCAGGGGCGCCGCTATCGAGGTCACCCTCGACGACGCCCACCGCACGGCCGACTCCCTGCCCGACGGCTTCACGGCCGACGACATCGTCGTGCACCAGCAGGACGTCCAGGCCGTCGTCAACGCGCTCTGGTCGTCGGGCGCCGAGGCGATGATGATCCAGGACCAGCGGGTCATCTCGACGAGCGCCGTGCGCTGCGTCGGCAACACGCTCATCCTCCAGGGCCGCGTCTATGCCCCGCCCTATCGCATCACCGCCATCGGTGACGTCGACCGGCTGCAGCGCGGACTCGACGCCGACCCGTCGGTCACCATCTACAAGCAGTACGTCGACGCGGTCGGTCTCGGCTACGGGGTGCACACGCACAGCTCGATCGAGTTCCCGGCATACTCGGGCTCGGTGGACTTCCAGTACGCCTCGCCGATCCGCTGACCCGCCCCCGAGCCCTGTCTGAGAGACACCGCATGACCAGCCCAGCCCGCATCCTCGTCGTCGACAACTACGACAGCTTCGTCTACACGATCGTCGGCTACCTCGAGCAGCTCGGCGCCGAGTGCACGGTCGTGCGCAACGACGCCGTCGAGGCGAGCGAGGCGGCGGCATACGACGGGGTGCTCGTCTCGCCCGGCCCCGGCACGCCCGAGGGGGCGGGGGTCTCGATGGAGATCATCCGCGAGTGCGCGCGCATCGCGAAGCCGATGTTCGGGGTGTGCCTCGGACACCAGGCGCTCGGCGTCGTCGCGGGGGCGACGGTCGGGCGCGCGCCCGAGCTGCTCCACGGCAAGACGTCGCTCGTGCACCACGACGGCACCGGCGTCCTCGAGGGTCTGCCCGACCCGTTCACCGCGACGCGCTACCACTCGCTGACGATCGACCCGGCCACGCTGCCGGCCGAGCTCGTCGCGACGGGGCACACCGACTCCGGCCTCGTCATGGCCGTACGCCACCGCGACCTGCCGCTGCACGGCGTTCAGTTCCATCCCGAGAGCGTGCTCACCGAGGGTGGCCACCGCATGCTGGCCAACTTCCTGGCGATGTGCGGCGACCCCGGCGCGGTCGAGCGTTCGGCCGGGCTGAGCCCCCTCGTCACCGCCGCCGTCTGACGGGCCCCGCCACCGTCGGCGACCCCCTCACGTCGAGTGCCCACTCTCCGACGGCGGAGAGTGGGCACCCGACAGAGAGGTCAGGGCAGGGTGAGGGTCGTCGGCGGGGGCGTCGTCGGCGGGTTGGTGGTCGTCGTGGGCGGCGGGGTCGGTGTGATGGTCACCGTCGCGTTCGGTGTCTTGGCCACCTTGACGACGATCGTCGTGCCGCGCTTGACCACGTCACCGGCCTTGTCGACCGCCAGCACCTCGTCGGGGTTCTTCTCCGAGTCGACCGACTGCTTGCGCGGGTCGAGGCCGGCGTTCTGCAGCGCGACGGCCGCCAGCGCCCAGTCCTTGCCGACGAGGTCGTCGGGCACCTTGACGTTGCCGGTCGCGTAGAAGATCCGGATCTTCGTGTCCTTCGAGACGACGGCCCGCGCAGCGGGCTCGGTCTTGGTGACCTTGTCCTTGTCCTGGTCGGGCGTGTTCTCCTGGGTGAAGCCCGCGACGGCGAAGCCCGCCTTCTCGAGCTCTGACCGCGCCTCGTCCTTGTCCATCCCCGTGACGTCGGGCACCGTCAGGGTGTCGGGACCGGAGGACACGACGTACTTGACCGTGGTCTGGGTCTGCACCCTCGTGCCGGCGCTGGGGTCCTGGCTGACGACCTCGCCCTCGGGCACGGTCGTGCTCGGGGCCGAGCTCTTCTGGCCGCGCAGGTTGTTGGTCGCCAGCGTGCGGGCGGCGGCGTCCTCCTTCATGCCCTCGAGCGTGGGCACGGCCACGGTCGGCACCGTCGTGGGCGCCTGGTTGCCGAACCACGTGACCGCACCCCAGCCCACGAGGGCGAGCAGGGCGATGACGAGCAGGGTGATGAACGCGGCCTTGCCGCGACCGCTCTTGCGTTCCGCGCCGTCGATCTCGTCGTGACCGACCGCGGGCAGGCCGGCGGTGTTCTGGTAGCGGTCGCGGCGCGCGCCGACCGGGGGCTGCACGGCCGTCGGCGCGCCCGCGGCGGCATACGCCTGCGGGAGCGTCTGGGTCGCGGCAGCGCCGACGGCGGCCGCGGTGCCGAGGGCGGCGGCGCTGATCTGGCGACCGAGCCGGACGTTCTCGAGGTCGTCACGGAACGCCGTCGCGTCCTGGTAGCGGGCCTCGCGGTCCTTGGCGAGGGCGTGCAGGGTGACGGCGTCGAGGTCGCCGCCGACCGCGTCGTTCCACACGCTCGGCGGCTGCGGCAGCTCGCCGACGTGCTGGTAGGCGATCGCGACCGGCGAGTCGCCGACGAAGGGCGGACGACCGGCGAGCAGCTCGAAGAGGAGGCAGCCGGTCGAGTAGAGGTCGGAGCGCTCGTCGACGGTCTGGCCCTGGGCCTGCTCGGGCGAGAGGTACTGCGCCGTGCCGACGACCGACTGGGTCTGCGTCATCGTGGCGGCGGTGTCGGCGATGGCCCGGGCGATGCCGAAGTCCATCACCTTCACGTGACCGGTGCTCGTGATCATGACGTTGGCGGGCTTGATGTCGCGGTGGACGATGCCCATCCGGTGGCTGTAGGCCAGCGCGTCGAGGATGCCCTCGGTGACGCGGATCGCCTCGGCCGGGTCGAGCTGCTGGTGGTCGGTCAGCCGCTGGCGCAGGGTGTGCCCGTCGACGTACTCCATGACGATGTACGGGAGGGTCGTACGCGTGCCGTGCGGCCCGTCGGCCACGCCCTCGTCCTCGCCGGAGTCGAAGATCGCGACGATGGCCGGGTGGTTGAGTCCCGCGGCCGACTGCGCCTCGCGGCGGAAGCGCATGAGGAAGTTGGCGTCGCGCGCGAGGTCGGAGCGCAGCATCTTGATGGCGACCTGGCGGCCGAGCCGCGTGTCGTGGCCGAGGTGCACGTCGGCCATGCCGCCTCGTCCGATGAGCTCGCCGACCTCGTAGCGTCCCCCGAGGACGCGGGCTGCGGTGGTCACGTCGTTCGCCTCTGCTCGTTCGTGAAGTGCTCGTCCGGGTGCTGGGTCATCGTGGTCCGCTCGTCGGGCGCCCGCAGGTGGCTGCTCGCGCTGGTCGGGTCGGTCGGTCATCGGTTCAGCACCGCCTCCATGACGTCGCGGGCGATGGGGGCGGCCACACGGCCGCCGCCGACCTCGCTGCCCTTGACGCCGCCGTCCTCGACGACCACCGCGACGGCGATCTTCGGGTCGGTGGCGGGGGCGAAGGAGATGAACCAGGCGTGCGGGGGCTTGTCGAGGTCGTGCTGGGCGGTGCCGGTCTTGCCGGCCACCTCGACGCCGTCGATCTTGGCGCGGGCGCCGCTGCCGTTCTGCACCACCGAGACCATCATCTTGGTCAGCGTCGACGCGGTCTGCTCGGACACGGCCTGCGACAGCTCGACGGGGTCGGGCGTCGACTCGATGATGTCGAGGTTGGCGCTGCGCACCGAGTCGATGAGATAGGGCGTCATGACGCGGCCGCCGTTGGCGATGCCGGCCGCCACCATCGCCATCTGCAGCGGGGTGGTGCGCACCTCGAACTGGCCGATCGCGCTCTGCGCGGCCTGCGGCGCGTTGAGGTCGGCGGGGACCGAGCTGGTCGCGACGCGCATCGGCACCTGCAGCGAGTCGCCGAAGCCGAACTTGGCGGCCTGGGCCCGCAGCTTCTCGCCGCCCAGCTCGAGGCCGAGCGAGCCGAACGCGGTGTTGCACGAGATCTCGAGCGCGTGGATCAGCGTCGTCTTGTCGTTCGGACCGCACGCGCGGCCGTTCTCGTTGGGCAGCGGGGTCTTCGTCAGCGGCAGGTCGAGCTCGGGCGGCCCCGGCACCGAGGAGTTCTCGTCGGTGACGACGCCGTTCTCGAGCGCCGCCGCGGCGGTGACGACCTTGAACGTCGAGCCGGGGGGGTAGACGCCGCTGATGGCCCGGTTGAGGTACGCCTTGTCCTTGTCGGTCGAGAGCGTCTGCCACGCCTTCGCCGCCTTGGACAGGTCGTGGCTCGAGAGCGGGTTGGGGTCGTAGGTGGGGTGGCTGACCATCGCGAGGATCGCGCCGGTCTTCGGGTCGAGCGCCACGACCGCGCCCTTGTTGTCGCCGAGGGCCTTGTCGGCCGCCGCCTGCGCCTTCGGGTCGATCGTCAGCTCGATGGTGGCGCCGGAGGTCTTGCGCCCGGTGATGAGGTCGGTGACGCGGCGCACGAAGAGGGTGTCGGCGTCGCCGGAGAGGAGGTCGTCGGACGCGTGCTCGAGACCGTAGGGGGCGCCGACGGCATACGAGTAGAAGCCGGTCAGCTGGGCGTAGAGGTCGCCCTGCGAGTAGGTGCGCAGGAAGCGGTACTGGTCCTCGACCGGCACCGACTTCGCGATGGCCTGGCCCCCGGCGATGATCGAGCCGCGCTCGCGCGAGTAGCTGTCGAGCAGGGTGCGCTTGTTGGTCGCCATGGCGTTCAGCGACTTGGCCTGCGTGAACTGCACGATCGTCGAGGCGACGAGCAGCGCCGTGAAGAGGCAGGCGATGACGACGGACAGGCGGCGGATCGGGGTGTTCACGGCAGCTTCACCACCTGGGTGGCCTCGGCCGGCGACGGGTCGTCGACCGCGACGCCCACCGGCATCTCGGGCATCGGGCGACGCGCCTGGTCGGAGATGCGCAGCAGCAGCGCCATGATCACCCAGTTCGCGAGGAGCGACGAGCCACCCAGCGACATGAAGGGCGTCGTGAGACCGGTCAGCGGGATCACCCGGGTGACGCCGCCGATGACGATGAACAGCTGGAAGGCGACCGAGAAGGAGAGGCCGATCGCGAGGAGCTTGCCGAAGCCGTCACGCACGCCGAGAGCCGTGCGGATGCCGCGCTCGCAGAAGAGCAGGTAGAGCACGATGATCGCGACGGCGCCGAAGAGGCCGAGCTCCTCGCCGAGCGCCGGGAAGATGAAGTCGCTCTCGGCGAAGGACGTGAGGTAGGGCCGGCCGGCGCCCAGACCCGTGCCCGTGAGTCCGCCCGAGGCCATCCCCCACAGCCCGTTGGCCAGCTGGTTGGACCGCTCGAGGTTGTCCTGCGAGAACGGGTCGAGCCACAGGTCGACGCGCTTCTGGAAGTGCGTGAAGGCCGACAGCGCGAAGGCGACCGCCGCGGCGAAGAGCAGCAGCCCGATGGCGATCCACGACACCCTCTCGGTCGCGACGTAGAGCATCGCGACGAAGAGGCCGAAGAAGAGCAGTGCCGAACCGAGGTCCTTCTGGAAGACCAGGATGAGCAGCGCGAGCACCCACGCCACGAGGATCGGGCCGAGGTCGCGACCGCGGGGGAAGGTGAAGCCGAGCACCTTCTTGCCCGCGAGCGAGAGCACGTCGCGCGTCTGCACGAGGTAGCCGGCGAAGAAGACGGCCAGCGCGATCTTCGCGAACTCGCCCGGCTGGAAGTTGAGCGGCCCGATGGAGATCCAGATCTGCGACCCGTTGATGGTGCGCCCCAGACCGGGCAGCAGCGGCATCAGCAGCAGCACGAAGCCGGCCGCCATCGTCACGTAGGTGTAGCGGCGGAGCAGCCGGTGGTCGCGCAGCAGGAACAGCACGCCGACGGCGAGGGCCACCGCGAGCGTCGTCCAGATGATCTGGCGGTACGCGTCGCCGTCGCTGCCGAGCTTGCCGCGAGCGAGGTCGAGCCGGTGGATCATGACGAGCCCGAGACCGTTGAGCACGGTGGTGATCGGCAGGAGCACCGGGTCGGCGTACGCGGCCTTCCAGCGCAGCACGAGGTGCACGGCGAGGACGAGCACCATGAAGCCGCCGGCGACCGGGATGATGTTGGCCGGCACGGTGCCGTTGCGGTTGAGGTCGGTGGTGACCCACGCCAGCAGCACGATGCCCACCGCGAGCAGCAGCAGGACGAGCTCGGCGCCGCGGCGGGTGCGCGGGGTGAGCGGCTCGACGGTCGTCGTCACGCGCCCACCCCCGAGAACGCGGCAGCGACGGCCGGCGGCGTCGAGACGGACGGGTTAGGCGTCGCCGGCACGGGCGACGTGGGTGCGGGGGTCGTCGGCGTGGCCGGGGTGGTGGGCAGCGGCGTGGTCGGCGTCGGGGCCGGGCTCGTGCCACAGGGGGTGCCGGCCGCTGCGATCTGCTGGCAGCGCTGGGCCTCGGTGCGCAGGGCGGCGACCTTGAGCTCGGCGTCGGCGAGGTCGCGCGCCGTGATCGTGTTGCCGACGGAGCCCTGCACGTCGGTGGGCAGGTCGGACACGAGCACGTCGGACTGCGACTGCACGTGCGAGAGGCGGATCGGGCCGAGGTCCTGCGAGACCCCCTGGAAGATCGCGACGTGGCCGGCGTCGGCGGCGACGTAGTACTGCTTCTGCGACCAGGCCCACGCGGCATACCCGCCCCCGGCGAGCACGGCGAGCACGAGCACGAGGCCGATGGTGCGGCGCACGACCTTGGATCGCTTCGACCGGGACTTGTCCTCGGCCAGCTCGAGGCCGTCGTCGTCGGGGTGCGGCCGTCCGGTGGCCTCACGCGAGAGGGCCGCCGCCTTCTCGGCCGGGCTCGTCGGGATGGCACGCGTCTTGTTGCGCATGCGCTTGCCCGCGGCGCCGACGACCTGCGGCACGGTGGTCGGCAGGTCGTCGCCGTCGGCGTCGACCACCTCGGCGACGATCACGGTGACGTTGTCGCGGGTGCTCGCCTTGAGCGCGACCTCGATGCAGCGGTCGGCCGCCTCGTCGGGCGTACGCGCCTCGCGGAGGATCTCCTCGATGACGTCGGCGCCGACGAAGTCGGACAGCCCGTCGGAGCACATGAGGAAGCGGTCGCCGATCTTCGCCTCGCGCAGGGACGTGTCGGGCTCGTCGTCGGGCTGGCCGGTCATGACGCGGGTCACGACCGAGCGCTGCGGGTGGTGGCCGGCCTCGTCCTTGCTGATGCGACCCTCGTCGATGAGCTGCTGGACGAACGAGTGGTCCTTGGTGATCTGCGAGAACGTGTCGCCGCGCAGCATGAAGGCGCGGGAGTCGCCGATGTGCGCCATGGCGAGCTTGTTGCCGGTGCGCAGCATGACGATCGTCGTGCTGCCCATGCCGGCGAGGTCGGTGTTCTCGCGCATCGCCTTGGTCAGCTTCGCGTTGGCCGAGTGCAGCGCCTCCTCGAGCAGCGGGATCGCCTGGTCGGCGGTCACGTCCTCCTCGTCGAGCGGCGCGAGCTCGCCGACGATCATCGAGCTGGCGACGTCGCCCGCGGCGTGCCCACCCATGCCGTCCGCGAGGACGAGCAGGTTGGGGCCGGCATACCCGGAGTCCTCGTTGCGGGACTTGGGTCCCAGCCCGAGGTCTGAGCGCGCGGCGTAGCGCAGGGCGATGGCCATCGGGTCAGCCTCGCAGTTCGAGGACGGTCTTGCCGATCCGCAGGCTGGTGCCCACCTCCACGGGACGGGTGCCGGTCAGGCGGTCGCGTCCGATGAAGGTGCCGTTGGTGGAACCGAGGTCCTCGACGACCCAGCCGTCGCGCCCCGAGGGGTCGGGATAGATGCGGCAGTGCCGGCCGGACGCGTAGTCGTCGTCGAGCACGAGCGCGCACTCGGGGTTGCGTCCGATGAGGATGCCACCGCTGCGCAGCGGCAGCGACGTGCCGGTGAGCGGGCCCTCGGTGACGACGAGGGTCGTCGCGGGCCCCTTGGAGCGGCCGCGGCCACGCCAGCCCGACCCGCCGGCCGGCTCGGTCGACGGTGCGGGGGCGGCGACACCGGCGCCCGCGGCGGCCGGCGCCGCGGCACGTGCCGGGGGGCGCTGACGGCTCTGCTGCTCGGCCTCCTTGCGCGCCTTGCGTCGACCGCGACGGCTGACGGCAGTGCCGTAGATGTCGGTCCGGAGCACGCCCACGACGCTGAAGATGAAGATCCACAGCAGCGCGAGCAGACCCAGCCGCAGCAGGGTCAGGGTGAGTTCACTCATGCGTCACCGGCGCCCGGCTCGGAAGGTGGCGGACGTGCGCCCGATCGTGAGGCGGTCGCCGTCCTGGAGTCGCTGCGTCGAGATGCGCTCGCCGTTGACGAAGGTGCCGTTGGTCGAGTTGAGGTCGCGGATCGAGGTGACCAGGTGCGGTCCGTCGGTCGTCACCCGGATCTCGCTGTGCCGGCGCGACACCCCGGGGTCGTCGATGACGATGTCGGCGGTCTCGTCGCGACCGATGGTCGTGAGGCTGCCGAGCAGCGGGTAGCGGTCGCCGCCGATGTCGAGCCACGGGCGCGCCGACGGGTTGGACCGCGGCGTCGGCCGGTGGGCCGGCGCCTCGTCGATGACAGTGCCGTCGGAGGTGTGCGGGCGGGGCGCAGCGCCCGCAGACGCGGCGGGCTCACGGCCGACCTGCTTCGCGGTCGCGGGACGCACCCGGAAGACGCCGGTCTCGAGGCCCTCGCCCTCGACGAGCTGCACCTCGAGCGGGCCTCCGGGCTGGTAGCCCTGCGAGTCGGCGTGCTCCTGCGCCGCGGCGACGAGGTCGTCGGACAGGTCGTCCTCGTAGTCACCGAGCCGCTCGTAGTCGGTCTGGCTCAGCTCGATCGTGTAGAGGTTGGGCACCATGGCGCGGCCGTGGCCGAGCAGGGCCGCCCGGTCGTCCATGGCACGGCGGATCGCCGAGGCGATCTCGACGGGCTGGACCTCGGACTTGAAGGCCTTGGCGAAGGCACCGTGGACAGCCTTGGCGAGACCGTGCTCGACACGGTTGATGATTCCCACGCCGTCTCCTCCTTCAGGTGAGCGCTCCGGCCGGGCGCTTCATCGTAACCGGGTAAGCCCCTCCTGCCCCCAACCGACGGGCCCGCACGGCCCGTCGGGAGTCCGTTCCAGAGTCCATCTCGAGCCCTTCACGAGCCCTTCGCGCCGCGCCGCGCCGCTGGTCGGCAGGTTTGATGTGTGACGGAAGCATGGGACGATCTCACGGGGTCCCGCGGCGGGTCCCCGCACGTGGAAGGCCAGCAAGGAGCGCTCGATGAGCAAGGACGAGACCGGAACCACCGAGGGTCAGGGCATCCCCGGCTTCTCTGCCAACAACTCCATCCCGGGTGGCTTCACCCTTCCGATCCCCACCGCAGGTGCGGACGACCACGAGGACGAGACCCCGGCCGACCCGTGGAGCTCGACGTGGGAGGACACGTCGTGGCAACCGGGTGACACCGGTCAGCAGCCGGCCGTCGGCGGCCCCGACACGGCTGAGGTCGCCTCGACGAACAGCTGGACCGACTCCTACGAGTACGGCGGCGAGTACGGCAGCGACCACACCTCGACCGAGTCCGCCAACGGCCACGACCACAACGGCTCGTCCACGTCCGCCTGGGACTGGCAGCCGTCCGACCCGGGCACGAGCGAGACCGGCCAGAGCACCGACCACTGGTCGACCCTCCAGCACAACGCCGACACCGCCGCCGCGTCGCAGGAGGAGTACTCCGGCTGGACGCCCGCCGGGTCCGGCGCCCCCACCCCCACGAGCTCCACGAGCGACACCGCCGCCGCGTCGTCCGCCCACTACGGCACCGACCACAGCGCAGCCCAGCAGGCGTATGCCGCCCGGCCGGCCGTCGACCCCGACGTGGCCGCCGCAGCGGCCGAGGGCTACACGAGCGCCGACACGGCATACGACCTCACCCCCGCCGCCCGCGAGGGCAACTCCGACCGCCCGAGCGCCGAGGACCTCATCACGGCCCGCTCGAAGGGTGAGCGTCAGAAGGTCAAGGCCAACTCGGGCCTGCGCAAGGCCTTCGGCCTCGGCCCCAGCACCAAGGAGCTGCTCGAGCGCGACCGCATCGACCGCATCGCCCGGCCGCTCAACGGCCGCAAGACGATCATGGTCATCAACACCAAGGGCGGCGGCGGCAAGACGCTCGTCACCCTGATGCTCGCGAGCTACCTCGGCCGCTACCGCTCGGGCTCGGTGCTCGCGTGGGACAACAACGAGACCGAGGGCACGCTCGGCATGCGTGCGCCGTCGCAGAGCCACCACCGCACCGTCGTCGACCTGCTCGGCGCCCTGCCGACGATCGCCAACGACCCCAACGCCGGCACGTCCGAGCTCGAGCACTGGGTGCGCGAGCAGCGGGGTCTGTCGTTCGACGTCCTGGCCTCCGCCGACGACGACGAGGCGATGCGCATCATCGGCGAGCAGGAGTTCGAGGACCTCCACACGCAGCTGTCGCGCTTCTACCGGATGATCGTCGTCGACACCGGCAACAACCGCCTCTCGCCGAACTGGCTGGCGGCCGCGGCCCGCGCCGACATGCTCGTCTTCGCGACGTCCCTCAAGGACGACACCTCGGTCGTCGCGGCGAAGAACCTCGACGCGCTCGTGGCGATGGGCCGGGGCGACCTCGTGCGCAACGCCGTCTGCGTCATCTCGCACACCTCGGCCAAGGGCAACGACATCGGCGCCGGCGTGCACACGCGCGAGCACTTCGAGCAGTGGGTGCGCGCGGTCGTCGACATCCCCTACGACCCGATGCTCGCGCCGGGCCTGCACCTCGACCCGCTGAAGATCAACAAGAAGACGCACGACGCGTGCATGGAGATGGCCGCCGTCGTCGTCGACGGCCTCTGACCTCCTCGGCCGACCAGCCGTCCCGAGCGGGTATGCCGTCCGCGTGGCCCTTCTCGCGCTGACCGGGGCGGCCGGGCGCATCGCGACGGCCGTCCGGCCGCGGCTGCGCGCTGCCGGACACCGGCTCGTGCTCTGCGAGGCTGCGGGCGTACCGGTGCCAGACGTCGACATGGCGGTCGAGCGCGTCGTCTCGTGCGACCTGCGTGACATCGGCGCCCAGGCCGAGGCGTTCGCCGGCGCCGACCTCGTCGTGCACCTCGGCGCCTTCTCCGACGAGCAGTCGTGGGCCGACCTGCTCGCGGTCAACGTCGACGGCACGCGCGCGGTGTGCGAGGCCGTGCGTCTCGCCGGGGTGCCACGCCTGCTGCTCGCCAGCTCGGTGCACGCGGCCGGCTTCGTGCCCGTCGACTCGCCGGCGCTGCGCGACGGGATGCCGCTCCCGGCGCCCGACACGTACTACGGCGTGACCAAGGCGACCCTCGAGGCGCTCGGCGCCCTGTATGCCGCCCGGTTCGGCATCACCGTCGTGAGCGCTCGCATCATGACCTTCGCCGACGCCGCGCACGGGCAGCCGTCGCGGTGCTGCTGGCTCTCGCCCGACGACATGACCCGCCTGGTGCTCGCCGTGCTCACGACCGACGCGACCGGCCACCGCGTCGTCTGGGGTGTCTCTCGCAACACGCACCGGCTCGTCGACCTCTCGCAGGGGCTGGCGATCGGCTTCGACCCGCAGGACGACGCCGAGGCGTACGCCCGAGGGGCCGCGGCAGACGGCACCGGGCCCGAGTCTCGATCGGGCCTGCTCGGCGGGGGTTTCACGCAGCCCGACTACCGCCTCGGGGAGCCGCACGGGGGCCGCTGACCGGCTCGGTGGGTACGCCTGGCGGGACGTCGCGTGTCCCGGTTTGGCGATCTGGTGGGGGATGCACCACACTGTCTCCTTGTCACGCGCGAGTGGCGGAACGGCAGACGCGCTGGCTTCAGGTGCCAGTGTCCGAAAGGGCGTGGGGGTTCAAATCCCCCCTCGCGCACGCGTGAGGAAGAGGGCCCCGACCTACAAGGTCGGGGCCCTCTTCGCGTGTGGGGCCCTCTCCCTCACGCGTATGGAACAGGCGGATTTGGGAGGAGCCGGAGCGAAGCGGAGGCGACGGCTCCCCCCTCGCGCACGCGTGAAGAAGAGGGCCCCGACCTACAAGGTCGGGGCCCTTTCGCGAGTCGGGACGTTGACGACCGCAGCGCGGCGCGGCCCGCATCCTCCGCGTTGGTCGGGGTTGTCCTACGGGAAAGCCCGCGAGTTCGGCTGTGGAGCAAGCGAACCGGTATCTGCACCGTGCACCGGGGCCTCTGCCTGTCACCCGCTTCGATCACCACCGGCCGGAACCCGAAGGACCTTCCTGAGGGCGCGGCACCAGGGGGATGGGATCACGGTCAGGCGCGACCGGTGCGGGACCACTCTCCTCCCAGAAGGGAGCGCCACATGTCCAGTTCGTCCTCCATCACCACCTCGGGCCGGGGTCGCCGTTCCGCGGCCGCGCTCGGTGCCTCCGCGGTGCTCTCGCTGGCTCTCGCCGGCCCGGCGCTCGCGCAGAGCCCCATCGAGCCGGGCCCCGAGCCCGTGCCGTCGCCTCCGTCGAACTGCCTCTACATGGGCGGTGGGACGATCGGCCAGTGTCGTGATGCCCACCTCTTCCCGAAGAAGGGCGGCCCCGGCTCGGTCAACGCCGTCGAGCGCAACCTCCCGGCCGCTCCAGCCGTGCCCGCGGCGCCGAAGATCACCGTCCCGCTCGCCCAGCCGACGAACCTGCCGGTCATCGGCATCGGTGCGGCGACCGCGGCCGTGATCGCCGGTGGCGTGGCTCTCGTCGTCGCGAGCCGGCGTCGCCCGGCCCGCCCGGCCTGACCCACAGGACCGGCACCACCGGCCTGCCGCGCCTGACCGCACGACTCGCCTGAGACCGCGGGCTCCCCCACCTGCGACGACGCCTCCCCACCGGCCCGGCGGCATACGGCTCCCGTATGCCGCCGGGCCACGTCGCGTGGCCACGGTGCGGGGCCCGCACGGGCACCCGTGGGCACCCCGGGGGTGGTCGAATCGTGCGAAAAGAGGTGGGCTCGGTGGTTCGTGTGCGCGGGACAGGGGTATGTAGGCGGGAGCCGTGGCCCGGGGGGTCGGTCACGACGCAGAACGATCCCCAGACCATTCCCACGACTGGTCGACGAATGCTCGATCCAGCCGCCGGGTCCCGTACGATGACCGCTGACGAAGGCCTCTCAGATGTCACACGACGCGCACCTTCCGTCCGAAAGGCCCAGGTGCCCCCTGACATGAACCGACTCCAGGAAGGCTTCGTCCTCGGCGACCGCTACCGCCTCGAGAGCCGCATCGCCTCGGGTGGGATGGCCGACGTGTGGCGCGGCACCGACGACGTGCTCCAGCGGCACGTGGCCGTCAAGATCATGCGTCCCGACACCGACCACGAGCGCCTCTTCGCCCTGCGGTTCCGCGACGAGGCCGTGCACTCGGCGGCCCTCATGCACACGAACATCGCGACCGTCTTCGACTACGGCGAGGACGAGGGCCTCGCGTTCCTCGTCATGGAGCTCGTCGAGGGCGAGCCGCTGTCGGCGATCCTCAACAAGCGGGGGCCGCTGCCGCCGCACGAGGTGCGCTCGATCATGGGTCAGGCGGCGCTGGCGCTCGGCGTCGCGCACGAGGCCAGGGTCGTGCACCGCGACATCAAGCCGGCGAACATCATGGTCCGCGAGGACGGGCTGGTGAAGCTGACCGACTTCGGCATCGCCCGCGCGCTCGACGCGTCCGGCCACACGCAGCACGGCGAGATGCTCGGCACCCCGAACTACATCAGCCCCGAGCAGGCGCTGGGGCACGCGGCGACCGGCGCGAGCGACCTCTACGCCCTCGGTGTCGTGGCCCACGAGATGCTCGTCGGGCAGCGACCCTTCGACCGCGGCACCCCGATCGCGACAGCCCTCAGCCATGTCAACGAGCCGCCCCCGCCGCTGCCCGACACCGTGCCGGAGGACCTCCGCGACCTCATCACCGAGTGCCTCGAGAAGGACCCCGAGCAGCGCCCCGCCAATGCGGCATCCGTGGCCGTGCGCCTGGGCATGGGTGACCAGGAGCTGCGTGGCCTCGCGCTGGGCCTCGCGACCGCCATCAACGGCTCCCCCGCCGACATGATCGAGAACGTCGAGGAGCTCGCCGAGGAGGTCGCCCACAACACGGGCGCAGCGGTCGGCAGCGCCGGCGCCACGGAGGCGCCGAAGCACGACGCCCGTCCGACCGGCAGCGCGACCGATGACGACGGCCTAGAGCCGACCCGGGCGATGGCCACGCCGACGTCGACGCCCCTCCCGTCCGAGCGTGAGGACACCGCCCGCGGGGCCTGAGGGCCCACCCGCGAGTGGAGGGGCGGATGGCGACGCTGCCGATCTTCCCGCTGGCCACGGTGCTGATGCCCGGGGCGAAGCTCCCGCTGCAGATCTTCGAGCCGCGCTACGTGCAGCTGCTCCAGGACCTGCTGGGCGGCCAGGACGAGCGCCCGCCCGTCTTCGGCGTCGTCGCCATCCGGGAGGGTTTCGAGGTCGGCGACGACGCGGTCCGGGCGTTGCACCCCATCGGGTGCGGTGCGCTGCTCACCCAGGCGGCCGCCCTGGAGGGTGAGCGCTTCTTCATCGTCTCCGAGGGCACCGACCGCTTCCACCTCGACGGTGTCGACGCCACGGCCGGCACCCCGTACGCGACGGCCCGCGTCACCTGGCTGACCGAGGCGGACGGCGCCGACGGGTCGAGGCTCGAGGCGCTGGCCACCGCACTGCGCACCGAGCTCGCGGCCTTCGGCACTGCGCTGGGCAAGGAGCCCGAGCCGGCCGAGCTGCCCACCGACCCTCGCATGCTCGCGTATGCCGTGCCTGACGTCGTCAGCCTCGACGTGGCCGACCGGCAGCGCCTCCTCGAGTGCACCGACACGGCGTCGCGCCTGCGCCTGGGCCTTCAGCTGGTGCGGCGCGAGAACGAGTTCGCGGCCACGCTGGGCGCCGTGGCCCCGCCGGCGCTCCCGCCCTTCGGTCTCAACTGAGCCGTCCTGCCGTCGGGAAGTGAGCACTCGACGAGGAGGGTCTCGGTCGAGTGCTCGTTCCCGACGGGTCAGGCCAGGGTGTGGACCATCTCCGTGACGACGACCCACGTCGCCAGGCCGCACACGACCACGAACGAGCCGTTCCAGACGAGGCGGGGCAGGCGGGTCAGCGAGGCGAGGACGCCCGGGTCGCTGCCTCGGCTGCGGTCCTTGAGCACCGCGCCGAGGTGACGCCAGGCGCCCACGAGGAGCACGACGCCGAGGCCGACGAGCACCTGCGGCTGCAGGGCGTCGTCACGCCACCACCACAGCGCCGCCGAGCCGGCGATGGCCACGACCATGACGACCACCGTCAGTGCCGAGCGCACCCGCACCAGGGCGAAGAGCAGCACGGCGAGACCTGCGGTCACGAGGGGCGCGGACCAGCCTCGACCGGCCGCCCAGACCATCCCGGCACCGATCAGCGCGGGCATGGGGTAGCCGGCCCACGTCGACGCGACCCGGCCGGGGCCGCGTACGGGACCGCGCGTGACGGCGTGACCCGACATGTCGCCGCGCAGCACGAATCCGGTGAACTGCCGCCCGACCAGCACCCCGACGACCGCGTGCCCGAGCTCGTGCACGAGGGTCACCGCGAGACGGACGATCCGCCAGAGCGGCTCGACGACGATGAGCACGAGCGCGACGGCGAGCACGACGACGAGGCGGGGCGCCGCGAGCGCGACGTCGCCGGTGGCCGGCACCACCCGGTCATGGACTGCCTCGAACCAGTTCACGAGCGCCGAACCTAGCCCACGCGCTTGTGCGCGCCTGAGGTGGGCGTCCGGTGGGTACGGGACAGGCCGAGTCGTCGACCGGCCGCCGGATCTCGGGGGCGAACCGGTCTCGAGGCGACAGGACAGGTGGTTCACGGCAGCATGCTGGGCATGGTTCAGGGGTCCTTCGTCCGCGCTGCCCGGCCGCCAGGCCGCCATCGGGCGGAGGGCGGCAGGCCAGACGCCCCGCGCGGTCCGCTGGGCCCCCGCCGACCACGCCACCGGCGATGGCTCGGGTTCGCCGCCGTGGTGCTCCTCGTGGTGGCGCTGCCGGTGTGGCTGTGGCAGGCGCGGCCACTCGACTCCCGCCTCGGGCTGGGCGCCGACGCGCCGCCGGCGGGCATCGGTGCCGCGCAGGCGCCGCTGGGCGCGCCGCCGGCGTCCCCGGGCGGCCGTGGTGGCTACACCTTCATGCGGATGCAGGCCGACGGCACCGAGCCGGTCGCGTACGACCCGTGCCGTCCCATCCACTTCACGATCGCCACGGAGGGCCTGCCCGACGGTGGCGACGCGCTCGTGCGCGAGGCCGTGGCGACGATGTCGGAGGCGAGCGGCCTCCGGTTCGTCGACGACGGCTTCACCGACGAGCCGGCGACCCCGGAGCGCGACCCGTACCAGCCCGGCCGCTACGGCGACCGGTGGGCGCCCGTCTACATCTCCTTCGCGACGCCCGAGCAGGTGCCGCGCCTCGCCGGGAGCACGATCGGTCTCGGAGGCAGCACGCCGCGGGCCGCCGAGGACGGCGTCCTCGTCTACGTCTCCGGCTCGGTGTGGCTCGACCGTGACGCGATGACGGGACTGCTGCGAGCGGGTCGCCGCGACTCCGCCCGCGCGGTGGTCGAGCACGAGATCGGGCACGTCATCGGGCTCAACCACGTCTCCGACGGCTCGCAGCTGATGTCGGAGTCGGGTGGGGCCGTCGACGGGCCCGCGGACGGTGACCGCCGGGGCCTGGCGATCCTCGGACGTGGGGCCTGCCGACCCGACCTCTGAGACCGGGTCCGGCCTCAGTCGGGCAGCGCGTCGGGGTGCCGGCTCCGGAGCACCTCGAGCAGCAGCCGGTGCACCGGCACGTCGACGCCCGACTCGGCCGCGAGGCGCACGACCGCGCCGGTCCAGGCGTCGAGCTCCGACGGCCTGCCCTCGAGCAGGTCTCGCTGGAGGGACGTCGTGGCGTCGGCCGGCTGGTCGTCGACGAACGCCATCGTGCCATCGACCACCTTCTCCGGGAGTCGTATGCCGCGTGCCCGGGCCAGCGCCTCGACCTCGCGCATCGCGTCGCGGAGCAGCGCCCGCCGGTCCGGGTCCTCGCGCAGCTGGCCGAGGGTGGCTGCGAGGGCAGCGCCCAGGCCGCCGAACGGCACGACCATGAGCATCTTCGACCACAGCTCGGCCCAGATGTCATCGGGCACCGGTGACGCGGCACCCGATGCCGCCACCGCCTCGCGGAGGCGCTGCACCCGCTCGGAAGGCCGGCCCGTCGCGCCCATGTCGGGCTCCCACTCGTCGAACGCCAGCGACGCCGGGCCTCCGGCGTGGGTGATCCGTCCGGGGCCGTCGATGAAGGCGAAGATCTTGGCGATGCCGGGCAGCACCGCGCCGCGCCCGACGACGGCGGCGACCTGGTCCGGCGCCTCGACCCCGTTCTGCGTCGTCACCACCGCCGTGGTCGCACCGACCAGCGACGGCAGCGTCTCGAGCACCGGAGCCATCTGCCACGTCTTGACCGCGAGCAGCACCGCGTCGACGGTGCCCACACGCGTCGGGTCGTCCGTGGCGCTCGCCGGATGCACGGTGAAGTCCCCGGCGACGCTCGCCACCTGCAGCCCCCGGTCGCGGATCGCCTCGAGGTGAGCGCCACGCGCGACGAACGTGACGTCGTGGCCGGACGCCGCGAGACGCCCGCCGAAGTAGCCGCCGATCCCACCCGTGCCCAGCACTGCGATGCGCATGACCGCGCCTCCTCGTTCCCCGGGCACGCGTTCGGAGCCCTCGACGACATCATCGCGCCCGGTGCGGGTCGGGAGGTAGCGTCGCCACTGGACCGTCTCGAGCCCTCCGCCGGGACGCAGCCGGAGGAGGCCTCATGGAGCTCACCACCACGGTCAACGACGAGTCACGGGTCGTCGAGGTCGACGGCACGGAGGCAGCCGTCGAGGTCGTGCGCGACCGGCTGGGGCTCACCGGCACGAAGCTCGTGTGCGGCAGCGGCGTCTGCGGCGCGTGCACGATCCTCGTCGACGGGGAGCCCGTGCTCGGGTGCCTCACCCCGGCCACCCGGCTGCGCGATGCGGCCGTCACGACGGTCGAGGGCATCGCCGACGGCGACGACCTGCACCCCATGCAGCGCGCGTTCGCGCACCATGACGGACTCCAGTGCGGCTACTGCACACCGGGATTCATCGTCGACGCGGTCGCCTTCCACGACCGGTGGCGCACCGAGCACGGCACCGCTGAGCCCGACCGCGCCACCATCGCGGAAGCGCTCGCGGGGCACCTCTGTCGGTGCGGCGCCTACGAGGGGATCTTCCGCGCCGTGGCGGCAGCCTGTCGGGGCGAGCACGACGGCGCAGGCACCGTCGAGCGCGTCGACGCTCCGGCGAAGGTCACCGGCTCGGCCGTCTACACCACCGACGTCAGCCTGCCCGGGATGCTGCACGCCGCGTTCCGTCGCTCCGACGTCGCCGCGGGCATCGTCGGGCCGATCACCTTCCCGCCGGGCGTCGTCGGAGTCGACCTGCTGGCCCAGGAGGGCCCGGGCGACCGGCGCGTGCGGTGGGCCGGGCAGCCCATCGCGGTCGTCGCGGCGGAGTCGCCGGCCGAGGCGCGTCGGCTCGCCCGCGAGCTCGACGTCAGGATGACGCCACAGCCGTTCGTCGTCGATCCCGACGAGGCGGTGCGTCCCGGCGCCCCGCAGGTCTACGCGACGCGCGCCGACCGCAAGTCGGCCCCGAGCGCCGGCGAGGGCGGGTCGATGCCCGCGCCGTGGGACGGCAACCGTCACGGCCCAGCGCGTACGCCGGTGCTCGGCACCCTGGCCAAGCGGCGCATCGCGTCGGCGCGGTCGAGCAGCACCACCACGTCAGCCGGACCCGCAGCGCCTTCGGGGGTCGACGGCCCCGGTCCGGCCGGCCTCGTCGAGCTCGAGCTGCGCACCGGCGTGCAGGTGCACACCGCCTTCGAGCCGCACGCGTGCGTCGCCGACTGGAGCGACCCGCAGCACCTGCGCGTGTGGCTCAGCACCCAGGGCGTCGACGTCATGCGCGCCGAGATCGCCCGCCACTTCGGGCTCGACGCCGCCGAGGTCGAGGTCGTCGCGGAGTACGTGGGCGGTGGGTTCGGCGCCAAGCTGAGCCTCACGATGGAGGCGATCGGCGCCATCTCGCTCAGCCGCATCGCTCGGCGCCCGGTGAGGCTCGTGCTCGACCGGCACGAGGAGCTGACCGGCACGGGCAACCGGCCCGGCAGCCGCAGCAAGGTCTCGCTCCTCGTCGACGACCGGTCGCAGGCGGTCAAGGCGCTCACCGTCGACACCGAGAGCCACGCCGGCGTCGCCGTCGGCAACAGTGTCGCGGCGCTCGCGATGCTCATGTACGGCCGCACCCCCAGGCTGGCCCGCGACGTCGACGTCGTGACCAACGCACCACCGGGTGCCCCGTTCCGCGGGCCCGGCGGCCCCACGAGCGCGTGGGCGCTCGAGTCGACCGTCGACGAGCTCGCCCACCGCACCGGTCGCGACCCGATCGCGCTGCGGGCGCAGTGGGACGGCAACCAGAAACGGCAAGCCCTCTACCGCTGGGCCGGTGAGCTGCCCATCTGGCAGCAGCGGCCGGCGACCGGCAGTGGGTCGGGGCGCTTCCGGCGCGGGGTCGGTGTCGCGACGGGCAACTGGATCTACCTCGTCGACCCCGACTGCGAGGTCGTCGTCTCGGTCGACGACGGCAGGCTCGTGGCCTCGACCGCCAGCCAGGACATGGGCACCGGCAGCCGCACCGTCGTCGCCCGGGCCGTGGCAGGCGTCTTCGGCGTCGACCCCACCGAGGTCGACGTCCGCCTCGGGCGCTCGCACGCCGGCACCTCGCACGGCCCCGCGTCGGGCGGCAGCCGCACCACCGTCTCGCTGTGGTCGGCCGCGGTGGAGGCCGCGACGACCCTGCGCGACCGGGTCGGCCGCGACCTCGCCGCCGCGCCCGACGGTGCCTCCGCGTCGGCGAAACGCGGCGGGGACCGTGGCCTGCGCGCCGTCCCGATCACGATGAACGGCATCCAGATCGGGCGTGGCTTCTCGGCGGCGGTCCACGTCACCGAGGTGGAGGTCGACACCCGCACCGGCAGGACCCGGGTGCTGCGCGTGCACGGCGGCATCGCCGTCGGTCGCATCCATGCGCCGGTGCTGGCCCGCAGCCAGTGCGAGGGCTCGGTCATCCAGGGCATCGGCCTCGCGCTCTACGAGAACCAGGTGCTCGACCCGCACACCGGCCTCACCCTGACCGCCAACCTCGAGGACTACCGCATCCCGCAGCTCGGCGACACCCCCGAGATCGACATCCACTTCCACGAGGACGGCTGGGACCGCGTACCGGGCGGGGGCGTGGGCCTCGGTGAGGTGGCGACGATCAGCCCGGCCGCGTCGGTGGGCAACGCCGTCTTCAACGCCACGGGTTGGCGTCCGCTGGCCCTCCCGATCCGTCCCGACCGGGTGCTCGAGGGGCTGCGCACGGGGGTGGCTCGATGAGCGTCACGATCCTCACGGCATACGACGAGCGTCCTGACGGCACAGGCGACTTCGTCTACCGGGCTGGCGGCACCGACCTGCAGGAGCGGCTGCGCACGACGGGCGCGACGCCCCACGTCCTCGACCTCACCGGCGTCCCCGGCTTCGCCGGCATCGAGCGCGCCGACGCCGGCACCACCATCGGTGCGGGGACGACCGTCGCCACTGTCGCCCGCGAGCTCGCCCACGACTACCCGGCGCTCGCGCTGACTGCGGCCGGCCTCGCCACCCCGCAGGTGCGCGCGATGGCCACGGTCGGCGGCAACCTGCTGCAGCGCACCCGCTGCTGGTACTTCCGCCACCCGCACACGTCGTGCTTCAAGTCCGGCGGCGACAGCTGCCCGGCGCGCGACGGGCGCCACCTCTACGGCAACGTCTTCGACACGGCGCCCTGCGTCCACCCGCACCCGTCGTCCCTCGCGATGGCCCTGCTCACGTATGCCGCCACCGTCGACACGACGCAGCGTGACGGCCTGTCGGTGGGTGACGTCCTCGGCGACGGCTCCGACCCGAGACGCGACCACCTGCTCGCCGACGACGAGGTGCTGACGAGGGTGGTGCTGCCGCCTCCGGTGGCGGGTGAGCGGGCAGCGTACTTCCGGGCCATCAGCCGGTTCGAGGCGGAGTGGCCGCTCGCCGAGGCGGTCTGCAGGGTCGTGCGCGACGATGCGGGTCGGGTGACGCAGTGTGGCCTCGCCATCGGCGGTGTCGCCCCGACCCCGTTGCGGCTCAGCGCGGTCGAGGACCTCGTCGTCGGCTCGACGCTGGGCGACGACGTCGTGGACGCAGCCGCCGCTGCTGCGACGCAGGGCGCCAGCCCCCTGCCCGAGACGGGCTACAAGATCGAGCTCGTCGAGGGCGTGGTGCGTGAGGTGCTGGAGCGCGTCGCCTCGTGAGGGTGCTCGTCGTGTCGGACACGCACAGCCCGCGGCGGTGGAAGGGCTGCCCGCCCGCGCTGCTGCCCGAGCTGGAGCGGGCCGACGTCATCCTCCACGCCGGCGACGTGTGCACGCCCGACGTGCTCGACCTCCTGGCGGCCCACGCACCGGTCCACGTCGTCATGGGCAACAACGACGTGCCCGAGGTGGCCGAGTGGGGTGCGCCCGAGACGCTCGAGATCGAGCTCGATGGAGTGCGCGTCGGCATGGTCCACGACAGCGGCCAGAAGCAGGGTCGCACCGCACGGCTGCGGCGACAGTTCCCCGACGCCGACCTCGTCGTCTTCGGCCACTCGCACATCCCGCTCGACGAGACCGGGGACGGTGTGCGCATCCTCAACCCGGGCTCACCCACCGACCGTCGCCGCCAGCCGGCGGGCACCTACGCGGTGCTCGACCTGCGTGACGGCGGCCTCGTCGACGCCCACATCCACGAGCTGCCCCGCTGACGCCCACTCACCCCATCGAGTGCTCACTTCCCGACGTCGGGAAGTGAGCACTGGACGCTGATCTGACCCACTCCCCGTCGAGTGCCCAGTTCCCCACGCTGCCGGCCTGTCGAGTGCTCAGTTCCCACGCCGCCGGCCTGTCGAGTGCTCAGTTTCCGGTCGGAAAGTGGGCACTCGACGGGAGGGGAGTGAGGAGGCTCGGGCCCAGTGGTGTGGGAGAAGAGGCACTCGACCTGGAGGGTGGGTGCGCTGCGTCGGAAAGTGGGCACTCGACTGGGGGATGGGTCGGGTGCGTCACCAACCCCAGGAGCCGGGCACTCCCTTGAACGGGCCGACGACGCGGTCGGTGATCCACCCGCCGTAGAAGCCGCCTTCCTGCGGGCGCACCCGCTCGCCGTCGACGCGGCACTCGTCGACGAGGCCGGGCATGACGGCGACGTGACCCAGCAGCACGGCATACGCGGGCACGGGATCGGGGTAGTGCCAGGCGGCACGCGGCGCCCGCCGTCCACCGCCGACGACGTCGAAGTAGGAGGCCTGCCCCTTCCACTCGCAGTGCGTCTGACCCTCGACCGGCACGAGCGAGCCGTCGGCGAAGGCGTCGAGCGGCAGGTAGTACGTGGGCGGGTGGCTCGTCTCGAGCAGCCGGAGGGCGGCGCGGGTCGAGGCGACGACGTCACCGCCGAGCACCACCTCGACGAGCTCGCCGGTCGGCTCGACCGCGGGCGGGCGCGGGTAGTCCCACACGGACTCCTGACCGGGGCCGGGCGGCAACGGGACGGGCCGGCTCATCGCGCGGCCCCGCAGATCTCCTCGAGGCCGGTCGCCAGGCGGTCGACGTCCTCGGCGTTCGTGTAGGGCGCGAGACCCATCCGCAGGCCACCGGCAGCGCCGAGCCCGAGGTGGTGGCTGCACTCCCACGCGTAGAAGCTGCCCGCGGGCGCGTTGACCCCACGCTCGGCGAGCCTGACCCGAAGGTCCTGCGGGTCGTGCCCCTCGACGTTGACGAGGAGCGTGGGGGTGCGTCGCTTCGCGTTGCCGTATGCCGTCAGGCCGGGGATCGCGCGCAGCCGCGCCTCCAGCGTGGTGAGGAGGCCGTCCTCGTGCTGCTCGAGGGCGGCGAAGGACGCGACGAGCCGCTCCCGGCGGGGGGCCGCGGTGTCGGGCTGCGCCAGGTCGGCGAGGAAGTCGACGGCTGCGGCCGTCCCGGCGAGCAGCTCGTAGGGCAGGGTGCCGAGCTCGAAGCGCTCGGGAACGGCGTCGGACGACGGGACGAGCTTGGCCGGGTGCAGCGTCTCGAGCAGCGCGGGTGAGGCGGCGAGCACGCCGAGGTGGGGCCCGAGGAACTTGTAGGGCGAGCACACCCAGAAGTCGGCGCCGCTGGCAGCGAGGTCGGTGCCGATGTGGGCGGTGGCGTGGACGCCGTCGACCCAGAGGAGCGCGCCGGCGGCGTGCGCGACGTCGGCGATGGCAGGCAGGTCGGGGCGGGTGCCGATGAGGTTCGACGCCGCGGTGACGGCGACGAGCCGGGTGCGGTCGTCGACGATCGCAGCGAAGACGCTCGGGTCGAGCTCGCCCGTCTCGGTGTCGAAGTCGGCCCAGCGGACCGTCGCGCCCGTCGCCTCGGCGGCGAGCACCCACGGGCGCACGTTCGCGTCGTGGTCGAGGCGGCTGACGACGACCTCGTCGCCGGGCCCCCAGTCCTTGGCGATCGTGCGGGCGAGGTGGAAGGTCAGCTCGGTCGCCGACCGGCCGAACACCACGCCGGCCGGGTCGGCGGCCAGCAGGTCGCCCATCGCGGCCCTGGCCTCGACGACGATGCGGTCGGCGCGCCGCTCGGCTGCGGTCACGGTGCCGCGGTTGGAGATGGCCGAGGTCAGGGTCTCGACGACGGCCGTGGCCACGGAGTCGGGCACCTGGGACCCGCCGGGGCCGTCGAAGTGCGCCGCGCCCTCGCGCAGCGCGGGAAAGTGCCAGCGGATGCGATCGACGTCGTACGCCGCGGCGGCAGGTGGGGCTTCGGTGCCGGGGGGTGCCATGCGCACCATCCTCGCCCATCGCCTCGCCGCGGCCACAGGAACGGCCGTTCGCCCCCGAGCGGCGTCAGGTCGTCCTACCGTCGGAAGCGGGGTGGTCGCAGCTGTCATCGTCCTGCCCTGCAACCAGAGGGGTGCCTCGTGTCCCGTCCTCTTCTCCTCGTCGTGGACCCCGACCTCGACGCCCTGGCCCGCACCGAGGGCGAGCTCGCCCGCCGCTTCGGCGCGGACTTCCGGGTGCGCGGCGAGTCCGACAGCACCGTCGCGCTCGACCTGCTCCGGCTCGCGGCGCAGCGCGGCGACCCTGTGGCGCTCGTCCTCGCCGACCCGTGGCTGCCCGAGATCAGTGGTGCGGAGCTGCTGCGCAACGTCCGCACCCTCCACCCCGACGCCGCCCGCACGCTCCTCGTGCCCTGGCGTGCGTGGGCCGACCGGCGCACGGCCGACGAGATCCTGCGCGGCATGTCGCAGGGCGACATCAACTACTACGTGCTCGAGCCGTGGAGCTCGCCCGACGAGCTCTTCTGCCGCACCGTCTCGGAGTTCGTGCAGGTGTGGTCGCGCACCGTGGAGAACCGGCGCCGCGAGGTCGTCGTCGTGGGCGCGGCCCGGGACCCTCGCGGGCACGCAGTGCGAAGCCTGTTGACCCGCAACGGGATCCCGCACGCGTACCTCGACCGGGGCACCCCTGAGGCCGTCGCGGTGCTCCGGTCCGTCGGGGCGCCTGACCCGACGCAGACCGACGGCCCGCTCGTCATCTGGCTCGCCGCCATCGGAGGCCGGCTGCTGCTCGACCCGACCGACGTCGAGATCTGCCAGGCCTGGGGGATCGACACCGACCTCGGCGGCGACGGCCCGAACGGCGAGGACGGCATACGGGACGTCGACCTGCTCGTCGTCGGCGCCGGGCCGGCGGGTCTCGCGGCCGCCGTCTACGGCTCGTCGGAGGGGCTGTCGGTCGTCTGCGTCGAGGAGCAGGCGCTCGGCGGTCAGGCCGGCACGAGCTCGCTGATCCGCAACTACCTCGGCTTCTCGCGGGGCCTGTCCGGCGCTGAGCTCGCGCAGCGCGGCTTCCAGCAGGCATGGGTCTTCGGGGCCCGCTTCGTGCTCACCCGCCGGGTGACGGCGGTCCAGCCGGAGGCGCGGCCCGACGGGGCCGGCGTGCCCCGGTTCCGCGCGACGGTCTCTGACGTCGGCGAGGTGCGCGCGCGGGCCGTCCTGCTCGCCACGGGCGTCGCCTACCGCCGCCTCGGCGTGCCGGCCCTCGAGGCGCTGACGGGGTCGGGCGTCTACTACGGCGCCAACGTCTCCGAGGCGCACGGTCTCACCGGCGCGCACACCGTGATCGTCGGCGGCGGCAACTCGGCCGGCCAGGCGGCCCTGCACCTGCAGCGGTATGCCGCGGACGTCGCGATCGTCGTGCGCACCCCGGACCTGTCGGCGACCATGTCGCGCTATCTCGTCGACGAGATCGAGGCGTCGCCGACGATCACGGTCGTCCCGAACGCCGAGGTCGTCGACGGCAGCGGGGACGGCTGGCTGGCCGAGGTCGTCGTCGCCGACCGCACCTCCGGGGAGCGACGCACCCTCCCGGCCGACGGCCTCTTCGTCATGATCGGCGCGGAGCCGCACACGTCGTGGCTGCCCGAGTCGGTGGTGCGCGACCGGTGGGGCTTCGTGCTCACCGGCTCCGACGTGCGCGAGGCAGGGGTGTGGCCGCTCGAGCGCCCGCCGTGCGCGCACGAGACCTCACTGCCCGGCCTCTTCGCCGTCGGTGACGTCCGTTCGGGGTCGGTCAAGCGCGTCGCCTCGGCCGTCGGCGAGGGCTCGGTCGTCGTGTCGGAGGTGCACCAGTACCTCGCGTTGACGGAGGCCGAGGGGCGTGGCTGAGCACACGGCAGGGGGCCCGCGAGCACCCACCCCGACCGGCGGAACGAGCCCAGCCGCAGCAACCGGGCGGGCGCGTCGCCACCTGGCCCTCGGTGCCGTCGCCCTCGTGCTCCCACTCGTCGGACTCGGAGTGCTGCGTGCCTCGGGCGGACTCGACCACCAGTGGCAGCACGACTCGACGCACTTCTGGCTGGTGCTCGGCGCGGCCGTGCTCAGTGCGGTGACGGCATACGGGACGGGTGCCGCGGCGGTGCGGCGCGGCGACGTGCGCGTCATGTACGTGTCGCTCGCCTTCCTCGCGTCGGCCGGCTTCCTCGGCCTGCACGCCCTCGCGACACCGCACATGCTGCTCGACGCGGCGTCGGCCGGCTTCAACCTCGCCACCCCTGTCGGCATCGCGCTCGGCTCGCTCTTCGCCGTCGCGTCGGTGCGTGAGGTCGACGCCGCCCGGGCAGCTGCGGAGATGCGGCAGGCCCGGCTGCTGCGTGTGGCGCTGCTCGTCGGGATGGCGGCGTGGGGAGTCCTGTCGCTGCTGCGTCTGCCACCCTTCGGTGAGGGTCCCGGCCCGGCGTCGACCGAGCCGCCGATGGTCGCGGTGGGTGCCGTCGCGGTCGTGCTCTACGCCGTCGCGGCCGTCACCTACGTACGCTTGTGGCTCCGTCGCGGGGGGCTGCTCCCCGCCGCGATGGCGGCCTCGATGGTGCTGCTCGCCGAGGCCATGGTCGCGATCGTGGTCGCCCCGAACTGGCGCTACTCGTGGTGGGAGTGGCACGTGCTCATGCTCGTCGCCTTCGTGCTCGTCGCGTGGGGCGCGCAGCAGTCCTGGCACGAGGAGCGCTACGCCGATCTCTACACCGCAGACACGCTCGCCGGGCGGCGCGAGATGACGATCCTCTTCGCCGACCTCAAGGGCTTCACCACCTTCTCCGAGCAGCACGACGCCGCGGAGGTGACCGACATGCTCAACGCGTACTTCTCCGTCGCCATCCCGGCCGTCGTCAGGCGGCACGGCGGCACCGTCGACCGCCTCATCGGCGACGCGATCATGGCCACCTTCAACCGGCTCGGCGACCAGCCCGACCACGCCCGCCGCGCCGCGCAGGCCGGGCTGGACCTGCAGGTCGAGACGGCCCGCATCGCCGAGGCACACCCCGGGTGGCCGCGGTTCCGGGTCGGGGTCAACAGCGGCGAGGTGGTCGTCAGCGTTCTCGGCGGAGCGGGCGGGCGCACGCACACGGTCATCGGCGACGCCGTGAACGTCGCGTCGCGCATCGAGGGGCAGGCGCCGGTCGGGGGCGTCGCCGTCACGGCCGACACCCTCGCGCTGCTGCCCGGCGCGGTGGTCGAGCCCCTGGGGCCGCTCGACCTCAAGGGCAAGGGGGAGCCGGTCGAGGCGTACGTGCTGCGTGCCCTCCCCGACGACCGGACGTGAGCCGGACGGGCCAGGTCAGGCCGCGACGACGGGGATCGTCCGCGTGGCCATGAGCCTGCCCGTGACCCAGTGCGTGAACTCGACGTGGAGCAGGAAGGTGCCCTTGTAGGGCGGGTGCACGAGCAGGTCGTAGCGCTCCGCGGCGCCGAAGGCGATGGCGTCGGTGCGCAGCGGGTGACCCAGGTCGCGGACGGGCGGGCTGGGCATCCCGGGGCGGGACGTGTCGCGGAAGGCGCGGCCGTCGTGCGCGATGAGCTCGGCCATCTCGACCGGCTTGCCCGAGGTGTCGGTGAACCGGGCCCGGCTCGGGAAGTAGTTGGCGTTGAGCATCCGGAACAGGGTCGGGTGCCCGGTGCCGGGCAGGTTCGCGCGCAGCTGCGTCGGGGCGATCACATCGGTCGTCGGGCGCGGGCCGTTGAGCAGACCACCGACGACGTAGAAGAACTTCGGCTCGAAGCGGTTGAGGCCGACGTCCTCGCCGGAGAGCCCGGCGGCGTGGTCGAACGTGTGCCAGCGCGGGTCGAGGGCATACGGCACCAGCAGCGTCTCGGTGGCGATGTCGTAGAGGGGGCCGTCGATGAACGACCGGCGCGCGCCCGGCGCGAGCGGGAACGCCGGGTGGACGAGCGGGTCGACGATGAGCGGGCCGAACATGCCCATCTGCACGTGCAGCACCGTGTTGACGTGGCAGTGGTAGAAGTACAGGCCGGACGCGCCGTTGTTGGCGTCGGCCGGGACGCCGAGGTCGGGCCGCCACTGGTAGGTGTAGCTGCCGCTCACCTCGAAGGAGGTGTGGCCGACGCCGTCGTTGCGGGGATCGGGCTCCATGCCGTGGTGGTGGATCGTGTGGACGCGCTTCGACGCCTCCAACGTCACGTGCACGAGGTCGCCCTCGGTGACCCGGATGGCCGGAGCCGGGAAGTGGCGCCCCGACGTGTCGTCCTCGAAGCCCCACATCTCGTGCTGGGCGCCGTCGGGGAAGCGCAGGGCCCGGCTGAAGAACTTGCGCACGAACGTCTTCGTCGGCGTCTCGCGCAAGAGCGTGGTCGGGCTCCCCTCGTGCGACTGGCTGGACGAGAAGGCGGCCTGGCTCGGGAAGGTCTCGTGGGCGTGGGCCACCCGGGGCCCGGGCGCCGCGAGGGTCCAGTGCGCGACGAGCCCGCCGGGGTAGAGGCCACCGGCCGCGGTCTGTGACGGCTCGGCGTGGCAGTGCATCGGGTACTCCCAGTCGCCGGACCGGGCCGCCCAGGTGCGCTGCGGCACCTCGGGCGGGCGCCGCACCGGGAGCATGACCTCCTTGCGGTCCATCTGGTCCAGCTCGACGACGTCCTCCCACTGCTGGAGCACTGCGTGGCCCTCGACGTCGACCGTCCCGACGGACCGCGAGAAGTCACCACCGTTGCGGCGCAAGGTCCACACGTGGTTGCCGTGGAAGTGCATCTGGTGCACCGCGGCCCCGACGTTGACGAGGCGGATCAGCTGGCCGGTCCCGACGGTCGGGCCGGCCTGCCCGGCGTTGAAGGCACGCACGTCGAACTCCCGGGTCGAGCCCGACGGCAGCGTCTCCTCGAGCGACCGCACCGAGTCGGCCACGTCGTTGGAGACGCCGAGGGCACGGAAGCCGCTGCGGTCGTTGAGCATGAAGTAGCGCGGCACCGGCGGCGTGGCAGTCGCGTCGATGACCTGGCCCGCGCGCGCCCGGGCAGCCCACACGGGGTCGACGTCCTGGCAGAGCCAGACCCACTGGCGCTCGAACTCGGCCCGGCCGGCGGCGAGCTGCCACCGCCGGGCGGGGTCGACGACGACGAGCACCCCGTGCAGGCCGAGGATCCGCTCGACGCTGCCGCCGCCGGGGTCGTGGTAGACGTACGTGCCGGCGGCCGGTGCGGCGAAGGTCAGCGTGGCGCTGCCACCGGGGACGATGGGTCCGGTGTCGGCCACCCCGTCGATGCGCAGCCGGTGCGGCCAGGTGAGCCGGTTGTGCACCCGCAGCCGCACGGTGGACCCGACCTCCGCGACGATGGTGCGGTCGGGGAAGAAGCTGGCCCAGTACGACCGCCGGATGAGGTACTCGCCGACATTGCGCGGGTGCGGGGCGAGCGGGTCCGGCCGGCCCTCCTTGGGCAGGGCCGCGCCGAGAGGGTAGCTGCGGCTGGCGACCAGCCGGCCGTCGGCGAGGAAGACCTGCGGCCCGATGCGCAGGCTCGGCCGGGTCGCGGAGATGTCGGTCGGGGTGGCCCCGAAGCCACGCATGTAGACGAGGCTGTCGTCGACCATCCGGACGAGGCCCTCGTTGACGTAGAGGTCGAGGGTGCTCATCAGATCGACCCGCTCGCGAGCCGTCCGAGCCGCAGGGTGCGGGCCGAGAGGGCGTCGGCGAACTCGAGGGCGAGGACCAGGCCGACGGGCGGCACGAGGTAGTCGATGCGCAGGACGGCCGTCTCGCCGGCGGCCACCGCTCCGGCCTGCCGGTCGGTCGCATAGAGGCTGACGGTCATGTCGCCCCCGGCGACGCGCACTCGGAACTGTCCGGGTGACAGCTCGATCGGCGTCCGGCCGACGTTGTGCACGCTGACGTCGACCGTCAGGGCATCGGTCCACGCCCCGTGCACGGCGCTCGGCACCGGGGCCTGGCCGGCGGCGACGGACGCGCCCTCGTGGACATGTCCAGCCGCGTGGTCGGCCGGCCCGGCGAGCGAGCGGCGCGACCAGCCGAGCAGGGCGACGCTGCCGAAGGACGTCCGCTGCCCCGCCCCGACGGTCGGCGGTCCGCCTCGGCCGAGCACCAGCCCGGCTCCCAGTGCGGCCACCCCCGTGGCCCCGGCTCCCACCAGCATCCGTCGACGGGTCAGCTCCATGGCGTCCTCCTGAGCGGGGGGTGACATCCATGCTCGTCCGGCCACCTCCAAGAAATCTTGAGCCGGGAACGCATGCCGCGAACCGGGAACGGCGCTCGATTCAACCCGGACCGGTCGAGATGAGACCGGGGTTGCGAATTGCCGCATCCGGGCCTAACTTGGCCGGAACACCCGGATGTTAACGCTCACATCCACCCAAAGGACGGACGACGATGTCTCGACCACCCCGGGCCCGAACGGCCCGACGCGTCACCGCCGGAGCTCTGGCCGCCCTCGTGACGGCCACCGCCGCGGCGACGGCGACGAGCGCCACCCCCACCCTCCCGGACGCCGCCGGCGTCACCACGGCCGGCCCCACGGCATACGACCCCCCGAATCTCGCCCCGCTCAGCCGGCCCTTCGCGATGCCGGGCTTCAAGGAGCAGGAGTTCAACGGCGCCCTGTTCGTCGGCAAGGGCGAGACCCGCTTCTCGGTCTCGGTCGACCTGCTGACCAAGGACGGCAAGGTCATCAACGAGAACATGGTGCCGAGCATCTGGAAGCTCGGACCCATCGCCACCGACGGCTCGTACTACGAGATCGAGCTCTCCACGGACGACCGCGTCATCACCAAGGAGCGCCTCGGCGGACTCCAGGCGACGATCGACCACCCCGAGAGCTGGTCGGCCGCCGACGTCGCCGCAGCCAAGGCACAGCTGCCGGGCCTGCAGGCGAAGTACGACGCCATGCAGGCGGGCAAGCGCAACGTCGTCGTGAAGTACGCCCGCGTCAACGACTCCGAGCTCGTCGGCTCCGTCACCGCGCTCGACGACGACACGTCGCTCTGGATCGACGCCAGCGCCCCGTGGGCCGAGCCGAGCACGTATGCCGTGCAGGGCAGTTCGTCGCTCACCGGCACCTCGGCGGGCATCCGAGACGCGAGCCGCACGGGCCACTTCCGCGTCGACGCCGACACCCCGGCCGGCACGACCGCGTCGTGGGCGACCCTCAAGGACATGCTCGCCGGCATGGTGGGCAAGCCGGCCGCTGCCGGGCAGGGGGCGGCGGCGCTGCGCTACGACCTGGACAAGGGCCAGACCCTGACGTTCACCGCCCGGATGGGTGAGGCGCCGGTCGCGCAGTCCGCCCGCACCCGGGACCAGGCCCTCGCCCTCATCGCGAACGCCCGCGCCCACGTCGACGACACGAGCGTGCACGGCAGCGGCCCGGTCGCCCGCGCGACGACCTTCATGCGCGACGCCATGGCGCTCAACGCCAACTACGACGAGAAGTACGACCGCTCGTTCGTCATGTGGGGCCTCGGCGGAGGTGGCGACGACATCTTCAAGGGCTGGGACTCCGGCTGGGACGGCATCACCGCCAACAGCCTCGACCCGGCGCTCGCCCTCGACCACGTCCGCGACTTCTACGACCAGAACGGCGGGCCGCGCTACGACCAGCTCAACGCGGGGCCGATGCACGCGTACCTCGCTTGGCGCACCTACACGCGCACGGGCGACAAGAGCATCCTCGAGCTCGTCTACCCGTACTTCACGAGCTACATCGCCCGCATGCCGGAGTTCGACACCGACAAGGACGGCCTGCTCGAGAGCCCGTGGGCCGGCCCGCGCCAGGGCGGTCGCGGCAACCATCTCGGCCTCGACGACAGCCCGCAGTACTGGAACTTCAAGCAGGTGGTCACGAACGGCACCGACAACCGTGACAACACCGACCTGACCGACGTGGCCCTCAACTCGTACTACGGCCTCTTCGCCGACAACCTGTCGCAGATGGCGACGGCCCTCGGCAAGCCCGAGGACGCCGCGAAGTACGTCGCGCTGCACGACCAGCTGAAGAAGCGGATGAACGAGCACCTGTGGAACGCCGACCGCGGGCTCTACCTCAACCGCTACCTCGACGGCTCGTGGGAGCAGACCAACACCCCGACCGTCTTCTACCCGCTCTTCGGCGGCCTCGCGACGCCCGACCGGGCACAGGAGCTCGTCGACAAGCACCTGCTCAACCCGGCGGAGTACTGGGGCGAGTACGCCGTGCCGAGCGTGGCGCGCAACGACCCAGCCTTCTGCAACTCGGGCGCGAAGCACCCGGGCGTCACCGGCTACGAGTACTTCCAGAAGCAGGGTGAGGAGGACGCCTGCGAGGAGTGGCAGGGCGCTGTCTGGCCGCCGATGAACGCCACCGTCTACGACGGCCTCAAGCGCTACGGGTTCGACAAGCCCGCTGCCGACCTCGCGACGAAGAGCACGAACCTCTGGCTCACCACGTGGGAGGACCTCGGCTGGTTCCCGGAGTACTGGGACCCGGACCCGGGCCAGGTCATCAACAGTGCGGCGACCGACACGACGTGGCGCACGTACTCGTGGAGCAACCTCATGCCGCTCATGGGCACGCAGGAGCTCATCGCCGACGAGCCGTGGGGCGCCGTGAACGGCTTCCGGTTCGGCACCCTCGGCCTGCCGGGCACGAACGAGGTCGCCGGCATCCCGCTGCACGGGCACCGCTACGACGTGACGGCCGGCACGAACACGACGCTGCTCAAGGAGGACGGGCACCTCGTCTTCCAGGCCGTCGGTGGCCGGGTCGTCGTGCGCGACTTCGTCTACGACGGCACGTCGGCGACCTTCTCGGTCAAGGCGGAGAAGCCGACGAGGCTCTCGCTGCAGCCCCGCGGCGGCGGCAAGCCCAAGGTCGTCTCGGTCGGCGCCGGCACCACCTCCGTCACCCTCTGACGCCACTCCCACATGATCGAGAGAACAGTTCGTCACCTCCGGAGGTGACGAACTGTTCTCTCGATCGGGGTCTTGCGTGACGGAATGTTCTCTCGATTGGGTCAGGAGGTGACGCGTCCTTGCTCGAACAGACGCGGGATGCGGTGGTTCGCGACCATCCGGTCCTCGGGGTCGTAGGCCGAACGGATCCCCTTGAGCTGCAGCCACGCCGAGTCGCCGTAGCCCGTCCGAGCATCGGTCGGGTTCTCGGCGAAGTTGAGGTAGCTGCGGCCCGTCGACCACGGCTCGAGCGAGCCGGTAAGCGCGTGCGCGTCGAGCTGTCCCTGCGCCGCCATCTCGGGTGTCGCCGCGATGGCACAGGCGAACACCGCGTATGCCGCGTCGACGCTCGCGAGGGCACCGTGCTCCTCCGGAGCGCGACCGAGGGCGCCGCCGAGCTGGCGGAGCTCGGCCATGAGCAGCGACGACGTCGAGCCCGGGCCGACCTGCTCGAGGACGGTGTCGATCGCGTTGTCGGGCAGGCCGCCGACCAGCGTGCCGTCGGACACCGCGGGCGTCGGGCCCTCGGGGTCCATGTGCAGACGGGTCAGCGTGCGGGCCGGAACACGGTCGAACGTGTCGATCTCGGGCGCCAGTCCGCGCAGCAGGGCGAGGGTCGAGCGTGCCTCGGCGTCACAGCCGAGCACGGCGCCGTCGATGACGACGAGCGACCGGCCGCGCAGCGGAGCCGGGATGTCGGGCAGCGGTGGCACGTTGAGGAACCGGAACGCGGTGGTCACGGCGTCCGGTGCCTCGGGCGCCCAGTCGGCCCAGCGACGCAGCACGCGCTCGGCGTGCTCTCGGTCCCAGACGAGCATGCCGGCATACGCCGTCTCGATCGGGTAGAGGCGGAACTCGAGGGCCGTGACGACGCCGAAGTTGCCGCCACCGCCACGGAGCGCCCAGAAGAGCTCGCGGTTCTCGGTGGCGTCCGCGCGAACGTGCTCGCCGTCGGCGAGGACCAGCTCGACGGCGGTCAGGCTGTTCGCGGCGAGGCCGAGCTTGCGGGCGTACCAGCCGATGCCGCCGCCCAGGCTGTAGCCGGCGATGCCGACGTCGGGCGAGCTGCCGTGGAGGGCGGCGAGGCCGTGGTCGGCGGCCGGCTCGGTCGCGTCCATCCAGGTGGCGCCACCCTCGACGCGGGCGATGCGCCGCGTCGCGTCGATGCTCACGCCGCGCATCTGGTCGGTGCGCACGACGACGACGTCGTCGAGGCCCTGGGCCGCGAGTGGGCCGGCGTTGTGGCCGGTGCTCTGCGGCGCGACGCGCAGCCCGGCGGCGGCGGCCGCGCGGACCACGGCCTGCACGTCGGAGACGGTGCGCGGCCGGGCGACCGCGGCCGGTCGCTGGTCGACGGCGACGTTCCACGGCATGCGAGCCGCGTCGTAGCCGGCGTCGCCGGGGAGGTGGACTTCACCGTCGCAGAGCCCGGCGAGGCTGGTGGCCCGTCGGGCGGTGGGGGTGAGGATGGTCGTCATCTGCTTCTCCTGTTCGGGGTCGCCCCGGTGGTGGGCACGAGTGTTCAGAGGCTTGAAGGGGTGGCCAGATACATCGGGAGCGAAAGATCCGTTTCGTCCCAGCGAGTCTGGGCTGCAGTCGGATTCGATGTCGGCACGGCTCGGCCACAGGGACTTCTCCCGACCCGGCGGGGTCGTCGGGTGCATGCTGGGGAGGTGGACGACGTGACGACGGACCCTGCCCGCGACCTGCTGCTCGACGGCTTCGGCCGCATCCGGGACGGGGTGCCGGACGCCGTCGACGGCCTGTCCGAGGACGAGCTGCTGTGGCGGCCGGACGCCGCTGCCAACCACATCGCCTGGCTCGTCTGGCACCTCGCCCGCCAGCAGGACGACCAGGTCACCCACCTCGCCGGCGCCGACAACTCGGTGTGGCTCGGCGACGGCTGGGTCGAACGGTTCGGGCTGCCCTACCCGCGCGACGCGCACGGCTGGAGCATGAGCTCGGACGACGTCGGCCGCTTCACCGTCGCCGACCCGGGCCTCTTCGCCGCCTACCAGGAGGCGGTGCACGAGCGCACGGTCAGCTACGTGGAGGGACTCGACGCGGCGGCATACGGCAGGGTGATCGACCGGCACTGGAACCCGCCCGTCACCGTCGGCGTGCGGATCGTGTCGGTGCTCGACGACGCCGCCAAGCACCTCGGGCAGGCCGAGTACGTGCGTGGGCTCGTCGAGCGCCGCCGCTGAGGCTCGCTGGGCGCGAGGGACACAGGGCACGGCAGCACCACCCGCCACCGGAGCCACAGCGGCGTGTGACACCTGCGCACACCGGGGGCGTCCGGGCTTGCCGAGGCCCGCGGTGACCGCGTGGCGTGCAACTCCTGGCAAGCACGTCCGGAGCACAGGTTGACGTGTGACCATGGAGGGGATGACCACCTCCGTCCTGAATGTCCCAGCCGCCGTCGCGCCGCAAGACGACGGCGTCGCTGCGCGTCCGGGTCGCGCCGTGCACCGCACGCACCGGCTGACACACCGCCGGGCCGACGCACTGGCCCACGAGGCCACCCGCCGTCGCCGGCTCGCACTCATCGCGAAGGGCCGCCGTGCCCGTCTGGCCGCGACCGTGGTCGTCGTCTTCGCGCTCGCGGGCGTCAACGTCGCGAACCACGTGCTCGGCTGGGACACGATGTGGCTCGGTCCGGTCGGCGCGGTCGCGCTGCTCGCTTTCGCGCGGTGGCAGGGCCTGACGTGGCACCAGCTGGGCCTTGCCCGCCACACGCATGCCCGCGGCATCCGCTGGGGCCTCGGCGTCATCGGGGTCGTCGCGATGGTCTATCTCGCCGGCATCCTCCTGCCGTCGACGCGCACGGCGTTCCTCGACGCGCGCTACCACCTGCCGCCCGCGGGAGCCCTGTTCACGGCGTTCGTCATGATCCCCGTCGGCACGATCCTGCTCGAGGAGGTCGCCTTCCGCTCCGTGTTGTGGGGGTTCCTCTCGCGGCACGCCCGCATGTGGCAGGTGCTCGTGGCCTCCTCGGTGCTCTTCGGCTTCTGGCACGTCTTCCCCGCGATGGCGTCGGCCACCGGCAACGAGGCCATAGGCAGCGCCGTCGCGGCCCTCGGCCCCTTCGCCAAGGTCGCGGTGGTCGGCGGCACGGTCGTGTTCACCGCCCTCGGTGGTGTGCTCGCCGGTGAGCTGCGCCGCCGCAGCGGCAGCATCTTCGCCAGCGTCGGCATGCACTGGGCCACCAACTCCCTCGGCGTCCTCTTCGGCGTGCTCGCCTGGCGACTCGCGTCCTGAGCGAACCGCTGACCGATGGCCCCCGGCGCCGACGTCCCCGACGAGTTCGACGTCTACACGGTCGTCGTGCTGCGCCGTCCCGCCGAGGCGCCTGAGCTGACCGACGCCGAGCTCGACGACCTCCAGCAGAGGCACCTCGCCTACCGCGCCCACCTCGCGCGTGAAGGGCTGACCGTGGCCAACGGCCCTTACGACGCCCAGAGCGACCCCGCCTACCGGGGGATGTCCGTCTTCAGCTGCGGCCCCGAGGAGGCCGCTCGCCTCACCGACGCCGACCCGTCCGTCGTCGCGGGCCGTCTGACCTACGACGTCATGGAGTGGTGGGTGGCTGCCGGTTCGGTCGCCTTCCCGCGCGCCGGCGCGCCGGTCGGTGAGCGCCGACGGATGACCGAGGACTGACCCGGCCCGTGGCCGCGCCACCCGCAGACCCTCTCCTCGTGCTCCTGCCGAGCCCACTCCTCGGACCCTCGGTGTGGGAGCCCGTCGCCGAGCGGCTCGGCGCGGCAGGCTGGTCCGTGGCCGTATGCCGTCAGCCCGCGCCCGTGACCACGGCCGCCGACGCGCTGGCCGGCTTCCTCGACGCCGTGCCTGCCGGGCGTCCGGTGGTGCTCGTGCCCCACAGCAACGCCGGCCTCTTCGCGCCTGAGGTCGCGCGGCAGCGCGACGTCGTCGCGACGGTGTTCGTCGACGCAGCCCTCCCGCAGTGGGTGACCGCCCCCGAGATCGCGCCTCCCGGGTCGCCGGAGCGCAGCGACGGCGCGATCTCGTACACGAGGGCCGAGGCGCCGCTCGCGCCGGCCGCGTTCCTGGACTTCCTTCAGGGGCTCGCCGACCCCGACGGCGTGCTGCCGGCGTGGACGAGGTGGTGGCCGGAGGCCGACGTCGACGTGCTCTTCCCCGACCGGGCCACCCGGCGCCGGGTCGAGCAGGAGCAGCAGCGCCTGCCGCTCACGTACTTCCGCGACACCGTGACCGTGCCGGCCGGCTGGGCGGACCGGTCCAACGCGTACCTCGCCTTCGGTGACACCTATGCCGACGAGCGCCGCCTGGCCGAGCAGTGCGGCTGGCCGGTCGCGACCCTGCCGGGCCAGCACCTGCACGGGCTCGTCGCGCCGGCCGAGGTGGCCGCGGAGCTGTCGAGGCTGCTGGGCGCGCTCGGGGTCCCAGCGCCGGCGTAGCCCCGGCGACGGGCGCGGCAGGACCGCGGCGCGCCCCTGCGACACTGGCCGCATGGACGGCCTGACGATCCGCGCCGCGCGGCCCGAGGACTACGAGCGGCTCGGCGACCTCACCGCAGCGGCGTACCTCGACGACGGCCTTCTCGACTTCGGCGCGCAGGACCCCTACCTCGACGTCCTGCGCGACGTGCGGCACCGTGCCGAGCACGCCGACGTGCTCGTCGCGGTCGACGCCGACGGCACGGTGCTCGGTGGTGTCGCCTTCGTGGGCGGCCCCGGTCCCTTCGCGAACATCGCGGCCGCGGACGAGGCGGAGTTCCGCACCCTGGCGGTCGCACCCAGCGGTCGTGGCCGCGGCGTCGGGGCCGCCCTCGTGCGCGAGTGTGTCGACCGGGCCCGCGCGCTCGGGCGCGAGCGGGTCGTGCTCTCGACACAGCCGATGATGCACGCCGCGCACCGGCTCTACGAGCGGTTCGGCTTCGTGCGGGTGCCCGAGCGCGACTGGTCGCCGATCCCGGGCACCGCGCTCCTCGTCTACGCGCTCGACCTCGCCCGCGCCTGAGCCGCCGACCGCGAGCGGACGATGAGGTCGCGCACCGCCGCGACGATCGTCGGGTCGAGCTCGACGTGCGCCTCGAGGAGGTCGAGGAGCGTCTGCGCCGCGAACCAGTTGCGCTCGTAGCCGGGCACGAGGTCGGCGAGCGGCAGCAGCTCCGGGCCGAACCGCCGCTCGACACCCCGGTCGACGACGAAGACGTCCTGCGCGTCACCCGTCCCGAGCCCCAGGTGGCCGAGCACGGTGACCCAGCGGTCGACGGCATACCCCTGGATGAAACGCGTCGCCGTCAGGCGCTCGCCCCGCAGGTCGCGGTGCAGCCCGACGTAGAGGTTCGTGATCGCCTCACCGACCTGGTGCCTCATCGAGTCCGGCTGCGGCACGGGAACGTTCGGGATCTCGAGCCCGGCAGGCGCGTCCGCCCGGCTCCAGTGGAGGCGCCCCGGCGGGTAGCCGGCGGTGTCCATCTCGGCGAGGGAGAAGACCGCGTACTCGGCGAAGAGGTCACCCTCGAGGAGAGCCTTGCGGCCGGCACGGCTGTTCTCGAACGACCACACGACCGGCTGGGCGGCCTCGAGCCAGTCGATGTCGGCGAGATAGCGGTCACGCGCGGCCGCGTCGTCGACGACGACGAAGAAGTCCGCGTCGGAGTGCTCGTCGAGGCGGTGCAGGTCACGGCCGACCGAGCCGAGACCGAGCAGGGCCACGGCATCTCCGCGCTGCTCGAGCACGGCGCCCAGGCGGTCGAGGAAGGCCAGCAGGCGCTGCGGGACGGTGGGCGGGGCGGTGCTCGACGGCATACGTCGTCTCCTTGTCGGTCATGAGGTGTCTGTCATGAGGTGGAGTCGACGTTTCAGCCCGCCCGAGAGCTCGTCGGGGTCGCGACTGCCGCAGCGTATGCCGGGTGGTGGGCTCGGCGGAAGGGGTCGCTGGCTCGCATCCAGAGGCATCGGGACGGCGTGTCGCGCCGGTTGGCGTGGCAGGCTGGACGGGTGCCCGTGACCATCGAGGACGTGCGCCGAGTCGCCGAGCAGCTGCCGCGCTCCTACGAGGTGCTGGTCCGTGACCGCGTGAAGTTCCGGGTCGGCAAGATCGTGTGGCTCGCGTTCTCCGCCGACGAGACCGAGATGGGCTTCGCGTTCCCCAAGGAGGAGCGGGAGGTGCTCGTGGCGAGCGAGCCCGACGTGTTCCTCATGCCGCGCCGCTCCGACCTGCGGTTCAACTGGGTCGAGGTGCGGCTCGCAGCGCTCGACGAGGCCCGCATGCGCGAGATCGTCGTCGACGCGTGGCGCATGGTCGTGCCGAAGACCGTGGCCCTCGCGCAGGTCGACTGAGGGGCACCGGGCGCAGCCGCGACGCGGCTGTCAGCCGATCCGGTAGGCGACCGAGGTGCGGGGCCCCCGCTCCGCCGCGCCCCGCTCGATGCAGAACTCGTTGCCCTCGGGGTCCGCGAGGGTCACCCAGCCGGTGCCGTCGTCCTTGCGGTGGTCACCGGTGATGGTCGCGCCGGCCTCGAGTGCCCGCTCGACGGCCTCGTCACGGGTCCCCTCGTCGGGTGCGACATCGAGGTGCATGCGGTTCTTGGCGGTCTTGCCCTCGGGCACCGGGATGAAGAGCATGCCCGTGCCCTCGTGGGGGAACGACGGCGCGACCACGACCTCGGGGTCGTCGTCGTGGTAGACGTTCCAGCCGAGCAGGTTCGCCCAGAGCGTGCCCAGCGCGCGAGCGCCGAGCCCTCTATAGGCTCCGGATTCGTCACCGTGCTCCGCGAGCTGGATTCTGCCGGCCCGTACGCGTCTGTTCCGACCGCGGCCCGGAGGCCGGGCCGGGGCGGCTCGCACTGGCAGGCGCTCCGCCGTTCCGGGTGCCAGAGCCTGGCGGCCCGTCGACGCTTCAAAGCCAGCCGGGCGGCGGCGGGACAACGACACCGACGACGTTCGCCTCGGCGCCTACGGCCCCGAGGCGAATGACAGACCCCTCACCAAGTCGCTCGGCGATCAAGCGACACTCCACGCCGCGGCAGTAGCGCGGCAGCACACCGTCCTGCGCCTCACGGATCGCCATCCGCAGCGTGATGGCCGTGATGCTGCCGGCAGCGAGCTTGCGGTTCGTGGCGGGCTGGAAGATCACCACCGTCGGACTCACTGCGGCCGGGTCGTGACCGGTCGCGCGTGCGGCGATGGATGCATACTCGGTCCGGGTGGCCTGATGCTCGACGACGTCACTCCGCCAGGCGAGCGTGCCTCCGAAGGCGAGCGTGGCAAGCGCCAGACCGACCACCGGTTCAACCGGTAGACCGCTAGCAGACCACGGGAGTGGGAGCCGCTGCCGACCGAGAAGTAGCAGCACGACCGCCAGCAGCGCCCCGACCCAACTCCATAACTGACCCCGGCTTGGTGTCACGATGCCGGTGACGAGGGTCTGCGCGAGATCGAGGGCGAGAACGACAGCGACCCCGACGAGGAGCCTTTGAAGTCGTGGTCGGATGCGCACGTCGTGCCAGCCGAGCAGGGCTCCGAAGACGGCCACGAAGCCAGCCCACCACTGGCCCGACCAGAGCTGCGCTGCTCCGGAGGCCCAGCGCCCGAAGTTCGTCGACATCGCCTGAAGCGACGTGCCGTAGTGGGGCCGTCGCCACGATGCGAGCTGAAGGCCGAAATCACCGAACCACAGGTAGTTCAGGGTGCAGGCGATCACGACGCCCAGAGCGAAGGCCGTGACCCACGCGCCCACGACCACCATCACCTTGCGCCACGAGTCGCCCTTCAACGCCGTCACGGCAAGAAGGACCATCAAGGCGCCGACGGGTGGGTACGTCAAGACCGACGCCGCTTCGACAACCACGAGCCACCCGAGCAGCCAGCCCAGATGCTGACGTGCCGCGACCCAGGGCAGAGTCCACACTGCGGCGGCGGCAACGAGTACCGACGGGGTGAGGGTGCCCGGCCAGTAGAGCAGCTCGACCCAGACAGCAGAAACGAAGAGCGCCACACCGATCAAGATGTCGACGACCAGCCGCGGACGAAGGCCCGCCGCGTGCAGGACGCGCCACGTCCCCGCGACGAAGAGCCCGTACCCGAGCGCGTAAGTGACGGATGCGGACGTGGGGGTGCCGTGCTGGCCGACGGCGGCCCACCAGGCGGTGTTGAGCCAGCGACCTTCTGTGAAGCCGTGCGACAGTACCGATCCGACGCCGGGTGATTGGGCAGGCAGGAGGAACGGCCAGTCGTCGGAACGGATGAACGGGGTGACCACTTGGGCGATGCCATCGCTGACGAGCATCGCGACCGCGATGACAAGTGGGACGACGAGGTGGCGCCCGACTCGCGAGGCCAGACGACCCCGCTGCTGGGCCTTGGTGTCGGCGAGGGTCTGCGTCGTCATGGCGATGGCTGGATAACTACGAAGGATGGGCGTCGGCGGGTGACCGGCCCCGTACTCTCGACAATAGGCACAACGGGGCGACCCGAGACCCTCTATGGGCTAACCGACATCCGTCTGACCGTCTGATCACGGCGGGCTTGGGAGCGTGATCCGGTTGAAGTCAGTCCTCCCGACTCCGCTGTCGTGGCTTCGCTTGCGCGCTCTGCCTGTGAATCGCGCGGGTGCCACGGTCGTAGGGCCAGACGGTCGCGAAACCGCTGAGTCGCGTGAACGGGCACAAACGGCAGTCGAGACTTTCGCGCAGCTAGTGCTCACCCTTGATGACGAAGTAGGAGCCGCGGATCGTGCCGGCCAGCTTCGACTTCTGCCGCGCGAACTTGAAGTCTTCGAGCTCGTCGGGCACCTCCATCCCGTCGGACAGCTTGAAACCTACGGCCCGCTTGCCCCCTCCCGCCAAGGTGTAGAGCACGTTGACCGACAGGCCCGACTCGTAGAAGACGTAGGACCAGCGCACGCCGTCGACCTCGAACTGGCTGGCCTCGAGCGCCGGTGAGGCGATGACAATGCCGCGCTCCTCCTCGAGGACCCTCGCCACGTATGCGACGACGTCCTTCGCATGGTCGGCGGGCTCGACGCTGAACGTGTGGGAGTACTTGTTCTTGAAGTAGCGGGCCTCGTTGGCCCTCAGCCCTGCCAACGCATCGGCCACCGGCGATGATTCCAGCCCAACCCTAGAGACGTTCGTGAAGTCGACGTCGTACGCCATGACCACCTCCTGCTGGCCGCAGGCACCTTGGCGCAAGGCTAGCGTCGCGCGGGCCGGGCTCTCCAGGAGCAGCGTCGAACCCAGGGCGGGTCACAGCCAGGCAGGTGGTGCGGGCACGACGACGGCAACCACGGACTTCAGACGGACGACCGGTCCTTGGCCGGGCTGCGCTGACCTTGCTGAGATCTCCCGGCACTCTGCGGGGCGGCACCACCGCGGCACCTGCCCTAGCTCTGTGCGGATCATCATACGGAGCATCCCGGCCATCGTCTGTCCGGCGACAGTGGAGCGAAGACGCGGGTCCTGGTAGACGACTACCCGAGGGTGGGTGCCGTCCGGTTGCGGCAGGGTGGCTTCGCTCACGATCGCGGCATACTGCCGGCGCGTCTCCTGGTGCTGACCGACGTCGCTTCGCCACGTGAGCACCCCGACGACAGTGACGATGACCAGACACCCGACGCCGACACGGGTCCAAAGCCCGGTCCCCCGGAGCAGCAGCACCGCCGGGAGTACCAGCGCCATCCAGAGCCAGAGCTCGCCGCGGACGCCGGTCACCACGCCGGTGAGAAGTGTCTGACCGGCCCCGAGCCCGGCCACGACGGCGAGGCCGGCGCAGAGCCGCCACACGAGGGGACGCACCCGCTGGTTGAGCACGCCTGCGATCACGGCGACGGCTGCCGCGAGTGTGGCTACCGGTGCTTCGCGCAAGAGCCCGATCAGCGCTCGTGCCGCACGGCCGCCGTTGACGCGAAGGTCTTGGAGATCCCGCAACGGGTTGGGGTGGCGCCAGCTGGCGATCTGCAGCCCGAAGTGGTCGAACGCGATCCAGTTCAGGAGGTAGATGACGGCGACACCAACCGCATAGCTGGCGACGTAGCCGAGGGCCAACAGCAACAGCTGTCGCCACGGCGCCCTGCCGAGGTGCACGACGGCTGCGATGAAGAGCACTGCGGCTACAGGCGGGTAGCTCAGAACCGACAGGACGGTGACCGCGACAAGCCACACCGCTAGACGACGTCGGCTTTTCGCCGCGAGCGGGAGCAACCACACACCCACGGCGGCGATGATCACCGACGGGGCCAACGTCCCCGGCCAGTACAGCAGGCGCACCCAGGTCACCGAGGCGAACAAGGCGAGCCCGACCATCGCCTGCACCGGCCAGGGCGCCCTTTCGTCGGCGCGCCACAACAGCCGCCACAGCCCCGCGACGAAGGCGGAGTAGGCCGTGACGTATGTGACGGACGCCGCGAAGGGTGTCGTGTGCTGCCCGATGGTGAGCCATGCGACGTAGTTCAGCCAACGGCCTTCTCGCAGGTTCTTTTGGTAGTTGTCGATGGTCCCCGGGGTGTCGACTGGCAGGATGTAGGGCCAGTCATCGTTGCGCAGGAGCGGCCACAACGCTTGGACCAGGGCGTCGGTCAGGGCCAGAGCGACGACGAGAACGCCGGTCATGAGGAGCCAGCGAGGCGGTCGGCGTCGCCGGGCCGACTCGCGCGACTCGATCGTCGAGGTGCGAACCTGTGCCGTCATGGTCCGATCTGCCCCCAAGAGTCCGACGGTCAATCACTCGACGATAACCGCGGACCCGCGACAGACGGGTCAGGCGCCCGGAGAACGTTTCAGGTGCACGCTCAACCCCGATGCTCCTTGACCCATTCGGGCGGCGGAGGCATCACGATTCCCAGGACGTGGCTCAGTGCCGCAGGGCTCTCGATACGGACAACCCAGCGGTCAGCTGGCCGCCCCGCGAGCACGGTGCACTCGTCGCCACGGCACCAGCGGGGCTGCACTCCGCCGGCCTCCTGGCGCACGGCCATGAACATCGTGCTGGCCATGAGCCGACCGTCGCGGGTGCGCTTGTAGGTCGGGTCCTGATAGACGACGATGCGCGCGGCCGGTTCTCCCGCCTCGGGCGCGGTGGCCTGCTCCGCGATGGCGGCGTACTGCACGCGTGTCTCCTGGTGGGCGCCGATGTCGGCCCGCCACGCCAGCACCCCGACGACGGCGAGGACGGCCAGCAGCACGGCAGGTACGCGCTCGGCGGGCGACACGCGTACGGCCCGGGGCTCCGTGCGGCCGCGGCGGAGGAGGAGGAAGGCGACCGGCAGGACCGCGACGAGCCACGTCCACAGCTGCCCACGCGCCTCGGTGACGGCGCCCGTCACGACCGTCTGCCCGGCGTCGACGCCGCACGCGACGACGAACGCTGCGAGCAGCCGCAGCAGTCGTGGGCGCACGCGGTGGTCGCGGATGCCCACGGCGAAGGCGACGAGGCCGACGAGGGCGACCCACCACTGGGCGCGCCACAGGTCGCGGGCCGAGTCGAGCCACCGGTCCACGTTGTCGTAGAGGGAGTCGAGGGAGTTGAGCGGGTTGGCCTGGCGCCAGGAGGCCAGCTCGATGCCGAAGTGCTGGTTGAAGATCCAGTTGAGCGTGTAGGCGACGAGGATGCCGCTGCCGAAGGCGACGACCCAGCCGGCGACCACGGCCAGCACCCGACACCACGGGGCGTCGCGCAGGTGGACCACGGCGAAGACGAGCAGCACGACGCCGATCGGCGGGTAGGACAGCACGGCCGCGACGCCGCTGAGCAGCAACCAGAGCGCCATCCGCACGCGGGTGCGGGACGCCCACGGCAGCAGCCACGTCGCCGTGGCGCCGACGAGGACCGACGGCGTCAGGGCGCCCGGCCAGTAGAGCAGCTGCACCCACACGCACGACGCGTAGAGCGCGATGCCGAGGAGGACGTCGACGACGGGCGCGGGACGCACCCCGGCCCGGCGGAGCACCCGCCACATGCCGGCCACGAGCAGCGCGTAGCCGAGGGCGTACGTCAGGGCGGCGGTCGTCGGGGTGCCGTGCTGGCCGACGAGCCACCACCAGCCGGTGTTGAGCCAGCGCCCCTCGCTGATGTTGTAGTAGCGGGGCGGGGCCACGTTCGGCTGGTTGTCGGGCAGCAGGAAGGTCCAGTCGTCCTGCCGGATGAACGGCGTCACCGCCTGGACGACACCCTGGGTCACGAGGAAGGCGAACGCGATGACGACCGGGACGAGCAGCCTGCGCCGCGGGACGGAGCTGACCGAGGGCAGCAGGCGGGCCCGCCGGTGCGCGGGTGGTGCGAGCGTCTGCGTCGTCATGGGCGGGCCTGCGTGTCGTGAGGGTCAGGAGCGATGGAGCTGCGGCGGGCCGCCGGCCCGCAGGGTCCATTGGACCCTAGGTACCCGTCAGACGTCGAAACGGCACCGTCGGCCGGTAGGTTGACAGCGTCCACATCCTCGCTCCGCACGGAGGCACGGTGAAGCTCCTTCTCACGTCCGCAGGCGTCAGGAACCCGAGCATCGAGGCCGCCCTCGTGGGTCTCCTCGGCAAGCCGATCGCCGAGTCGACGGCGCTCTGCATCCCCACGGCCCAGTACGCCCACCCGTGGGTCGGCCCGGGCGAGAAGCCGTGGCAGTTCATCACCGGCCGGTCGGACGGGATGGTCGGGCTCGGGTGGAAGTCCATGGGTGTGCTCGAGCTGACCGCGCTGCCGAGCATCGACAAGGACCTGTGGGTGCCCAAGGTGCGTGAGGCCGACGCCCTCCTCGCAGCCGGCGGCGACGTGCTCTACCTGGCCCACTGGATGCGCGAGTCCGGCCTGGCCGACCTGCTGCCGACGCTCGACACCGTCTGGGTGGGGCTCAGCGCCGGCAGCATGGTGCTCACGCCACGGGTCGGCGAGGACTTCGTGCAGTGGCGCCCCGCGACGGGTGGGGACGAGACGCTAGGGCTCGTCGACTTCGCGATCTGCCCGCACGTCAACGGCGACGACCAGCCCGGCAACACCATGGCCGAGGCGCAGGAGTGGGCCGCGGGCATCGAGGGGCCCGCGTATGCCGTGGACGACGAGACCGCGTTCGTCGTCGTCGACGGCCGGGTGGACGTCGTGTCGGAAGGGCAGTGGACCCTGCTGCACGAGTAGCCGAAAGCCGCTGCGACGAGCAGCGACTCGCGTCCTAGGGTGGGCGCATGGCGACCGTCAGGCAGTTCCAGGTCACGTTCGACTGTGCCGACCCGGAGCGGGTCGCACGCTTCTGGTGCGAGGTGCTGGGCTACGTCGTCCCGCCGCCCCCGCCGGGCTTCGGGTCCTGGGAGGAGTTCGACAGCTCTCTCCCGGAGGAGAGCCAGGGCGGCGCGTACGCGTGCGTCGACCCGGAGGGTGTCGGCCCGCGGCTGTTCTTCCAGCGCGTGCCCGAGGGCAAGGTCGTCAAGAACCGTGTGCACCTCGACGTACGCGTCGGCACCGGTCTGCGCGGCGACGAGCGTGTCGCGGTGCTCGAGGCGGAGTGCGCGCGGCTGGAGGCGCTCGGCGCCTCCCGGCAGCGGTTGCTGCTCGCCGACGGGATCAACGAGTCGTGCCTGGTGATGCAGGACGTCGAGGGCAACGAGTTCTGCCTCGACTGACCACGCCTGAGCGGGGGCTCAGGCGTGACCGCTGAGCTGGCCGAGCCGGTCGGCCAGCGCGTCGACCATGGCACCGGCCTGCTTGGCCGGGAGGGCGGACTTGCGGTCGCCGCCCTGGCTCGACACGGGCAGCACGTCGATCGACAGCTTCGCGCCGCCGGCGAGGGCACGCAGGGCGTCGACCTTGTCGCCGAAGGGCGTGCCGCTTCCGGGTGAGTAGTAGTGCACGACCTCGTCGACCTCGTCGGGGTAGAGGTCGGTCTTCGTCACGGCGATGACGAGCCAGATCGGCTTGTGCCGGCGCACGGCCATCGAGGCGATCCGGTGCGAGGTGATCGCCCAGTCCTCGAGCTCGGCGGCGAGCTGCTCCTCGCGGCTCGCCATGCCCTCGCCCGTCGTGCCCGCCGCCCGTCGCGGTGTCGCGTAGCCGTTGGCGACGACGTGGATCACGCCGTCGACCGGCTCGTCGTGGAAGACCTCGTCGAGAGCCCCGAGCCGGGTCGCCGCGTTGTCGCCCGGCACGACGAGGAAGCGGAAGCCATGCAGCCGCGGCGAGCGGCGGGTCCGGCGCTCCATGACGGCCGACCCGACCTGCGGCACGCCGTCGGCGGAGGTGCGCCGGGTGAGCCGGTCGACGAGCTGGCTCTTGCCCACCCCGGTCATCCCCGTGACCGCCACCATCGGGAAGCGGTGCCGGAAGAGGTGGCTCACCCGCTCGGGCGCCGACGCGAGAGCCGTGAGCACGCCGCCGGCGAGCGTCGCCCCCAGAGCGGTGCGACTGGAGGTCGGCAGGATCTCCCGGATGCGGGACGGACTGTGAGACACGGAGCCTCCTCGACGAGCGATCAGGTGCCGGACGGCCCCTAGAGCCTACGTTCCGTCCGTCGGTCGTGGTGCGCCGCCGTCGATCGAGTCAGCCAGAGTCGGGGCTACCGGACGGAGGAGGCGCGAGGAGCCTTGGCGCAGGGGACCGCCCTCGTGACGCCCTTGACGTCCGTGTGCGCGAGGTAGACACGGTTGACCCCCTCCACCTCGGCTGCGACGCGGCACGCAGGGTCGAAGCCCCTGATCGAGCGCACCGGCGTGCCGACCGGGATGAACGCCGCGTCGCCGTCGACCGATGGCCCGGGGGGCCCGTCGAAGTGCAGCTCGCTGAGCCGGCACTCGACGAGGCCGACCGTCGGGCCGAGCTGCTCCGTCGGCACCGGCGGCAACGGGCCATCAAGCCCGGCGTAGTACTGGATGCCCTTCAGCTGCACGAAGTCGACCCAGTCGATGATGGCCGCCGTGTCTGCTGTGGTGGGTGTGGACCTGCAGGCCGACACGGGCTGCCGGTCGACGGACGTCGCGGAGACCGCCCCGGATCCGCTGGGGCTCGTGCACCCGCCCGCGACGAGGACGGCGGCGACGGCCACGACGGCGATGTCTGTTCGCTTCACCAGAACCTCCTGTTGTGAGGACACCCACAGACCCTGAACCGTTGCGGCGCTGCTCAGGACCGAGTTCAGGGCCATCCCCGATGCGGCCCCGACCGCCGTGGGAGCACGCTGCTGGGCGAGCCAGGAGGTCTCGATGTCCCTCTCCCACACAGAGTCCGCAGTCCTACCCCTTGATGCCGAACGGACACCACCCCAGTACGCGTTGCGGCAGATCCTGGGGGTGTGGGCGGCGGCGGCGCTGCCCATGGCGGCGCTGGCCTGGCTGGTGGCTCCCGCCCTGGCCGGGAGGCTGGACGGACCGGCCGCGTGGCCGCAGGCGCTCATCGCCTGCCTCACGGCCGGGCTCGTCTGGCAGGGGGTGCTCGTGCTCGTGCTCGTCCGACGCGAGACGGGCACGCTCCGCCGGCGAGCGGTCGCGGACGCCCTGTGGCTGCGACGACCTCACAGCCCGCGTACGGGCCGGGTCGGCGGGCGCGTCTGGTGGGTGCTCGTGCCCGCGGTGCTCGTGGTCGGGCTCGAGCAGGTGCTGCCCAAGATCCATGCCCCGGCCGGGCGCGACCTCGGCGAGTTCCTCCGGTCGACCACGGGGCACGAGTTCCTCTCGGGCAACTGGCCGTGGTTCGTGGTGGTGGTCGTCATGGCGCTCTTCAACACCGTGCTGGGCGAGGAGCTGCTCTTCCGCGGCCTGCTGCTGCCGCGCATGCGTGGCGTCTTCGGCCGCGGCGACTGGCTCGCGAACGGGGTGCTCTTCGCCATCTACCACCTGCACCTGCCGTGGGTGATCCCGACGGCGCTGCTCGACTCCGTCGCGCTGGCGCTGCCGTCCCGCCGCTACCGCAGCGCGTGGCTCGGGATCATCGTGCACAGCGTCCAGTCGGTCCTCATCGTCGGGGCGACGTTGGCGCTCGTGCTGCGCTGAGACAACCGAGTCGGGTGCCACGGGCCCAGCGCTGTCCACGTTTCGGTATCTTGCTCGCCGTCGGGCCGTGCGGCCCGGGCCCGGCAGCCGGGCACGGTCCGAAGAGAGCAGCAGCGTGGACGACGGCCCCGTTCTCCCCGTCACGCCGAGTCAGGTGGGTGCCTTCGGCCTCTTCGTCGCGGGGGTGGTCGTCCTCGTGTTCGGCCTGTATGCCGTCGGGTCGGGGCGCCTCTACAGCGGGGACACGTGGCCCGACTTCCTGACGATGTTCGCCGCGTCGGCCCTCGTCACCCGTGCCTTCGTCGTCGCCGCGGCGCGCGGCGGAGACGGCGAGTGGTCATGGCAGCGGCTCAGGCCTCGCGCCTTCGCCGGGTGCGCCCTCGCTCTCGTCCTGCTCGTCGTCCTTTCGGTCGTCGTCCCCGTCGAGACCGGCGTCTGGCCGGTCGGGGACTCGGCCCACGGCTTCTCGATGTTCCTCTTCGCGGAGTCGGTCGTCGTAGCGGTGGCGTGCGCCGTCAAGGCGCCGGGACGTGAAGGGGTGACGCCCCTGAGCCGGCATCTCGCAGCGGACGCCCGGTACCGGCCGGGCGTCCGCATCGCCCTTCGCCGCTGGCGGCTGCTCTCGCGCGACTCCCACGTCGAGGTCGACGCGACCGGGGTGACGCTCGTGGTGCCTCGGGTCTTCGGCGGCCGCCGCGCCTGGTTCGTCCCGATGGGCTCGGTCGGCGTGCTGCTCGAGCCGGCCCTCGCCGAGGGTGGGTGGGAAGACGGGGAGGAGTGGGTGACGCGCGACGGGTTCCGCACGCCGTACCTCAGCACGACCTCACCCTGGGCCGACCCCAACCTCGTCCTTCTCTTCACGGTGCCGCAGCCGATCCCGCCTGTCCGGTGGACGGCTGCACGCGGCCTCGACATCTCCCCGTTCGCGACCCGGAGGGCGGAAGGCTTCTTGGTCGACGGCGTCGAGCTGCGCGCCGTGGACCCCGGCGCAGCCCGCGAGGCGCTACTGGCCCATGGCGCCCACGGCATCGCCGATGCCCACGCGTTCGTCGAGCGACACCGTGACGTCGTGCGCGACCCCGACGAGGTGCGCGCCACGGTGGCACGAACCCGCCGCACGGCAGTCCTCTTCGGGCTCGCGGGCGGCGCGGGCATGATCTCCTCCGTCGCGTACCTCGCCACCGGCGACAACCGCTTCTGGCTCTCTTCGTTCGTGGTGCTGGGTCTGGGCTTCGTCCTCGAGTGGGTGTCGCGACACCGCGGACGCTGAGCAGGTCGCCCCCCGACGAGGTCGCTCATTGGAGGGGGAAGGGCGACTGCGCCCACGAGGGATGGTCGTCGACGCTGATGCGGTCGACCCACTTGACCCACCAGAAGCCGCGGCGGCCGGGCGCGACGAGACGCACCGGCCCGCCGTGCCCGGGCGAGAGCGGCACGCCGCCGGCGTGGGTGGCGAGGATCAGGCCTGCCGCATCCTCGGTGGGCAGGCGCCGGGTGTAGCCGGTCACCGAGTGCACGACGACCGATCCCCCGGCGAGGGGGCCGAGCAGCACGTCGAGCGGCACTCCGCGCCACGTCTGCTCGGACCACCAGCCGCCGGTGCAGTCGAGCACGGCCGCCCGTGTCGTCGTCGCCGCCGTCAGCAGCTCGGCGTGGGACACCTGCCGCTCGGGCCGGCCGGTTCGCTCGATGCGCAGCACGTAGGCCGCGGGGTCGAGCACGGGCACGTCGTCGGTGAACCACTGCGTGACCGGCATCGCAGACGGGTCGCCGGATCCCATCTCGTACGAGCCCGTCTCGCGGCGGCGCGCACCCGGCAGCCCGGCCACCGACGTCAGCGACGACAGGGCGGCGTACGCCAGTGCGGCCGTTCCGCCGAGAGCCAACGTTCTCAGCGCTGTCCGCCGCGAGAGGTCACCCCTGCGGACGCGTTGGGGTCGACGCAGGACGTGCGCCACCGCGAGCAGGACCGCGGCCACCGCGGACGCCACGTGCACGGCGAGGGCGCTCACGCCGCCGACCTCGAGGGGTCCGAGGGTCGAGTGGACGACCCCGGCGACGATGCTGAGCGCCAGCAGGAGCGTGAACGTCACGGCGACGGTGTGCGGCCGGCGCCGGCGGAGGCCGCGCCGCACGAGCGCGCTCTTCCACGGCGCCAGCACGAGGATGCCGAGGGCCAGGACACCGTGGAGCACCGCGACCGCTCTCGCGCCGGACGCGGCGCCGACCGCGAACGCCAGCCAGCCGGTCACGAACGCACCCGTCAGCAGCACCAGGAGTGCGAGATTGGTCCGCCGGCCGGGCCGGGACGTTGCGACCATCCACCCAGTGTGGCCGCAACGGCGACGGCAGGGGCCGGTCAGTCGTCCATGGCCTCGATGCCGAGTTCGGCCAGCTCGCCCATGCGGCTGCGGATGTGCGCGACGACCGCGGGTGACGGCGGCTCCCAGCCCGTGATCTCCTCGACGACCCGCAGCGCCTCGGTGGTGCGGTAGGACCGGGTGGGGTTGCCGGGGAAGCGCTTGTCGGTGACATTCGGGTCGTCCTCGAGGGTGCCGAGCGGCTCGACCCGGTAGACCCGTGGCGGCCCGTCACCGCGCGCGAGCTCGGCGGCCAGCGGCGCTCCTTCGCGGGTCGCCGTCACGTAGATGTGCTTCGACTGGCGCCTTGAGCCGTAGTTGGACCGCCACCCCGGTGTGAGCAGGTCGCCCGGGCGAACGTCGGCCCTCGTGCCGTGGAAGAACGGCCCGGGGTCGTCGACGACGCGCTTGGCCGGCGGCGGATCGCGGAGCAGGCTGTCGAGCCGTGCCATGAGGACCGCCACGCGGGTGCGTCCCTCGGGCGCGCGTGGGTAGCGCGAGAGGACGTCGAGCACGACCGGGTCGGCGCGCGTGGCAGCCGCCGTGACGACGTACTCGGCGACGACGGGGTCGTCGCCGCGGGCGAGCTCGGCCGCCCGTGCGGCGTGCGCGGCCGCGCCGAGGATGTGGCGGACCTGGGTCGCCTTGGCCAGGGGGTGCAGGTATGCCGCGGCGGCCGCGTCGCCGGCGGCGCTCGCCGCGTGCCGGGCGGGCTCCGAGGCAGCCTCCTTCGCGGCGCGGTGCGCGTCGGTGGCGGCGGTGCGCTGGAGGTTCGAACGCGCAGCCCCGTCGGCGAACGCTCGCGCCGCCCGGAGCGCGGCCTCGGGCCGCGGGTCGTCGGGCTCGTCGCGCTGGAAGAGCACGAGCACCGGCTCGGCGCACGCGACGGCATACGCGGCGACGGCCCGCAGCTCGTCCATCGACAGCTCGAGGTCGGCGGTGCTCGTCTGCATCATCCCAATCTGGCACAGTTCGTCCCGCCGCTCCCCGGAACTGCGTCTCGCGGGAGCCGGCAGTTTTCGTGGTTCTAGCACCAACGTCCCATTGCGTCTGGTATGGGCCCGCCGGAACGCTGGGTATGTCCTTGGGGCGGGAGGGCACCCGGTTCGTTTCTCGAGGAGAGTCATGAAGAAGTTCGCGGCCATCGGAATGTCCACCATCGCAGCAGTCGTGCTCGGCGCCGGCCTCGCCTCGGCCAGTGGGGGCGGCGGCACGTCGTCCGGGACGTGGCCCACGTCCATGCCGCTGCCGACCAGCCCGGGCCGGATCGTCTCGCAGAGCTCGACGACGGCCACCGTGCGTTCGACCGACCCCGTCGCCACCGTCCAGGGCAAGCTCGACAGCCTGTATGCCGCCAAGGGCTGCACCCGCAAGCTCGCCGTGAACCGCCCGCGTGACTACCTCTGCCGCAACGCGGCCACGGGCAAGACCGACGAGGTCTACTTCACCTTCGCCGCGCTCGACCCGACGGCGACCGACCCGTCGCGCTCTCAGACGAACGCCTTCTACGTCAAGGGCTGAAGGCCGGCGTGAACTGAGCCCACGGCGGGTGGGGTGCGTCGGTGACCGGGCACCCGACGGGGCCCGTCTTCGTCGAGTGCCCAGTTCCCGACGCGCCTCTCGGCTCGCCGCGGCTGAGAAAGTCGGTCCCGGCTGCATCCAGAACCGGCACGAAGGCGGAAGAAGGGGGCAGTGGGTGCACCGGGCACCCACCCACCGAAGGGATGACACATGAAGCGCCTCCTCGCTGCAGGTTCCATCGCCGCTCTCGCCTCGCTCGGCCTCGCCGCAAGCGCCCAGGCAGCATCCGCTGACGCCGCGTGCTTCGGACAGGTGCACAAGACCGTCAACAGCGGTGTCCTCGGCGTCGACAACGTCGGCCAGCTCGTCAAGTCCGCCGGTGGCGGCCAGGCCAAGAACGCCCTCGCCCGGACGTTCTGCTAGCCCGACCCTCCAGCGTCACGACGTCGGCGGCGGCCGGGACCTCGTGGTCCGGGCCGCCGCCCGCTGCTGTCAGGGGGCCGGTTGCCGGACCCTCTGAGCGGGCGCGGAGCGCGGTCGCTCAGAGGGTCGTCGTGCCCGACGTGCGCGTTCGCCGCTGGGGCGTGCCTCGACGCGGGCCAGCGGCCAAGCGGTCGTGTGTGGCTCGTCGTCGACCTGTCCGGCGCGGCTCGCGAAGATTCTCGGACGACAATGTCGAAGAGCTGCCGAGCGGTTCGACGCAGTGGTGACAGGCAGCAACCAGCAGCAACCAGAAGGAGATGCAGATGCCGCGTTTCATGGGCTTCGTGAGGATGGAAGAGGGCATCGGAGCGCCCCCGCAGTCGCTCTTCGACGCGATGGACGTCCACATCGGCGAGCGTGCCGCCAAGGGCGTGTTCCTCGACGGCGGGGGCCTCTACGGCACGGAGAATGCCGTGAACTTCGTCGTCGACAACGGCACGGTGACTCGAGTCGACGGGCCGTACGCGGAGAGCAAGGAGATCGTCGGCGGCTGGGCGATCATGGAGTACGGCTCGCTCGAGGAGGCCGTCGCCGACCAACGTGAGTTCGCCGAGCTGCACGCGAAGCACTGGCCGGAGGTCAAGGTCGTCGCGACGCTGCGCCAGATCTCCGACGGGCCGGACGCACCCGGCGAGTGAGGTCTCGGTCTGCGCCGGCACCGGGAAGCGGCCGAGCCGGCGCAGACCTCACACCGCGCCGACTCCGACCAGCGACCTCTGCCTGGAGCACGAGGCCCGACCGTCTCGTCGTGTCTCTACGGGCGGAGTAGGTGCTCGCCTCCCGGCAACCCCATGTGAGCGCCGCTCACGACAACTGTGGTGCCGCCGTCTTCGTCGAGGCCCGGACGGAAGTGGATCGTGCCGTCGGGGTCGACGCCGGCGATCTCGGCCGAGGCCCAGTCGAGCCGGCGGCCGGCCACCTCGAGCCCGAGCGGCAGGATGTGACCCGAGCGGGCCGGCACGAGCAGCGTCGACCCGGCGGAGATCGGGGTGCTGTCCAGGGCGACCGTCACCGTAGCCGGTGCGCCCGAGGTGTTGATGACGTGCAGGGCACGCTGCCCGTCGTCGGTGCTCGTCGTCGTCGCGAACACGCCGGGCCACTGCGTCTCGAGCCGCAGGCCCGGGCTGACGCCGAGGCTCGAGAGGGCCCGGTCGAAGAGCACGTCGTCCGACGGCACCTGCGCGGCGAGCACGATCGCCCGGCCCTCGCCGAGCGGCACGTCGACCCCGCAGACCGCGCCGTAGACGTCGGTCAGCACGACGTCGCCACGCTCGTGCGTGAGGTGCTGCACCCACCCGGCGCGCATCTCGGGCCACGGCTCGGCCCAGCCGTGCGCGACGAGCGACGGGTAGTAGTGGCCGGTGTCGCGAACGACCTCGCCGGGCGTGATGCCGAGCGCCTCGGCGAGGAGGGTGCACGGCGTGCCGTCGAGGTCGCGGTCGGGCACCTTGCCGAGCAGCACGACGTTGCCGCCGGACGAGAGGTGCCCGACCAGGCGCTCCTGCACGACCCGCGAGAGGTGGCGGCCGGTCCCGACGAGCACCGTCGATCCGAGTACGGGGTCCCTCCGCTCGAGATGCACTGCGCCGTAACGGAACCCACCGAGCAGGAGCGAGCGGGCGAGAGCCTTGCGTTCACCCGCGCCCCGGTGGGACGTGAGGTCGTCGACGACCTCGGTCATCGTCTCCGAGCCCGGGTGGTGGTACTCGGTCATGTACGCGTCGAGCACGAGTCCCAGCGACACGTCGTCGTGGTCCTCGTCCATCCGCGCCAGCCACGGCTCGTTCGCCTTGACGGCCCGCACGGTGCGCGCCGTCGCCTCGTACGCGTAGCCGCGCTGGCCTTCGGGGCCGACGGGCGCTGCCGTGCCGTGCCGCTCACCGGTAAAGGAGATGCGGTCGTTGCCGTCGTCGACCTGCTCGTCGAGCGGCGGGTTGATGCCGCCGGCGAAGAGGTAGTAGTTGACGAGCCGGTTGCCCTGGGCGAGGCAGAGGCGTGTCTTGAGGTCGGCCGTCGACGGGTCGTACTGCATCTCCGCGCCCGCGCCGTAGTCGCCCGAGCCGGCCTCGAACTCGAGGGAGGTCAGCGGCTGGTCCCCGTCGTGCACGGCCGCCATGTAGGCGTTGATGACGTAGAGGTCGGTCATCGTGTTGAGGGTGGCCTCGCCGAGGTAGTGGTCCGACCCCGACACCATGCCCGGGATGCCGGAGTAGGTGTCGACGAGCTGGCTGATGCCGATCGGGAACGGTGCGCCGTTGCCACCCTCCGTGCCGTGGATGTTGACGAAGAACGGCACCCCGCCGACGCCGCGCTCCTCGCACATCCGCCGCAGCGTCGCGACGTAGTCGCCGAACCGCCGCCGCATGAACAGGCCCAGGTCGAGGCGCAGCGCCCCGGCCCACTCCTCCTTGGGGGAGCGCACGGCGTGCGCCCAGCCGTCGTCACCCGGCGCGACGGCATACGGGAGCGTGTCGCCGTGCCGCTCGCGCACGAACTCGCCGAACGCCTCGACGAGCCCGTCGGTGAGGTCGGGCGAGTTCGTCACCCAGGCGAGCATGCCCACCTCGTTGTCGAGCTGCACGCCGATGATCGGGCCGCCGGCGGGCTGCAGGCGCGGCGCCAGCACCGGCATGATCGCGTCGAACCAGCGCCCGCTCTCGCCGAGGAACGCGGGGGCCAGGTAGTCGATCGTGCGCGAGGTCACCGGGGTGCCGTCCCACCCGACCGGGACGACCTCCGGGTGGTCGCGGTAGATGCGGAACGGGATGCCCTCGTTCTTCAGCTCGGCCATGATGAACGGCCCCGGTCGCGCGATGAAGCGCAGGCCCTTCTCGGCCGCGAGGTCGATGAACGCGCCGATGTCGCGCCCGGGTCGCGTCTCGCCCGTGACGTCGATCGTGCCGTCGGGCAGCTCGTGGAAGATCCAGGGGATGTAGGACGCGACGGTGTCGCAGCCGGCCTCGACGAGCAGGTCGAGGCGCTGGCCCCACTCGGCACGGGCGACGCGGAAGTAGTGCACCTCCCCCGCCATGACGACGACGGGCTCGCCGTCGATGCGGATCTGGCGCTGGACGGTCTCGATCATGAGGAGGCCTTCGGGGAGGTGATGGTGACGGAGACGGGCTGGAGGCGGGCCGCGTCGGGCCCGGTGAGCAGGACGATCTCGCCCTCGTCGACGCGCGTCGTGAGGTCGCGGCCTGCGTAGGCGAATCGCGAGGCCTGCACGTCGAAGGTGACCTCGCGTGCCTGGCCGGGCTCGAGGTCGACGAGCGCCCAGTCGGTCAGCTCGACGAGCGGGCGCGTCACCTGGGCGACGGGGTCGCGGAAGTAGAGCTGGACGACCTCGCGGCAGGGCCGCTCGCCCGTGTTGGTCACGGTGACGGCGAGGGTCACGGAGCTGTCGGCCGTCATCGTCGACGACGAGAGGGCGGGCATGCCGTAGTCGACGCTCGTGTAGGACAGGCCGAAGCCGAAGGGCAGCCGCGGGTAGGTGAGGGCGTCGATGTAGCGGCCCTCCCGGTGGTCGACGTCGGCGCGGATGAGCCGCCCCGTCGGCCGCTGGTGCGTGCTCGTCGGGATGTGGCCCGTCGAGAGCGGGAAGGTCATCGGCAGGCGGCCGTGCGGCTCGACGTCGCCGAGCAGCACGTCGACGAGGGCCGACCCCGCCTCGGTGCCGGGGTGCCACACGACGAGCACCGCGTCGGCGAGGTCGAGCAGCTCGGTGAGGTCGAGCGGCCGGCCGGTGTAGACGACGGCGACGAGCGGCTTGCCGAACGCGGCGACCGCGCGGACGAGCTCGAGCTGGCCGGGCGGCAGGCCGATGTCGACGACGGACTGGGCCTCGCCGGAACGGGACCGGTGCTCGCCGAGGAGCAGCACCGACGTGTCGGCGGCCCGCGCCTGCATCAGGGTGACGTCGGGGAAGCGGCCGTCGGCCACGGTGACCCGGTCGCCGAGGCGCTCGCGGAGGGCGGCCTCGGGCGTGACGACCTCCTCGCCGCGGCCGTCGAGGACCCACGTGCCGAGCAGCGCGTCGCCGTCGTCGACGAACGGCCCCGAGAGCAGCACCTTCCCGGCCCCGTCGCCGAGTGGCAGGACGCCGTCGTTCTTGACGAGCACGTGCGCGGCCTGCGCTGCGCGGCGGGCGATGGCCCGGGTCTCGGGCGTGGGCGCGTTCGACGCACCGGGCCGGGCGGCATACGGGCGCTCGAAGAGCCCGAGGCGGAACTTGAGCCGCAGCACGCGGCGCACCGCGTCGTCGACGAGCGCGAGGTCGACCTCGCCGGACTCGACGAGCTCCTCGAGGTGCTCGAGGTAGGCGCCGCTCACCATGTCGAGGTCGACGCCCGCGTGGATCGCGAGGGCCGCGGCCTCCCGCTTGTCGGCCGCGACACCCTGGAAGACGATCTGGCCGATGCCGTTCCAGTCGGCGACGACGACGCCGTCGAAGCCCCACTCGTCCTTGAGCACGCCGCGGACCAGGTGCTCGTGGGCGTGCATCGGGATGCCGTCGACGTCGTTGAAGGCGGCCATGACGGTGAGGACGCCGGCGTCGACGGCAGCCTTGAACGGGCGCAGGTGCAGGTTGCGCAGGGTGTTCTCGCCGACGCTGACCGTGTCGTAGTCACGGCCGCCGGCAGCGAGGCCGTAGCCGGCGAAGTGCTTGGCGCACGCGGCGATCCGGTCGGCGCTGCTCGGGTCGTCGCCCTGGAAGCCGCGGACGATCGAGGCGGCCAGTCGGCCCGAGAGGACCGGTGTCTCCCCGAGAGACTCGGCGACCCGGCCCCACCGCGGCTCCTCCGAGAGGTCGACCATCGGCGTGAAGGTCCACGCGACACCGTCGACGGCGGCCTCGCGGGCCGCGATCTCGCCGATCTGCTCGGCCGTGTCGGGGTCGAAGGACGCGGCGATGCCGAGCGGGATCGGTGCCACGGTGCGGTGACCGTGGATGACGTCGCGGCCGAAGAGCAGCGGGATGCCGAGGCGGCTGCCCTCGACGGCGTGGCGCTGGGCGGCGTCGATGTTGCCGACGAGCACGCCCTCGTCGCGCTCGTTGCCGGCGGTGGCGCCCGACGCGTAGAGGCTCGAGCTGATCCGGCCCGCCGCGATCTCGGCGGCGTCGTCGTCGGGGTGGATGTTGGCGACCTGGTGGGTCTGACCGACCTTCTCGGCGAGCGTCATCTGCGCCATGAGCAGGTCGACGCGCTCCTCGACGGGCAGCGTGGGATCGAGCCACGGCCGCTCCTGGGGGCGCGGCGTGGCGGTGCGGTCGGTCATGTCAGTGGGTCTCCACGGAGATCTCGAGAGTGGTCGGCTGGTGGGTGCGGGTGTCGGTGGGCGTCTCGGTGGGCATCTCGGTGGGCTCGCCGAGCAGGTCGGCGAGCCGGACGGCCACCCCGGCGCGGCGGTACGGGTTGCTGAGCGGGCGCAGGTCGAGCTCACGGCCTCCGACGGTGACACGCCGCACGCCGTGCCCCTCGGGCCCGAGCACGTAGCGGACCGCAAGATCGCGCCCGGCGACGGGCAGGTGTGCGGCGAGCTCTCGCCTGCCGTCGTCACCACCGGGCGGCAGCACCGGGTCGATCTCGACGTCGTCGCCGCGCTGCCGGATGCCGAGCAGCACCTCGGTGACGAGCCGCAGCACGAGCCCGGGGCCCGACGAGTAGACGCGCCAGCCGCCCTCGAGGGGCACGTCGCCGGCCATGAGGGCGGCATACCGCTCCGAGGCGTCGTAGCGGTCGGTGAACGCACCGTCGGAGGAGGAGTAGTAGCAGGTCGTCTGGCGCGGGCGAGCCTGCGGGACGAGCGACTCCAGGCCGACCGGGCTCGCCTTGGCCAGCGCCGTGAGCAGCGCGTCGCCGTCACCGACGCGGGCCAGGGCCTCGGCGTAGCGCAGGTGCGCGTGCATGTACATGAGGCCGATCTCGCGGCCCCAGAAGGTGCTCGCCTCAGCGCGCTGGAACACCGTCATCGGGCCGCCGACGTAGCTGACCGGGCGGTCGAAGAGGCGCGCGCCGTCGGGGCCGAGCAGGTGCTCCTCGATGAGGTCGAGGTGGTGGCGGGCCTGTTCGGGCGTGAGCAGGTCGGCGCCGATGGCGTGGATCCACGGCAGCACGCCGTAGCGCAGGCCGGTGCGCTCGTCGGTGGGGTGCACGAGCGGCTCGAGCCGCCCGTCGTCGTGGTGCAGCAGGTAGCCGGGGAGCACCGGGTCGGAGGCGAGCTGGTTGAGCAGGGCGTCGTGGGTGCGCTCGGCGAGCTCGTCCGCGTCGGCCGCGAGGGCCACCGAACCGCCGGTCGCGCCGACAGCGTGAAGGCCCTCGGCGAGGGTGCGCAGCGCCTGGGTCTGGAGCACGGCGGTCCACGTCGACACGAGGTTCGCCGCGAGGTGCGGGTCGGCGGGCTGGAGCGAGTCGTTCCAGTCGCCGTGCCCGTATGCCGGCAGCGGGCTCCCGGGGACGGTGCACTCCGCGATGCGCGCGACCGCACGTCGCAGGTGCTCCGCCACCGGAGCGGCCGGCTCGAGCGCGTCGTCGCCGACGAACGCGACGGGCTCGTCGAGCAGGGAGGCGTCGCCCGTGGTGCGCAGGTAGTCGCCGGCCGCGAGGACGGGCCAGAAGACGACGTCGCCGTGCGAGTCCTGCTGGCCCGACTCGGGCAGCGGCGGCAGGAACTCGAAGGCCTGCGGCCAGTCGCCGCGGGCGTTCTGCGCGCGGAAGACCCGCAGCAGCACGTCGCGCACCGACTCCTGGCGACCGAGGGCGGTCAGCAGGCCGACCGGACCCTGGCACACGTCGCGCGTGCCCCAGGCGCCGCCCGAGAACTGCTCGAGCCCTCGGGGCGAGAGGTAGTGGACGAAGGCGTTGTGGGTGAACCAGGGCAGCGCCGCTGACAGGTGCGCGGCCCGGGTGTCGTCGTCGCCGAGGCCGGTGCCGTCGAGCGAGACGGCGTGGCCGGCGCGGTCCCAGAACGCTTGCCCGAGCTGCTCGCCCGCGGGGGTGATCTCGCCCTCGGGCGCCTCACCGGCCTCGGGGGCAGACTCGACCGTGACCTGCACGTGGGGGGCGGGGTCGAAGAGCACGGTGACCCAGCCCCGGCCACGAGCCTCGCCGTCGGACTGCAGGCGGGCGTCACCGATCTCGGCGTCGCCGGCGCCGGTCCACGACACCCGCCACGGACGGGGGTCGCCGGCCGTCGTGACGTCGAGGTGCTCGCTCGACACGTCGACCGCCGGGGCGTCCGACAGGTCGTCGGCGACCTGCACGGCCAGGAGCACGCGGCGCGGTGCCGCGCCGTCCTGCCCCACCGTGAGCGTGAGGGCGTGCTGGTGGGTCGGTGCGCTCGAGGTCACGGTGACGAGCGGGCCCGACGTGGCGGCGTACCACCACGTGCAGTGGTCGAGCCCGGTGAACCACGCGCTCGGGGTCTCGAGGAGCGACCAGGCGCCCTCGGCGTCCTCCACGAAGAGTCGTATGCCGTGCGCGCGCTGGAGGCCGAGGTAGGTGCGGCGGCCCGTCACGACGGCGTTGCGACCGACGTGCCCACGCGTCACCTGGGAGTGGAAGGTGCCGGACATCCAGACCGTCGAGGCGAGCGATCGCGAGTCAGGGGTGAAGGCGTCGCCGGTGCGGAGCAGGTGGCCGTGCGGGCGGAGCACGGCGAGCTCCTTGGCGGGTAGGACGAGCTGGCCACCGCGCACGGTCCAGGCGAGCTCGGTGCCGTCGTCGGCGGTCTCGACGTGCTGTCGATCCGTGAGCAGGCCTGCGGCGTGGAGCTGCTCACGACTCAGAGGCTGGGACGCGAAGGATGGGCTCGTCGACCAGAGCGTGGCCGGGACCGAGGCGCCGTCGCCGTCCCGGCCGTGGGCGCCGTCGCCCGCCGGCGCCCACGGGGTCTGGGTGGCCGCGACCGCGATCTCGGCCCAGCGCGCATCGTCGTCGGAGGTCGCCTCGGGGTGGTCGTCGAGGGCGACGCCCCAGAAGCCGGTGTGGTGCGAGTCGGCCGGTGCGATCGTGGCGGGGGCGTCCTGCAGCGCGATGAGCGAGTGCTCGTGCTGCAGGCGGGTGCTCGGCAGGTCTGCCGCGTCGAGACCGGACCAGACGACACCGCGCTCGGTGCGCGTGACGAGCTGGAGGGCGTCGGTCGCCCAGCCGGTGCCGGTGCCCGTCGTGCCGACCATCAGCCACGGCACGCGCTCGCCCGGCATGTTCTGCCGCACCGCGACGGCGGTGCCGTGACCCGCGGTGGCGACCGGCGTGATGTCGAGGTACTGGCTGACGTAGTACTCGTTGATGCGCACGTTGCCCAGGGGTGCGAGAGCAGGGTCGTGGGTGAGCACGACGTCGGCCGTGACCGGCTCGCCGGTCGTGTTCGTCAACTCGACCTGCCAGTGCCACGTGGCCGGCGCCGTCGCGTCGGTGCCGAGCCGGAAGACGAGCCGGTAGCGCAGGCCCTCGTGCCGCCCGGTGACGACGACGCCGTCGTCCGTGGGCGTGACGACGGAGCCGCTGCCGGGGCCCAGGAGGGGCTTCTGGGCGATGCCGTCCGGACGGTGCACCCGCAGGTGCACGTTGGCGAGACCCGCCTCGGCGACGGTGGCCGGGTGCCGCAGCAGGCTCGTGCCGAAGGCCTCGAGCCGGCGCAGGGCACCGTTGTCGAGGATCTCGGCGAAGAGGCCCGCAGGTCCCGTCACGGTGTGGACCCGGGGGCTGGTCAGGACAGCGTTGTCGTCAAGCACCATTCATTCCTACCAGCGGCCTTCTTTGGAGGACAGGCTGAATCCCCTTGAAAACAAATGAAAGTCAGACCACGCACGACGAACCCCATGAAAGTAGTTACATGCCTCCAGAGCGTTGACAGCAGTGATCAGAGCGCCCCTAACCTGACGGAAATCCGCCCCTCACGAACCCATGACGAACGACTGACGGAGCTCTGCAATGACGCTGACTCGCACGAAACCCACACTGATGGTGACCGGTCTGACCGCCGCTGCCCTGGCCCTGACCGGGTGCGCCGGCAGCGCGAAGCAGAAGGAGAGCGAGGGCGCGGCCAGCAGCGGTGGCGGCGGCATGATCGCCCAGCTGACCTTCCCGTCCGACGCGGACGCGACCGTCGGCGGCCTGGTCAACTACAACCCCAACTCGCCCAAGCCGCTCACCTCGAACTGGCTCTACGAGCCGCTCATCGTGCGCAACAACCTCACGTGCGAGGAGACGCCCTGGCTCGCGACGAAGTCGACGTGGGAGGGCGCCACGAAGCTCACCCTCGACATCCGTGACGGCGTCAAGTGGAGCGACGGCAAGCCCTTCACCGCCAAGGACGTCGCCTTCACGTTCAACCTCGGCAAGCAGTACCCGGCCATCGACAAGGCCGGCGTCTGGAACGACACCTTCGGCGCACCCGCGAAGTCGGTGACCGCCGAGGGCAACAAGGTCGTCTTCGAGTTCACCGGCAACGCCGCCCCGAAGTACGACGGCATCATCTCCACCAAGATCCTCCCCGAGCACTACTACGGGACCGTCGGCGACCCGTCGAAGTACGTCGACAAGAGCCCGGTCTTCACCGGCCCGTTCAAGGTCGGCAGCTACAACGGCCGACGCCTCGTGCTCGAGCGCCGCCCGGACTACTGGCAGGCCGACAAGATCAAGGTTCAGAAGCTCGTCCTCGAGGGCACCTACGACGCCTCGCAGGCGGCGCTCAAGCTGCGCTCGGGCCAGCTCGACGCGTACTGGGGCGAGATCCCCAACCCGCAGAAGACGTTCGTCGACGCCGACCCGAAGAACAACCACTTCTACTACGCCCCGAACGGCTCGACCGTGCTGACGGGCAACGACCAGAAGGCGCCGTTCAACGACGAGAAGTTCCGCGAGGCCATCAGCTACGCGATGGACAAGCAGGCCATGTCGACGAAGGCGACCTACGGCATCATGAAGCCGTCGAGCCAGACCGGCCTCAAGCTGCCGTCGATGGACAACCTCCTCCCGGAGAAGTACGCCGGCAAGGACACCGTCATCCCGTTCGACGTCGCGAAGGCGAACCAGCTGCTCGACGCGGCGGGCTACAAGAAGGGCCCCGACGGCAAGCGCACCAACCCCGACGGCTCGCCGCTCGCCGTGAACTTCTCGGTCCAGGCCGGGTTCATCGACTACCAGGCCATTGCCGACGTCGTCGCCCAGGGCATGAACGCCGCGGGCGTCAACACCAAGGTCACCGCGTCCGCACCCGACTCGGTGGACGGGCAGAAGAAGAGCGGCGACTTCCAGCTCATGCTCGAGTACCTGCACGGCGGGTGCGAGCTGGCGAAGAACATCGGCGCCAAGCTCTCGAGCAAGCAGTTCCCCAAGCCCGCGGAGGTGCTGCCGAACGTCGGCCGCTTCAGCGACCCGGCCGTCGACGAGTCGGTCAAGAACCTGTCGGAGTCGACGGACGAGGCCAACCAGAAGAAGTACCTCGGTGAGCTCGTCGAGACGATGATGACGAAGTTCCCGGTGACCCCGCTCATCTACGCCCCGGCGCGCATCATCTACCGCACCGACAAGGCGGTCGGCTGGCCGAGCGAGGAGAACCCGTACGCCAACCCGTCGGACGACCGGCTCCTCGTCATGACGCGGCTCAGCGCGCCCAACTGATCCGGACCCCGCACACCCGTCGGGGTGGGCTCGCGTGAACCCGCGTGAGGCCACCCCGACGGGGCGCGGCGTGACACGAAGGTGAGGTTGGCATGAAGTACTTCGCACGGAAGTTCGGCTTCTTCGTCGCGACCCTCTGGGCCGTGGTGACCCTGAACTTCCTCATCCCCCGTCTCCAGCCGGGCGACCCGGCCGAGATCATCGTCAAGAAGCTGGCGGGCAAGGACGCCGCGCTCGACCCGGCGCAGGTGCGCGCGATGCGCGCCATGCTCGGGGCGCCCGACGGGTCGCTGCTCCAGCAGTACGCGACGTACCTCGGCGAGCTGGTCCGCGGCAACTTCGGCCTGTCCTACAGCTACTACCCCTTCAAGGTGACCGAGGTGATCGGGCAGGCCTTCTGGTGGACGGTCGTCCTCGTGACGGTCACCCAGGTGCTGTCGTTCGCGGTCGGAATCGTGCTCGGGGCGTATGCCGCGTGGCGTCGCAACTCGCGCTTCGACTCCGTCGTGACCCTGGGATCGACCTTCCTCGGCACGCTCCAGCCGTTCTGGATCGCCCTGCTGCTGCTCTACGTGTTCGGCTACACGCTCGGCTGGTTCCCGACGTCGGGCGGCTACGAGGAGTCCACTCCCGGCTTCAACTTCGCGTTCATCCAAGAGGCCGTGTCGCACTCGTTCCTGCCGGCGCTGGCGCTGCTCATCGTGACGCCCATCGGCTGGATCCTCGGCATGCGCAACACGATGATCATGAACCTCGGCGAGGACTACATCCGGCTCGCAAAGGCCAAGGGCCTGCCCGACCGGGTCGTCGCGCTCAAGTACGCAGCACGAAACGCCCTGCTGCCCAGCGTGACCGGCTTCGCGCTCGCCCTGGGCGGCGTGCTCGGCGGCGCGATCCTCGTCGAGCAGGCGTTCGACTACCCGGGCCTGGGGCGGCTCATGGGCGAGGCCGTCGAGAACAAGGACTACCCGCTGCTGCAGACCCTCATGCTGCTCACGACCGTCGGGGTGCTCATCGCGAACCTCGTCGCCGACCTGCTCTACGGAGTGCTCGACCCGCGTGCGAGGAGGGCGGAGTCATGACCACCACACCGCTGAACGACGTGATGGCAGAGGGTGACCCGGCCCAGACGTCCAACGTCGAGCAGGTGCCCGACGTCGAGCGTCCCGACCGCTGGTGGCAGGTGGTGTGGAGCAGCAGGAAGGCGCGCATCGGCATCGTCATCGTCGCCGCCTACGTGCTCGTCGCCGTCTTCGCGCCGCTCATCGCACCGCACGACCCGCTCGACTCCTCGTTCACGCCGCTGGCCGGCGCGAGCGGCGAGAACTGGCTCGGCACGACCACCGACGGTCGCGACATCGCCTCACAGCTCATCTACGGATCACGGATCTCGTTGCTGGTCGGCCTCTTCGGCGGGCTGCTCGCCACGATGATCGCCCTCGTCATCGGCATGATCTCGGGCTACGCCGAGGGCACCATCGTCGACGACATCCTCTCGTTCATCACGAACGTCGCGCTCGTCATCCCGACGCTGCCGCTCATCATCACGCTCGTGGCGTACTCCGAGGTGCGTGGCGTCTGGCTCATCGTCGGCGTCATCGCGATCACCTCGTGGGCGGGCGGCGCCAGGGCGAAGCGCGCGCAGATCATCACGCTGCGCAACCGCGACTTCGTGACGGCGGCGAAGTTCTCGGGCGAGGGCACGATGCGCATCGTCTTCCGCGAGATCATGCCCAACATGAGCTCGCTCGTCGCGGCGGCCTTCGTCGGCTCGGCCACGGGGGCGATCGGCGCCGAGGCCGGCCTCGCCGTGCTCGGCCTCGGTGACTCGCAGAGCGTGTCGTGGGGCACGATGCTCTACCAGGCCAACGCCCAGGGCGCGATCACGCAGGGACTGTGGCTGTGGGTCTTCGTGCCCGGCCTCGTCCTCGCCATCCTCATGACCGGCATGGCCTTCATCAACTTCGGTGTCGACCTGCTGAGCAACCCGCACCTCAGGGAGGACGCATGAGCCTGCTCGACGTGAAGAACCTCTCGGTCCGCTACGAACCGAAGGCCCACCGGCCGCTCGACGCCGTCCAGGACGTCAGCTTCTCCATCGAGCCGGGCGAGTTCGTCGGACTCATCGGCGAGTCCGGCTCGGGCAAGACGACGCTCGGCACGGCGCTGCTGCGGCTGCTCCAGCGGCCCGGCCGCATCAGCGGCGGCAGCATCACCTTCGACGGCACCGACATCACGGACCTGTCGGAGGACGAGCTGCGCGACCTGCGCTGGCGCGACATCTCGACGGTGTTCCAGAGCAGCATGAACGCCCTCAATCCCGTCACGCGGGTCGAGGCGCAGTTCCGCGACGTCATCGAACAGCACTCGAACCTGCGCGGGCACAAGGTCACCGAACGCATCAAGCAGCTCTTCGACATGGTGATCATCGACCACAAGTTCATCTCCGCGTTCCCGCACGAGCTGTCGGGCGGCATGCGCCAGCGCGTCAACCTCGCGCTCGCCCTGGCCCTCGAGCCGAAGTTCATCCTGCTCGACGAGCCGACGACGGGTCTCGACGTGGTCGTGCAGCACTCGATCCTCGAGAACGTGCGCCGGCTGCAGGCCGAGCAGGGCTTCGCCGTGCTCTTCATCAGCCACGACATCGGCACCGTGCTCGACCTGTCCGACCGCATCCTCGTGATGTACGCCGGTCGCATCGTCGAGGAGCAGCCGGCCGGTGCGCTCCTGGCCCAGCCCCTCCACCCGTACTCCAAGGGGCTGCTCGGCTCGTACGGTGACCCGCGCGCCGAGACCGTGCGGATCACCTACGTGCCCGGTCGACCTCCGGACCTCAGCCTGCCGATCGTGGGCTGCAGCTTCGCGCCGCGCTGCCCCGAACGGGTCGCCCGGTGCGCCGAGGTCGACCCACCGATCGTGCCGCTCGGCGCCGGACGGGCCGCCTGCATCGTCGCCGAGGCCCAGCAGCGTGAAGGAGGGTCGGGCGAGCACGGCGAGCCCAGGCGCACCTTCGAGGGGCCGCAGTTCGTCAAGACGGCAGAGGAGTCGACCCAGGCCCTGCGCGGCGACGTCGTGCTCTCCGTGGAGAACGTGTCGAAGGTCTTCACCCGACGTCGCGGGCTCGCGGTCCAGCGCACCGAGGCGGTCACCGACGCGAGCTTCGTGCTGCGCAAGGGCGAGGTGACGGCCCTCGTCGGCCAGAGCGGCAGCGGCAAGTCGACGCTGGCGCGGATGATCACCGGCGTCGACAGCCCGACGAGCGGGCGCATCGTCTTCCACGGCCCGAAGGGCGACCAGGAGGTGTCGGGGTTCCGGGGCCGCTCGCTGCGCGACTACCGCAGCGACGTGCAGATGGTCTTCCAGGACCCCTACAGCTCGATCAACCCGGCGAAGCGCATCGGCTACATCCTCGCCAGGCCGCTCGCGAACTACCACGGGCTGCGCGGCGACGCCTTGCGCGAGCGGGTCAAGGAGCTGCTCGAGACGGTCGCGCTCACCCCGAGCGAGCGGTTCGTCAACCGCTACGGCTACGAGCTGTCGGGCGGCCAGCGCCAGCGCGTCGTCATCGCCAAGGCGCTCGCCGTCGAGCCGGAGATCATCGTCGCCGACGAGCCGATCTCGAGCCTCGACGTCTCGATCCGCGCCGAGATCCTCGAGCTGCTCAACGACCTCGTGCAGAGCAAGGACGTCGGCATCCTCTACATCACGCACGACCTGCTGAGCGCGCGCATGCTCGCCGACGAGGTCATCGTGCTCAACAACGGCAAGGTCGTCGAGCAGGGCCAGACCCTCAAGGTCATCCGCGACCCGAGCGACGCCTACACCCGCAAGCTCATCGATGCGATCCCCAACCCGTTCTGAGGCGCCCCCACCGACGGCGCGTCGCGGTGGACCGGCAGGGAGCGCCGGCCCACCGCGACGTGGCCACCCGCGTGACGGCGCCTGCGCTCGCCGGCCCGGCCCGGCGGCATACGGCCCCGGTGCCCGAGCGGCGCGTCGCAGGGCGCGCGTGGCCACGGTGCGAGACTCTCGACGCCCGGGTTGTGGAGCGTCGTGGCGGCGTGCACAGTTGACCCCGAGCGAGGGAGCGTGGGTGTCGACGGAGCACGATGACCGCCCGGTCACCATCTACACGGTGGCCGAGCGCGCCGGTGTGTCCATCGCCACCGTTTCGCGGGTGCTCAGCGGCTCCACGCCGGCCTCGGCGAAGACGCGCCAGCGGGTGCTCCGGGCCGTCGAGGACCTCGAGTACGTGCCGCTGCGGGCCGGCCGGCCCGTCGACGTGCCCACCCACGAGACGCACGGGCTCGTGCTGCCCGGGCTGGCGGGGCCGTACTACTCGGAGCTGCTGTCGGGCTTCGAGTCGACGGCGGCGCGCGACGGGCAGTCCGTGGTCGTCGTCGTGTGCGACGCGTCCAAGGACGCCGAGGCGTCGGTGCGCAAGATCCTCGGTCGCATCGACGGCATCGTCGTCGCCAACGACACCATCAGCGAGTCGCTGATCCGCCAGATCGTCAAGACCACCCCGACCGTGCTCGTCGCTCGTGAGGCCGTCGAGGGCTGCGACTCGGTGCAGGTCGAGAACTTCATCAGCTCGGCCGAGCTGACCCGCCACCTGCTCGACCACGGGCGCACCCGCCTCGTCTTCGTCGGCGACCCCGACGACTCGCACGACATCTCGGAGCGCTACCGCGGCTTCCAGCACGCCCTGGCGCGCAAGCGCGGGGTGGAGGCCGTCGACCCGATCCGGGTGAGGTACGAGGAGGCGTCGGGCAAGAGCGTCGTCGAGCAGCTGCTCGCGGCCGAGGCGTCAGGTGCCACGTTCGACGGGCTCGTCTGCGCCAACGACGAGCTCGCCCTCGCGACGATGGTGATGCTCGCGCGTGAGGGTCGCCGCGTGCCCGACGACGTGGCCGTGGTCGGCTTCGACGACATCATGACGTCGCGCTACCTGGCCCCCGGCCTCACCACCGTGCAGCAGCCGATGCGCGAGCTGGGGCGGTGGGCGGCGATCCGGCTGCACGAGCGCATCGGCGGCCGCAGGTTCGACGTGCAGCCACAGGTGCTGCCCACCCGGCTCGTCGTGCGTGGCTCGTGCGGCTGCGACTGGGACCCCACGTCCGTCGCCGGAGCCTGACCCCCGCCTTCTCCATCGAGTGCTCAGTTCCCGACGCCGGAAAGTGAGCACTCGACGGGAGGGAGCGCTCACATTCCGGTCGAGTGCTCAGTTTCCGACGTCCCCGAACCCCCGAGGAATCTCTGTGCCCGACCTTGACCTGTTGCGCCGCTGGGCCGCCGACACGTGGCACTCGTTCGAGGCGATGACCGACCCCGACTCGGGCCTGCCGACCGACTCGATCGCAGGATCGCTCGACCCCGGCACCCGCAGCGGCTACACCTCACCGACGAACGTCGGCGGCCTGCTGTGGTGCACCGTCGGCGCCCGCGACCTCGGCCTGGTCGCCGCCGACGTATGCCGTGAGGGCCTCGGCCGCACGCTCGCCACCCTCGCGCGGATGGAGGTCCACGACGAGAGCGGCATGTTCTACAACTGGTACGACGACCGCACCGGAGCCCTCCTGCACCGGATGCCCGACGGCGGCACGATCAAGCCCTTCCTGTCGAGCGTCGACAACGGCTGGCTCGCCGCCGGCCTAATGGTCGCCGCGGCCGCCGAGCCGGAAGTGGCCGCCGAAGCCCGGGCAGTGCTCCACCGGATGGACTTCGCGGTCTTCCACGACGCGGCCGCAGGTGGGGAGGGCCCCGGCGGCCGCCTGAGCGGCGGGTTCTGGGACGTCAACCCCGGCGAGCAGACGCGGCACGCATCGTTCGTCGAGGGCAGGGCGCCGGTCTTCCACACCCGCCACAACTACGACCTGCTCGACTCCGAGCCGCGCATCGCCAGCTACGTCGGCATCGCGCACGGGCAGCTGCCCCCCGAGCACTACGCCTCGCTCGACACCCCCGTCCGTCACTATCGGGGGCGCGACGTCGTGCCGACCTTCGGTGGGTCGATGTTCGAGGCGCTGATGCCGGCGATCTTCGTCCCCGAGGCGGTGTGGGCGCCCGACACGTGGGGCGTCAACGAGGCGCGCACCGTGGCGCTCCAACGGGAGTACGCGATGGACGAGAAGGGCTACGGCTACTGGGGATTCAGTCCCTCGGCGTGCCCCGGTGAGGGCTACTCCGTCTTCGGGGTGCCCCCGATCGCGTGGGAGGCCGACGGCTACCCGAGCGAGCGCGACGGCGAGGTCGTCGTGACGCCGCACGCCTCGGCGATGGCCCTCATGGTCGAGCCCGACGCGGCGGCCGACAACCTGGCGCGCATCGAGGACGAGCTCGGCGCGTACGGCCCCGGCGGCTTCGTCGACAGCGTCGACACGCGTACGGGACGCCACGCCGGTCGCCACCTCTCCCTCGACCAGTCGATGGTGCTCGGGGCGCTCGCCAACGTGCTCGCCGACGACTGCGTGCGTCGCTGGTTCTGCACCCCGGAGGTCGAGGCGGTGCTGCGTCCCGTCGTCGCCGGCCGCCGTATGCCGCTGGGCTGATCCGGCTTCCGGGCGGTCGTACGCTTGAGGTGGCCGCCCGCGGACGAGAGGTGGTGGCGACGTGTCGCAGTGGTTCGAGGGCTGGTCCGAGGCCGACGTCGTCACGCTGCGGTTCGGGCCCGTGTGGGTGCTGAGCGCGCTCACGGGCCGCACCGTCTTCGACGACGACGAGCGCGGCGCCTTCTGGGACGCCGTCACCGACGCGGCTCTGCGGAGCACCGGCGCCGGTCGCGCCGTGTTCGAGACGGCCGCCTCCGAGCGACGCTGGCTCTTCGACGAGTTCGCCCTCGACGGTCGGCCGGTCGTGTCGGGGTTGCTGGCCGTCACCCGCCTGCTCGAGCGCCTCTCGGCCGAGGCCCGCGACGACGTGCGGCTCGGCATCGTGCGCGTCGGGGCAGCCGTGGCGCTCGCCCGCGGACCCTTCGGCCGGCGCATGACGACCGAGGACGAGCAGACCCTCGTCCTCGTCGACGAGCTGCTGCGCACGTCGAAGGAGACGGCCGAGGACAACCCCATGAACTCCCCCGCCGCCATCTGACCGCCCCCTCCCGGATCGAGAGAACGCTTCGTCACGGTCGCGGGCGAACCACGCCTTCTCTCGATCGGGAGCCGGGGAGGGTCTGCGCGGGCGAACGTGCAGGAACCGGGCATACGATCGCACGGTGGGCGCGGTCGAGAAGACTGGCTGGACGTCCGCCGTCATGACCGGTCGCCCGCGTCGTCGGGCAGGAAGGACGCAGGGGAACCATGTCTGACCAGAACCTCGACCCCACGATCCGCCAGGCTCTCGGATCGTCCCTGACCCGTCGGTCGCTCTTCGCGCTCGGCGGAGCCGCTGCCGTGACGGGCGCGCTCGCCGCGTGCGGCAGCAACACCGGCCGCGAGCCCGCGGCGACGGGCGGCGGCGCGACCGGAGGCGGCGGCAGCGGCGTCACGCTCAACCAGTGGTACCACCAGTACGGCGAGGCCGGCACGCAGCAGGCCGTCGAGAAGTACGCCGCGGCCTACAAGGACGCGACCGTCAAGGTCAGCTGGAAGCCCGGCGACTACGACCAGTCGACCGCCGCCTCGCTGCTGACCGACGCCGGGCCCGACGTCTTCGAGTACGGCAACGGCCCGACGATCGACATGATCAAGGGCAAGCAGGTCGTCGACCTCACCGACCTCCTGGGAGACGCCAAGGACGACTTCAACCCGAGCATCCTCAAGCGGATGACCTACGAGGGCAAGACGTACGCCATCCCGCAGGTCGTCGACATGCAGCTGCTCGTCTACCGCAAGTCGATGCTCGACAAAGCCGGTGTCACCCCGCCCCAGACCATCGACGAGCTCATCGCCGCCGCGAAGAAGCTGACCCAGGGCAACGTCAAGGGCCTCTTCCTCGGCAACGACGGCGGCGCCGGCCTCATGGGCGGGCCCATGCTGTGGTCGGCCGGCCTCGACTACCTCGCCGAGGACAACACGTTCGGCTTCGACGACCCCCGCGCCGGTCAGGCTCTGGGCAAGCTGCGCGAGATGTGGGACGCCAAGGTGCTCCTGCTCGGCGCACCCAAGGACTGGTTCGACGCGTCGGCCCTCACGGCCGGCCTCACCGCGATGCAGTTCACCGGCCTGTGGACCTTCCCCGACATCAAGAAGGGCCTCGGCGACGACTTCGGCGTCATGGCGTGGCCCGCCCTCGACGGCTCGGGCAAGGCGTCGGTGCCGGTCGGCGCCTACGGCTCGTGCGTCAGCGCGAAGAGCAAGGACGTCGAGGCCGCCAAGAAGTTCGTCAAGTACCTCTGGGTCGACCAGACCCAGGACCAGCTCGACTTCGCCACCGCCTACGGCTTCCACATCCCCGCTCGCACGAGCCTCATCGGCCAGGCCACGACCCTCAAGGACGGCCAGGCCGCCGAGGCCGCCAAGCTCGCCACCGACGTCGGCCACGCGCAGAGCCCGATCCTGTGGACGCCCAAGTGCAACACCGCCTTCGGCGACGCGATGAACCGCATCGTCAAGGAGGGCGCCGACCCGATGGGCGAGATCGCGAAGGTCAAGGCCGTCGCCGAGCCCGAGCTCAAGCGGGTGCTCGCCTGACGGCCGAGGCCGGCCGCCCGGCATACGACCGGGCGCCGTCGGAGCGCGAGCCGGGGCGCCTCAGCGCGCCCCGGCCCTCGCTCGGCCGGCGGCTGCGGGGGCGCCAGGACGTCAACCTCTGGTTCTGGGTGTTCGTGGGGCCGTTCGTCATCGGTCTCGTCGTGTTCGTCTACGTGCCGATCGTCTGGTCGATCTACCTGTCGTTCTTCAACGCGTACAACACCGTGACGCCGACCGAGTTCGTCGGTGCGGGCAACTACCTGGACATGCTGCGCGACCCGGCCTTCCGCAGCAGCCTGCTCACCTTCGTCGCGTTCGCCGTGTTCATCGTGCCGACCACGTTCGTGATCTCGCTCGGCGCCGCGCTGCTCGTCGCGCGCACCCGCGTCATGCAGTCCTTCTTCCGGTCGGTGTTCTTCCTGCCGACCGCGTGCTCCTATGTCGTCGCCGCGCTGATCTGGAAGATGTCGATCTTCAGCGGCATCCGCTCGGGCCTCGCCAACGCGGTGCTCGGCTGGTTCGGCATCGACTCGGTGCCGTGGCTCAGCCTCGCCGACCCACCGTGGTACTGGCTCGTCATCGTCACGGCCCGGCTCTGGCTGCAGGTGGGCTTCTACATGATCCTCTTCCTCGCCGGCATCCAGCGGATCAGCCCGACCCTCTACGAGGCGGCCGCGATCGACGGCGCCGAGGGCTGGAAGGTCTTCCGCCACATCACGTTCCCCCAGCTGCGGGCGACGTCGACGGCGGTGCTCCTGCTGCTGCTCGTCAACGCGTTCCAGGCGTTCGACGAGTTCTACAACATCCTGTCCACGTTCGGCACCTACCCGCCGTACGCGCGACCACCGCTCGTCTACCTCTACTACACGGCGCTCGGCTCGGGTCAGGACTTCGGCCACGGCTCGGCCGGCGCGGTCATCCTCACCCTCATCATCGCGATCGTGGCGGTGGTGCAGGGCCGCGTGCTCCGGCTCGGCGACAGGGGCGAGTAGATGGCGATCGTCCGCAGCCGCAAGCAGTCCCGCCTCGTCGGCTGGGCGCGCTACAGCGCCCTCGTCGTGGCGGCGCTGCTCTTCCTCGTCCCGTTCTACCTGCTCGTGCGCAGCGCCTTCATGCGCGAGCAGGACCTCGGCTCGCCCGACTTCCACTGGCTGCCGCCGGTCTGGGAGACCTCGAACCTCACCGGGCTCTTCGACAACCCCGCGATCCCGATGGCGCGCAGCCTGCTCAACTCCGGGCTCATCGCCGTGGCGCAGACCGTCGGGGTGCTCGTCATCTCGGGCCTGGCCGGCTACGGCCTCGCGCGCATCCCGTACCGCTGGTCCAACACCGTCTTCTACTCGATCGTCGCGACGTTGCTCATCCCGGCCGCGGTGACGTTCGTGCCGAGCTTCGTGCTCGTGTCGACCCTCGGCTGGATCTCGACCCTGCGCGGCCTCATCATCCCGGGACTCTTCCAGGCGCTCGCGACGTTCCTCTTCCGGCAGTTCTTCCTCGGCTTCCCCAGGGAGATCGAGGAGGCGGCGTTCATCGACGGCCTCGGCTACTGGGGCACGTTCTGGAGGATCGTCGTGCCGAACTCGCTCGGTTTCGTCGCCGCCATCGGCACCATCACCTTCATCGGCACGTGGAACGCCTTCCTCTGGCCGCTCGTCATCGGCCGCGACCAGGAGTCGTGGACCGTGCAGATCGCACTGTCGACGTTCCTCACGGCGCAGTCGGTGCAGGTGAGCCAGCTCTTCATGGCGGCGCTCGTCGCGATCTTCCCGCTGCTGCTGATGTTCCTCTTCCTGCAGCGCTGGATCGTCGAGGGCGTCGAGCGCAGCGGCATCGCCGGCGACTGAGGGCGTATGCCGGGTGGCCCGCGGCGCGGCCACGACCGTTGCGCGGTGGATCACCGGCGTCCGGTGCCGGCGATCCACCGCACTGTCGCAGCCGACCCTCTCGTCGGGTGGCTCGGCCCGCGGTCAGCGGGTGCGGCGGAGGTGGTCCGGTGCCGGCATACGGCGGACGTCGACGCTCCAGAAGCGGATGACGAACGCATACGCCGGCCCGAGCGTCACCCGGTGCTCGAACCCGCCGCCCTCGGCAGGGACGACCTCGGACCCCACGACCTCGGCCGCGACCTCGACGGCGCGGTCGAGGTGGTGCCGGTTCGTGTGCAGCACGACCGCCCCGACGTAGGTCAGCGCGGCCAGCTCGTGCCCGCGATCGGCATCGCCGGCGAGCAGGGTCCACGTGAACGAGTCGCTCGCGATCGACCAGTCCTGCACCTGGGCCCCCAACAGGTCGACCGCCAGCAGGTCGCGGATGTCGTCGGGCAGCTCGTCCGGCACCTCGTCCGGCACCTCGTCTGGCACCTCGTCTGGCACCTCGTCTGGCACCTCGGTGTCGCTCACCCGCCCCATCCTGCCGCGCCGCCCGTGGCCGGCGCGCCCGTGGGTGCTCTCAGTCGAGCGTTTGCACGTCGGCGCGCTTGGCGATGGTGGCCGTGGCCCGGCGGCAGGCCATGACCGGGACGCGCGGCACGATCTCGTCGAGGAACGCGAACCGTCGGCGCAGCGAGCGGTGGTACGCGTCGCCGCTCGTGTCGCTGACGAGCGCGGTCCACCAGTCGGCGAGGTCGCCCCAGCCGGGTGCGGCGAGCGAGCCGCCGTACTGCTGGAGCGCGAGGCCGGCGCACAGGCTCGCGAACGTCATCCGCTGCTCGAGCGGCCACTCGGCGAGCGTGCCCACGAGCAGGGCCGCGCCGAAGACGTCGCCGGCGCCGGTCGGGTCGACCTCGTGCACGCGCAGCGACGGCACCCGCACCTCCTCGCCCGTGCGCGCGTCGATGCCGAGGGCTCCGTCCGACCCGTCGGTGACGATCGCGACGGGCACCCGGTCGGCGAGCGCGTAGACGGCCTCGACGGGCGAGTTCGTGCCGGTGTAGGCCATCGCCTCGACGGCGTTGGGCATGAAGACGTCGCACCGGGCGAGCCGCTCGAGCACGTGCGGCGACCACTGCTCCTTGGGGTCCCAGCCGACGTCGGCGAAGACGAGCGAGCCGTTCTCGCGGGCCCGGTCGACCCACGTCGGACCGCTGCCGCCGAAGGCCTCGTCCTCGGCGAGGTCGACCATGACGGCCCGCGAGCGGGGCGGGGAGCCGATGAGCTCGCTCGCCGGCACGGGCGACGGGTGTCCGTGCGAGACCATGCTGCGGTCACGGTCGACCGACATCGAGACCGTCACGGGGCTGTGCCAGTCGGCGAAGCGGCGGCTGCGGGCGAGGTCGATGCCCTCCTGCTCCTCGAGCGTGCGCCAGCAGAAGTCGCCGTAGTCGTCGTCGCTGAACGCCGCGGCCAGGCCGGTGCGCAGACCCAGCCGGCGCGTCGCGACGGCGAGGTTCGCGATGCCACCGGGGCACGAGGCGAGGCCCTCCGCCCACACCTCGGTGCCCGGCTTCGGCGCGCTCGGCATCCCGGCGAAGATCATGTCGAGGAAGACGGTTCCCCACACGAACACGTCGAGCGGCGGGTCGTCGTCGGTGCGACGCGACGCCAGCGGGTCGAACGACTGTCGATGGGCCACGCGCCCATGATCCCCCACCTGCGCCCGAGACTCACCGGGTTTGCCTGCTGCCATTGCGTATGCCGCCCGGCTTGCCCGTCAGTGCCGCTTCGTCCCGCTCGTGAGGCGGGGGAACCGGTGCTCGTGGTCGCCCTCGGGGCCGAGGTCTGCGACGGCGTGGTCGGCGTGCGACAGGGCCTCGGCGAGCAGCGCGCGCACGTGGGTGTCGGCGGCGGTGTAGTAGACGAAGGTGCCCTCGCGCCGACCGTGCACGAGTCCCGCCAGCCGGAGCTTGGCGAGGTGCTGGCTCACCGACGTGGGGCTGACCGAGGCGAGCTCGGCCAGGCAGCTGACCGACGACTCGCCCTGGAGCAGAGCCCAGAGCAGCTTGATGCGGGTGGGGTCGGAGAGCAGCCGGAAGGTCTCGGCCGCGAGGTGGGCCTGCTCGTCCGCCGGCATGGAGAGGTCGGGCCTGGCATCGTGCACGCTACGACCCTACTGCCTGCATACCTTCGCAACCATGCAGATAAGGTGGGGACATGCAAGCCGAGCACGAGCCTCACCACCATCACGAGCACCCGGTCCACGCTCATCCGGTACACGATCACCAGCACGACCACGGGCACCCACACGGCGGCGCCGTGCTCGCCCGGTTCCGGCACGCCTTCACGCCGCACTCCCACGACGCCACGGACTCCATCGACGCCGCCCTGGAGTCGAGCGCGCGTGGCGTCCGGGCCGTCAAGGTCAGCCTCGTGGGCCTCGGGCTCACCGCAGCGCTGCAGCTGGCCGTCGTCGCCGTCTCGGGCTCGGTCGCGCTGCTGGCCGACACGATCCACAACTTCTCGGACGCGCTGACCGCCGTGCCCCTGTGGATCGCCTTCGTCCTCGGTCGCCGCGCTGCGACCCGCCGGTACACGTACGGCTACGGCCGCGCGGAGGACCTCGCCGGGCTCTTCGTCGTCGCCATGATCGCGCTGTCGGCCGTGGTGGCAGGGTGGGAGGCGATCCGTCGTCTCGCCGACCCCGCACCCGTGCAGAACCTCGGCTGGGTGGCCCTGGCGGGCGTGGTCGGCTTCATCGGCAACGAGCTCGTCGCCGGCTTCCGCATCCGTGAGGGACGCGCGATCGGGTCGGCGGCCCTCGTCGCGGACGGCCACCACGGCCGGCACCGACGGGCTCACGTCCCTCGCGGTCGTCCTCGGCGCAGGTGGGGTCGCGATCGGGTGGGACTGGGCCGACCCGGTGGTCGGGCTGGTCATCACCGTCGCGATCGTGCTCGTGCTGCGCACTGCGGCCCGCGACGTCTTCCGGCGGCTGATGGACGGCGTCGATCCGGTGCTCGTGGAGCAGGCCGAGCAGGTGCTCGCCGCCGACCCGGCCGTGCTGTCGGTGCGTCGCGTGCGCATGCGGTGGATCGGTCACGAGATGCATGCGGACGCCGAGCTCGACGTGCCGTCGCGTCTGTCCCTCGCCGATGCCCACGCCGTCGCCCACCGTGCGGAGCAGGAGCTCGTGCGCGTGGTGCCCCGACTCAGGGCGGCCGTCGTGCACGCCTACCCCGGCCACGACTGAGGCATCGCGCGCCAGAGCAGGGCACGGCTGGTGAGGGTTGGTACGGTCCGAGGGTGGTGAGGCCATGAAGCTGGTGATCCTCGGCGGGGGTGGGTTCCGCGTGCCGCTCGTGCACGGTGCGCTGCTGCGTGACACCGCCGAGCGCCGCGTCACCGAGGTGGTCCTGCACGACACCGACTCCTCGCGACTCGACGTCATGCGCCACGTCCTCGCCGCCCAGGCCCGGCAGCACCTCGCCGCACACCCCGAGTCGCTGCCCCCGCCGGCGCTCTCGGCCACGACCGACCTCGACACGGCGCTCGCCGGCGCCGACTTCGTCTTCTCGGCGCTGCGGGTCGGTGGTCTCGCGGGCCGCACCGCCGACGAACGGATCGCGCTCGCCCTGGGGCTGCTCGGCCAGGAGACCACCGGGCCCGGCGGCGTCGGCTACGGCCTGCGCACCGTTCCCGTCGCGCTCGACGTCGCCCGACGCGTACGCCGCCTCGCCCCCGACGCATGGGTCATCAACTTCACCAACCCCGCCGGTCTCGTCACGCAGGCGATGCAGTCGGTCCTCGACGGCCGGGTCGTCGGCATCTGCGACTCGCCGCTCGGTCTCGCCAAGCGGGCCGCAGGTGCCCTCGGGCACGACCTCGCCGACCTCGAGATCGACTACGCAGGACTCAACCACCTCGGCTGGCTCACCGGGCTGCGACGCGACGGATGTGACCTGCTGCCAAGCCTGCTCGCCGACGAGGGGGCGCTTGCCGCCATCGAGGAGGGGCACCTCTTCGGCGCCGAGTGGCTGCGCGACCTCGGCTCGCTGCCCAACGAGTACCTCTTCTACTACTACTTCACGCGCGACGCGATCGCCCAGATCGCCGGGGCCGCACAGACGCGTGGCGAGTACCTCGTCGCGCAGCAGGCCGAGTTCTACACCGCCGTGGCACGCTCGCCGGAGCAGGCGTGGGAGCGCTGGGACGCCGTGCGCCGCGAACGCAACGCGACCTACATGCAGGAGACCCGCGAGAACGGCGACGGCGACAGCCACGAGCGGTCCGAGGCGGACGTCGAGGGCGGCGGCTACGAAGGGGTCGCCCTCGCGCTCATGGCCGCGATCGCCCGTGACGAGCCGGCCCGGCTCATCCTCAACGTGCGCAACGGCGGTGCTGTCGCCGGGCTGCCCGACGACGCCGTCGTCGAGGTGCCGTGCACGATCGACGCCGCCGGCCCGGTGCCCGTCCGCGTGAGTCCGCTACCCGGTCACGCCCTCGGGCTCGTGCAGCAGGTGAAGGCAGTCGACGAAATCGTCATCGCCGCGGCGGCCGAGCAGTCGAGATCGCTTGCGGTCAAGGCCTTTGCGCTCCATCCACTCGTCGACTCGGTGACGGTCGCGCGCGAGCTGCTCGGGGCCTACGCGAGGCGGCTGCCGGACCACTACGCCGGCCTGCGCTAGACGCGTCCGGCGGGGCGGTGGCCCGATCGCCCTCCGTCCCGGCAGGATCGAGGCATGCACCTCGACCTCAACGCCGACGTGGGCGAGTCCTTCGGGGCGTGGACCCTCGGTGACGACGCGGCCGTCCTCGACGTCGTCACGAGCGCCAACGTCGCGTGCGGCTTCCATGCCGGAGACCCCCTCACGCTGGGCAGGACGTGCGCGTATGCCGCCGAGCGGGGTGTCGTCGTCGGCGCGCAGGTGGGCTATCACGACCTTGCCGGCTTCGGGCGACGCTTCGTCGACGTGCCGGCCGATGCCCTCGCCGCCGACGTCATCTACCAGCTCGGTGCGCTCTCGGCCATGGCGCACGTGGCCGGCACGAGGGTCGCCTACGTGAAGCCGCACGGGGCGCTCTACAACGCGATCGTGCACCACGAGGCCCAGGCGCAGGCGGTCGTCGACGCCGTGGTCGCCGTGGACACGTCCCTGCCCATCCTCGGGCTCCCTGGCAGCGTCGTGCTCGAGCGCGCCACGGCCGCCGGGCTGCGCGCCGTCAGCGAGGCCTTCGCGGACCGGGCCTACACGCCGGACGGACGGCTCGTGCCGCGCACGGAGGCCGGCGCCGTGCTGCACGACCCTGCCGAGGTGGCGGCGCGCGTCGTCCGGCTCGCCCGGGAGGGCGTGGTCACCGCCGTCGACGGCACGGACGTCGAGGTGCGGGCCGAGTCGGTGTGCATCCACGGCGACACCCCCGGCGCGGTCGAGATGGCGCGCGCGGTGCGTCGCGAGCTCGAGGCGGCCGGCTTCGAGATCCGCCCGTTCGCAGGCTGATCCGGGCCCGGTGATGGAGGCGCGGCTGCTCCCGATGGGTGCTTCGGCACTTCTCGTCGAGGTGGCCGACACGAACGCTGCCCTCACCCTGCGCGCCCGGCTCGCGCCCCTGGTCGGTGAGCTCGTCGAGCACCTCGTCGTCGGCGCGCGCACGGTGCTCGTCGTGCTGGGGGACGCCGGACGGCGCGACGAGGTCGGGCGGGCCTGCCTGGAGCTGGCCGCCGACGTCGACGCCGTCGCGAAGCCGGACGAGACCGAGCCCGTCGAGATCGCGGTCCGCTACGACGGCGCGGACCTCGACGAGGTCGCGCGGCTGACCGGGCTCTCGCGGGCCGAGGTGGTCGAGGCGCACACCGGCACCCCCTGGCGCGTCGGCTTCGGCGGTTTCGCGCCGGGTTTCGCCTACCTCGTCGGCGGGGACCCGCGGCTGCGGGTGCCCCGCCGGGCCGACCCACGCACCCGGGTGCCGGCCGGATCCGTCGCCCTCGCAGGGGAGTTCAGCGGCATCTATCCTCAGGACTCACCTGGAGGGTGGCAGCTGCTCGGCACCACGGACGCCATCCTCTGGGACGCCGAGCGGGAACCACCCGCCCTGCTCGCGCCCGGGATGGCGGTGCGGTTCGTCGACGTCGACGTCGACGGCGACCCGGCCCGGGCAGCGCGAGACGAGATGTCGCCGGCCTCCGGACACCGCGGGCCCGCCGCTGCCACGACCGTCACGGCCCGGTCTCGTCGCGGGACCGACACGCAGCGCGGTCTCGAGGTGCTCGCGACCGGGCCGCTCACCCTGGTCGAGGACCTCGGCAGACCCGGTCTCGCCGACGTGGGCGTGGGGCGTTCAGGCGTAGCCGACCCGGCGGCATACCGGCTCGGGCTGCGGCTGGTGGGGCACCTCCTCGACCGGGACGACGAGCGCTGGCCCGCGCCGGCCTCCCTCGAGGTGACTCTCGGGGGACTCGCCGTGCGGGCGCACGGTGACCTGGTGGTGGCGCTCACCGGGGCTCCGTGCCCCGCCGACGTCGACGGCCGGCCGGTGGCGCACGCCTCTCCCGTGGCACTCGCCGACGGGCAGGCGCTCACCCTCGGCACCCCGAGCGCCGGGCTGCGCACCTGGCTCGCCGTGCGCGGTGGCATCGCGGTGCCCCCCGTCCTCGGATCGCGGTCGAGCGACACCCTGTCGGGGCTCGGGCCCGCGGCGCCGGCCGTCGGCGACGTGCTGCGCGTGGGCGCTGCCCCACGCACGTTCCCGGTGGTCGAGGTCGCGCCGCACGAACCGCCGAGCGACGGGCTCGTGGTGCTCGACGTCGACCCCGGGCCGAGGGCCGACTGGTGCGACCTCGCGGACCTCGAGGCAGAGGTTCGCACTGTGTCTGATCGCAGCAACCGCGTGGGAATCCGTCTGGAAGGCAAGGGGATTCGGCGCCACGCGGCATACGCGGACAGCGAGCTCCCGAGCGAGGGTCTGGTCGTCGGGGCCGTGCAGGTGCCCGCCGGCGGCGAGCCCGTGGTCTTCCTCGCCGACCACCCGGTCACGGGTGGCTACCCCGTCGTCGCCGTCCTCACCCCGCAGGCGGTCGCCCGGGCGGCGCAGCTGCGACCCGGCCAGCCCGTGCGTCTGCGGTGGCGGCGTCCCGAGCCCTGACGCTCCGTAGGAAACTGAGCACTCGACGAAGAGAGGTCCGGTCGAGTCCTCAGCTGACGGCGCGGGAGCGCCAGCCGCCGCGTGTGCCGGTGACTGCCGGGCTCGCCTCCGCGGTGGCGCCGAGCACGCCCGCAGCCGGTGCCAGCAGCCCCTCGGGCCGCATCGGCAGGATCATCGCGACGTCGGCGCCACCCCACTGCGAGACGCCCAGCTGCACCCAGCCGCCGCGGCGGGTGGCCACGTCGCGCACGAGCGAGAGCCCGAGACCCGTCTGCGACAGGTCGTCGCGCACGCCGTCCATGGTCAGGTCGGGCCAGTGCGCCGACGCCGAACGCAGCACGTCGCTGCTGAAGCCACGACCCGAGTCGGCGACCCCGACGGCCACCGCGTCCTTCATCGGTCGTGCGTACAGGACCACGGTGTCGTCGTCGGCATCGGTGTAGCGCAAAGCGTTCTCGATCATCGTGTCGAGGCAGGCGCGCAGCCGCTCGCTCGAGCAGGTCAGCACCTCCGAGGTGGGCTCAACCCGCCAGCGCCGGGTGGCCACGGCCGACCAGCGCTCGGCGGTCTGGCCCAGCAGGTTGCCGAGGTGCACGTCCGTCACCTCGAGGTCGCCGCCGAGGCGCATGCTCCGCACCAGCCGCTCGCAGACCCGGGTGAGGCGCGCCAGCTCCTCGTCGACGACCTGGAGGTCCTCCAGGTCGTTGGTCGATCGCGGGCGCTCGAGCATCATCTCGAGGTAGCCGCGGGCGATGGTGAGCGGCGAACGCATCTCGTGCGACGTGCGGAGCGTCAGCAGCTCGCGCATCGTCGACTCGGCCCGCTCGCGGGCGGCACTCGCGGTGAGGTCGGCGAGAGCCTGCTGGCGCCGGCGCACGTGCCAGATCATGAGGGCCATGAGCAGCAGCATCAGCGGGATCTCGGCGGTCTCCTGCCAGTCGAGCACCTCGGTGGCTGCGCGGTAGACGATGATCGCCCCCGTCACCACGGTGAAGACCCCGAGGCCGACCCAGGTGGCCAGGCGGCTCCACTGTTCGAGGCCGAAGCAGAGCGCGAAGGCGGCCCAGGCGATGTGGTAGGGCACGGTCTCGCTGCCGGGGACGGCGATCATGACGAACGAGCAGATCGCTGCGACGACGCTCCACGTCACGACAATCCGGTGGCGCATCACGGCTCCTCGTAGAGCCCGTAGCCGACGCCGCGCAGGGTCTCGACGGGGATGTCCTGGCCGAGCTTGCTCCGCAGTCGTCCCACGCACACCTCGACGACGTTGCTGCCGGGGTCGAAGTCGAGGTGCCACACGTCGTGGAGCAGCTCCTCGCGCCGGCACACCTGGCCCTTGCGGCGCATGAGGTGCGCGAGCAGGCTGAACTCCCGCTCCGTGAGGGACGCGCTGACGTCGCGGAACGTGGCACGCCGCCGGCCGAGGTCGAGGCGTATGCCGCCCGCGTCGAGGAAGCGGTCGTCGGGCTCGGTCCGCGTGGCGCCGACGTTGCGGCGCACGCGCGCGAGCAGCTCGGTGAGGCTGAACGGCTTGGCGACGACGTCGACGGCCCCGCGGTCGAGCGCCTCGACGCGGGTGCCGACGTCGGTCACGCCGGACAGCACGATGACGGGTGTCGTGTCGTGCCGTTCGTGGATCGACTCCAGCACCGTCAGGCCGCTGGCCCCCGGCATGACGAGGTCGAGCACGACGAGGTCGACGTGCGTCGTCGCGAGCCGGTCGATGGCGGCGCGAGCCGTCGCAGCCGTGATCACCGAGTGCCCCTCGGACGTCAGCGACCGCGTCAGCAGCCCCCGCACGCGTTCTTCGTCGTCGACGACCATGACCTTGGCCATGTGCGGCTCCCTTCCCCCAGATCCCCGAGCCTGCCGACCAGTAGAGCAGGACGGGAACACCGCGGGAAGCGATGCCCGAGAAGTCCCTTTCGAGACGGTGATGAGAGGGGGCGAACCGGGGCAGTCCGGGGCGGCAACCTGACAGGTTCATGACAGGAGCCTCAAGAGGACCTGACGCCAGTGTGAGCCGTCGTGCACCGCTCCCGTGACAGTTCGCTGAGCGGTGCGCCGATCCCGCCGCGACACCGGAAGCGTCGGTGCGACGGTCGCGGGACGACGGGCTCGCACGGGGCCCGCTCGGTCCTCAGATGGGGGTTGCCGTGATCTCACCCAAGACGTCCAGGCGCTCGTTCTCGCTCATCGCCGGCCTCACCGCGATGGCTGTCTCAGGCGTCGCGCAGCTGGGCGGGCCGCTCGCTGCGTCCGCCGTCGCCGCGCCGGTGCCGGCCGTCGCGCCCGTGGCGGCAGCCGCCGTCACCCCCGCGGTGACGACGGTGGCCGACTGCCCGACCGGCAGCGTGGCCGGCAAGGGCTGCATCTCCATGACGGTCAAGAGCGCGCGCAGCGTCAACACCGCTCCGACCTTCGTGCAGAAGGGCGAAGCGGTCACCAGCTACAGGTGGATGATCAACGAGGACAGCACGGGCAACCCCGGCACCGACGCGAGTCCCCTTCTCGACCAGTGCCTCCCGTCCCGGGCCCCCGGCGGCAGCACCAAGCCGTCGTCGACGAACCCCGGTGACCCCACCGAGCCGTACGCCGACACCTGCCCCTGGCCGTCGGTGCGCACCACCTCCGGGTTCGCGAAGATCGTCGCCCAGGGCGATGAGAGCGACCTGTCCGCCGGGACGAAGCTGCAGGGCCTCGCGCCCGGCAAGTACCTCGTCTCCGTGACGGCGGACGGCTACAAGATCGACGGCGCGCACTTCACCGTTGTCGACGGCCGCGAGTCGGCCGTGGCCGTCGAGATGCAGCCGCTGCCGCTGCCGCTGGCGACGATCAAGATCCAGGTCTTCGACGACAGCGTCCCCGCCGACGGCACCTACGAGGCCGACGCCGAGCGGGGCCTGGCCGGCTTCACCGGCAACCTCACCGACGTGTTCGGCCCGGTGACCGTCGACTACTACGGCAACGCCCTGTGCACGGTCTACCTCCACGACGCCGCCGGGCGCGTGCGCTTCGACACCGCCGGCAAGCCGCTCGTCGACACCACCCGCTCGACCGGCAAGTGCACCAGCGACGCCGCCGGCGTCATCACGATCCCCAACCTCGGCCCGAACCGCTACGGCGCCACCGTCTCGCCGCCCGCCGGCCAGTCCGGCTGGGTGCAGACGACGACCCTCGAGGGCGGCCACGACCACGACATCTGGGTGCAGGAGGGCGACACCGGCCTCGACACCGAGTTCCTCAAGGGCGCTGAGCCCGTGCCCGCCACGCAGTTCGGCTTCGTGCGCGTCAAGGCGCTGCCCGCGTCGACGGCCACCGGTGAGGTGAAGGGCGTCGTCGTGGCAGGACTGCCGTACATCGGCGGCCAGAACGGCCAGGTCGTGCCCGAGACCGGTTGGGCCGGAGCGAAGTCCGCCGGGCCGATCCCCTCGCCGTGGGTCGCCCTCAGCGACCTCGACGGTGGCGACGCCGTGGTCTACGCCGGTCGCGGCGCGGCCAACGGCACCTTCGACATCAAGAACGTCCCCGACGGCACCTACCAGCTGACGCTGTGGGACGACGCCCAGGACTACATCCTGTGGAGCTTCAACGTCGAGGTCTCCGGCGGCGAGCTCGTCGACGTCGGCAACAAGATGCTGGTCGGCTGGTTCACCCACGTGCGCGGCACCGTGTTCGTCGACGACAACGGCAACGGCAAGCGCGACCCCGGCGAGCAGCCGGTGCCCGGCTTCACCCTGACCGTCCGCGAGCGCGACAACTCGCTCATGGACCAGTACACCAACCTCACCAACACCGGCGACGACGGCGCGTACGACATCAAGGAGGGATACCCGCTCGGCAAGTGGCTCGTCCTCGAGGCCTTCAACACCCGCTACCGGACGACCGGCGTCACCTACCAGGCCGACAACGAGGACAGCGAGACCACGATCCTCGGCGCCCTCGTCGACATCAACTTCCTGCCGATCATCGGCCTGTCGGGCCGCATCGACTGGGGCGTCGAGCCGTATGCCGTCAACGAGAACGGTGGCATCGCGGCGACGGTCTCCTACGACGTCACCCGCAACGAGCTCGACCCGGCCGACGCGGTCAGCGAGGACTACCAGCCCGGCATCCCCGACGTGAACGTGCACGTCTTCGAGTCGGTCGCCTGCACGGCGACGACCGCGGAGGAGAAGGCGAACTCGTGCCGCCAGGGCAAGGCCATCGTGCCGCTGTCGGTGCCGAACCCCGCCTACGCGAGCGACCCGAGCCAGCCGGCGACCATCAAGAACCCCGACCCGGAGCGCGGCGCGCTGAAGAAGGGCCCGGAGGTCCAGCCGGCCTACACGAGCGAGGAGTGGGCCCCGCCGCGGGGCTGCACCGCCCGCCAGTGGGACGGCACCGAGCTGACCGACCAGCTGGCCCTGCCCGAGTCCGGGACCGACGCGAACAACCTCTGCGTCGAGGCGCCGATGATGGGCGTCCAGGTGGGCGCGTCCGACAGCACCCCGGGTGCGGCCGGCCAGACCGTCAACGGCAACTACGGCTTCGGTGACCTGCCGGCCGGCGACTACATCACCACGGTCGAGGTGCCGAACGACCCGGTCGACGGCAAGCCGATGTACCAGGTGACGCGCGAGGAGGACGTCAACGTCTTCGACGGCGACAGCTACCTGATGCAGGAGAACTTCCCGCCGACCACGACCGAGGCCGCCGCCGGCGACCCGGGCACGGGCAACGACCCGCTGCCGCCGACGCAGCCCCCGTCGCAGGGTGCCGGCATCATCTCCTCCTGCGCCGGCGCGTTCCACACCGTGCGCGTCTCCAACCCGGCCTTCCTCGACGGCGGCGGCAGCCCCTTCGAGGGCCAGGACCGCCCGCTCTGCGACGCGAAGCTCGTCACCGTGCGCAGCGGACAGACCGTGGCGCCCAACTTCAACCTCTTCACCCCCGTCCCGATCCCGACGCACTTCTGGGGTCTGACGATCAACGACCTGGGGCTCTCGCTCGACAAGCGCAGCGCCAACTACGGGGAGGCGCAGGGCCTGCCCCACGTGCCCGTCGGCCTCTACGACTGGAGCGGACGCCTCGTCGACACGACGCACACCGACTTCAACGGCTTCTACGAGGCGCTCGAGCCCTCCACCGGCACGTACAACTGCCCGGTGCCGGCGGGCCCCTGCCCCAACATGTACCGGTTCACCGGCAACGACCCGGGCGCACCGGGTGACCCCAACCCCGACTACGACCCGGCCTACCGCACCATCAGCACGAACTTCCAGGGCTGGCCCGGTCTCTTCACGGTCACCGACACGGCGCCGACCCAGGCCGCCGCGACGGTGCTCGCACCGGGGACCACCGCGTCGAACCCGGCACGCTGCAACCTCGGGACGACCGACCCGCAGCTGCTCGCCGTCGACCACCCGTACGTTCGTCCCACCAGCGCCACCCCCGCCACCGGCCGCTCCGTCACCGTCAAGGGAACCGGCTTCGGGGCGACCCGCGGCACCGTCACCCTGACGAACAGCGCGGGGCAGAAGCTGCCGGCGCTCCCGTCGAGCGCCTACGGGACGTGGTCCGACACGAGCGTCACCTTCATGGTGCCCGACCTCACGCCCGGAACCACGACGCCCAGCTCGCGAGGCGCGCTCAAGGTCTCGATCACGAACGCCACCTCCAAGCGCTCGACCTACAACGGCATCACCATCTGGAACCTCGGTGCCGTCCCGACCGCCGCTCCGGGCTCGAACCCCTCGACGGCCGTCAACCCGAACGTCGCCGAGGTCGGACCTGGCAAGCAGTACCCGACCGTCCAGAAGGCGCTCGAGGCAGCGGCACCCACCTCGGCCCGGAAGTACTGGCTCGTCGTCGTGTGGCCCGGCGCCACCTCGTCGCTCAACCCGCGCGGCGAGTACAACGAGAACCTCCTCGTGCACCACCGCGTCGCGATCCAGGGCGTCGGCCCCGGCGGCTTCACCACCAACGCCGACGGCTCCACCACGTGGGTTCCCGGCTCGATCATCGACGGCTCCGGGTTCAGCCCCGACCTTCCGGCAGGACTGGCCTGGATCACCCTGCTGGGCTCGCTGACCTACAGCGGTGAGCTCGACGTGCCCGACGCCGCGACGATCACCGTGCTCGACGACCCGCGGGCACCCGTGTCCGACACGGCATACCCCGTGGCCATCGACGGACTGCAGGTGACCGGCGGCTCGCAGGCCGACTTCCCCGGCAACGTCAACGTCCTCACCGGCCGGGTCACGACGCCCTACGGCGCGAGCGGGGCCCTCGTCACCCAGGGCGGCGGCATCTACCTGCACAACAACAACCGCAGCGTCCGCATCACCGACAACCTCGTCGTCGGCAACAGCGGCAGCTACGGCGGCGGCATCCGGGTGGGCACGCCCTACACCGGCGACAACCGCAACTACGACACCGTCATCGCCGACAACCAGGTGCTCAACAACGGCGGCACGAACCTCGCCGGCGGCATCGGGCTCTTCACCGGCAGCGACGGCTACAAGATCCAGCACAACGCCATCTGCGGCAACTTCTCCGCGGAGTACGGCGGCGCCCTGACGGCCTTCGGCTACATGTCGAACCCGACCGGCAGCAACGGCGGCACCATCGCCGGCAACACCATCTGGTTCAACAGCTCCTACGACGAGGGTGGCGCGGTCATGGTCGCCGGCGAGCTGCCCGCGACGCCGACCGGGCTCAGCCCCGGCACGGGCGCGGTCACGATCGACGGCAACGTCATCGACGCCAACCTCGCGAGCGACGACGGCGGCGGCATCCGACTGCTCCAGGTGGCCGGCACCCACGTCACGAAGACGGACCCGCAGACGATCACGATCAGCAACAACACGATCAGCAACAACGTCTCGGCCCACGAGGGTGGCGGCATCGCCCTCGACGACGCGCCCTTCGTCACCATCGTCGACAACACCGTGGTCGGCAACATGACGACGGCCACGGCGGTCACCTCCGACGGGCAGCCGGCTCCCGCCGGCCTCTCGACCGGGCCCAACAGCGACCCGCTCATGGCCCGGCTGAACAGCAGCGGTCTCTCCGGCTTCGCGCTCGTCAAGGTCAACGGACAGTCGACGTTCAGCAACCCGGCCCTGCTCGACAACGTCTTCAACGACAACCGGGCCGGCACGTTCATCGGCGGCTACGTCTACGGGATCGGGGGCACGCTGCCCGACGGCACCGCCAACTCGACGGACCAGTGGGACATGGCGGTCGTCGGCGGTGCACCCGCAGACCGGCTCCACCCCGTGTCGAGCGTGCTCCAGACGGTGACCGGCACCGACGGCGGGCAGAACGTGACGTTCACCGACACGGTCGGCTTCGTCGACCCGACGCCCGAGCTGACCGTGACGGTGCTCGCGGCCCGCACCTTCCCGGCCTTCCGCGAGGCGGCCATCGTGACGGCCCTGCTGCCGCCCCGGCTCCGCGCGGACTACCACCTCGCCGGGACGAGCTCGGCGGCATACGGCCGGGGCGCGGCGAGCACGACGGTGAACTACGGCAGCCAGACCGTCTTCGGGATCACCTCCCAGTGGAACGTCGTGGTCAACGCGGCCTCGCCCGACATCGACGGGCAGCCTCGGCCCACGGTGACCAGCACGGGATCGCGGTACGACGCGGGGTCGGACCAGTTCGCCCCCTGATGGACCCCCAGACCCCGGGGCGCCTCCTCCCTGGCCTGACTCCCCCTCAAGGCCTCCCCCGGCGCCCCGGGGTCCTGGGACCCGCCACCCGCGCACCCCTCGACCCTCGGACCCCCGCAGCCAGCCGCACCTCGCCACCACGGCACGACCACCACGGACCGCACACCCCGGCCACGACGCCGGACCGACCACAGGAGCTCGACATGAACGACGACCCACGCTCCGTCCCCGACGACCGCGCCGACGACCGCGCCGACGACCGGGCCGACGACCGGGCCGACGACCGCCCGACCCGAGGCGGGCTCGGCCGACGCGCCGTGATGCTCGGTGGTGCCGGCGCCATCGGCAGCGTCTTCCTCGGCACCCGCCTCAGCTTCGGGCAGCCCACCCAGCGACCGACCGTCGTGCGACCGGCCGCCACCGGCAACGTGAAGTCGGTGCACCTCGTCGGCACCGACGGCTGGGTGAGCATGCCCGCCGGCTCTCCGCCCGACCTGCCGTTCTTCCCCGACTCGCTCGCGCCGGACGGCTTCGACACCTACGTCTTCGGGTTCCGCGACGTGACGCAGATGTCGACGGCCGCGGAGGTGGCCGCCGTGCGCGGCAAGGCCCAGGTCAGCGCCCCGATGCTCGCCTTCGACGAGGGCGACGAGGTGACGATCACCCTGTCGAACCTCGGCCTGCTCATGCGGCCGGACCTCTTCGACGGGCACACCCTGCACTGGCACGGCTTCGTCAACGCCATCCCGCTCTTCGACGGCGTGCCGGAGCTCTCGCTCGCCGTCCCGATCGGGCGTGACCTCTCGTACCACTACCGGCCGCACGACGCCGGCACGTACATGTACCACTGCCACTTCGAGGACGTGGAGCACGTGCAGATGGGCATGACGGGGATGGTGTTCATCCGTCCCGCGCAGAACCGGACGCCGGTCAACGGCGACCCGATCGGCACGAAGTACGCGTACAACGACGGCGACGGCAGCACCCGCTACGACCGCGAGTTCGCGTTCATGGTGACCGAGCTGTGGTCGGCCGCGCACTACCGCGACGCCCACATCCAGGTCAGCGACTGGACCGACTACGCGCCCAGCTTCTGGCTGCTCAACGGTCGCGGCTACCCCGACACGATCGCCCCGCCCGGCGACCCGAGGACCACGGCCGCGGGTCGCCTTCAGTACCAGCCGATCTCGTCGCTCATCACGTGCAACGTGAACGAGACGGTGCTGCTGCGGCTGTCGAACCTCGGCTACCAGAACCACGCCTTCACGCTCGACAACGTCGACATGCAGGTGGTGGCCAAGGACGCGGCGCTGCTGCGGGGACGCGACGGCACGACGAACTACCAGGTCACCAACACCGTCGACATCGGCCCCGGCGAGAGCCGTGACGTGCTGGTGACCCCGCGCAAGACGGGCGAGTACCTGCTCTACGACCGCAACTACGCGTACCTGGGCAACGGTGGCGGGCCGGGCTGGGGCGGCATGATGACCGTCCTCCGCGTCGGCGAGACGTACCCGTCCCAGACCGAGCCCAACACCTGATGAGCCGACGGAGGACGACCATGCGACTCAACCGACCACGACGTCACGACATCGTCGGCACCCTGCGACGCGGCCGAGCGACCGGAGCCAGACGGCGGACCACCGTCCTCGGTGCCGTCTTCGCCGTCGTCGCCGCGGTGGCCTTCGGCTCCAACGCGGGAGCCCAGGCCGCCACGTCGGAGGGGCTGCTGTGCGAGCAGAACGCGCAGCAGACCTTCTCCCTCACCGCCCGCTCCGGCTACATCTCGACGCCGGACGGCAACTCCATCTACATGTGGGGCTACGGGATGAGCGCGGGCGGCTTCCAGCTGCCCGGCCCGGTCCTCTGCGTCACGTCCGGCCGCACCGTCACCGTCATCCTGCACAACGACCTGCCCGAGGCGACCTCGATGCTCTTCCCGGGGCAGTCGGCGGTCAAGGCGAACGGCAACCCGGCCCAGCCGCAGTTCGACTCGGGCGGGTCGCTGACCTCCATGGTCCAGCCAGCCTCTGCCGCAGGCGGATCCGTGACCTACACGTTCACGGCCGGATCGCCCGGGACCTACCTCTACTCGAGCGGGACCGACGTCACGAAGCAGCAGCAGATGGGTCTCTACGGCACGCTCGTCGTGCGACCGGCGACCGCCTCGGCACAGGTCAACGACCGGGCCGACTCGGCGTTCAGCCCGCAGCACGAGTACGTCTACCTCCTCTCGGAGGTCGACCCGGACGTGCACCTGGCCGTCGAGCGCAACCAGCCCGTGGACTGGTCGGCGTACAACGCGCGCTATTACCTCATCAACGGCCGCAGCATGCCCGACACCCTGGCGCCGAACAACGCCTCGTGGCTGCCGAGCCAGCCGTACGGCGCCCTCGTGCACATCAAGCCCTACGACGCGGTGACGAACCCGCTGCCCGCGGTCATCCGCTACGTCAACGCGGGCCGGGTCAACTACCCGTTCCACCCGCACGGCAGCGACGAGCGGGTCGTCAACCAGGACGGCCGCGCGCTCCAGGGCACGGATCCGACTGCGCCGCAGGACCTCTCGTACCTCAAGTACGACATCGACGTCATGCCCGGCCAGACCGTCGACGCGCTGATGGACTGGCGCGACGTCGAGCACTGGGACCCCACGACGAACCCGATCCCGACCGAGATCCCGGTCATCACCGACCAGCTCCTCGTCGGGGCCGACACGTGGTTCAGCGAGAGCCCCTACCTCGGCCAGAAGGGCACCTTCCCGTCGAACATCACGGTCAACAACGAGTGCGGCGAGTACTACCACGTGGCCCACAGTCACGCGCTCCAGCAGGCCACCAACTACGGAGCAGCCTTCGGCGGCATGATGACGGTCTTCCGCATCGACCCGCCCGCCGGCTGCCCGACGAGCTGAGGACGGTTCCGATGACCTCTCGACCAGTCAGCATGCGGCGCCGGCTCGGCGTCGCGGTGGCCGCGACCGCGCTCGCGACCGTCCCCTTCGCGGGATCCGCTCTCGCCCAACCGATTCCGTATGCCGTCACGCCGGCCCGTGCGACCGCTGCACCTGTCGCCGTGGCGCCGTCGGTCGCTGCCGCCGCCCCCGCGGGCAAGCTCACGCCGTCGACACCGGGCTGCACCGTCACCCCGGCGGCCGCACCCGACCCCGAGATCGTCCGCTGCGACCTGTGGGCCAAAGCCGGCACGAACCAGGTTCTGGGACAACCGATCCCGATCTGGGGCTACGCCACTTCGGCGACGGGGCCGGCGACCGCACCGGGGCCGGTGATCGTGGCCCGGCAGGGTGACCGCGTCGAGGTGACCTTGCACAACGGTCTCGACCAGGCGACGTCGCTCGCGCTGCCCGGACAGCGGGCAGCCGACTTCACCGAGGGTCTGCCCGGCGCCGCGGAGGACGCGGGTGTCGCTCCAGGCGGCACGGCCCGCTACTCCTTCACCGCCTCACGCGCCGGCACGTTCCTCTACGAGGCGGGCCACACCGCGGGCGGGCCCCGGCAGCTGGCCATGGGCCTGTCCGGTGCGCTCGTCGTGCTCGGCGACGGCACGGCCTACGGCCACGCCTACGACGACGAGGCGGTGCTCGTGCTCAGCGAGATCGACCCCGCCCTCAACGCGCACCCGACGACGTTCGACATGCGCGACTACCACCCGGCGTACCGGCTCATCAACGGCAAGCCGTTCCCGTCGAGCGACCCCGTGCCGACCGACCAGGGTCACACCGTGCTGCTGCACTACGTCAACGTGGGCTCCGAGCTGCACTCCATGAGCACCCTCGGCGCCGGCCAGACGGTGCTGTCGCACGACGGCCACGCCCTCACCTTCCCCGAGCCGTCCGTCGTGGTGCCCGTCGACCCGGGCGTCACCGTCGACGCTCTCGTGACGGTGCCGTCGGGTCCCGAGTCGAAGGTCGCGGTCTTCGAGTCCGCCGCGCGGCTCGACAACGCCGGCCAGACTGCGGGCCCCGACTCTCCGCAGGTGGCCTTCGGCGGCATGATGACCTTCCTCGACACCAACGCTGCGCCCCCCACCCTGGACGCGGTGGGACCGGTGTCGACGGCCATCAAAGCGACGCCGAACCCCTCGGACGGCACCAGCGCGGTCACCGTCACGGCGACGGTGAGCGACGCGACAACCGGCAACCACCTCGTCAAGGGTGCGGAGTTCGTCGTCGACGACGCGACGTCCGTTGGTCCTGGCTTCGGAGCGGCCATGCAGGCGGCAACGGGCGCCTTCCCGGCGGGAACCATCGACGTCACGGGGACCATCCCTGCCGTCGCCACCGCGGCCGACTGTGCCCTGCCGACGCCGCCGCTCGACCTGCACTGCCTCACCTCGACCAAGCACACGATCTTCGTGCGGGGCCTGGACTCCGCGGACAACTGGGGCGTCGTGGGGTCGGTCGTCCTCAACCTCGCCAAGGCGGGTCCGCAGACGGTGGCCGCCGCGGTCAGCCCGAAGCCGGCCAGCGGCGCAGGCAACGTCACGGTCAGCGCGACCGGTGACGACACCGCCGCCGGCGGCACCATCACCGGGGCCGAGTTCTTCATCGGCGCCGTCGGGGCCAACGGCTCCGGCACGGCGATGTCGCTCAACAGGTCGGCCACGAAGGTCGCCGAGACCGGCACCATCCCGGCCGCGACGGTCCGTGGCCTCGGTGAGGGCACGACGCAGGTGTGGGTGCACAGCCGCAACTCCCAGAACATCTGGGGACCGGCCGTGCCCGTCGACCTCGTCGTCGACCTGAGCGCACCGGGCGTCAACGCCTCGACCGTCGGGCCCAACCCGACGAACGGCATCGTCGGCTCGAAGTCCTACCCCGGCTACCTCGTCATCTCCGCCGACTTGGAGGACCGCGACGCCGGCAACGGGCTGCAGAGCAACGTCGTGGCGGCCGAGGCCTTCATCGACCCGGCGACGACGACACCGACGGGTGGCACGGGCCTCACGCTCATCGCGGTCGACGGCAAGCTCGACTCGCCGACCGAGCAGGTCTACGGGCTCATCCCGCTCACCCAGGTGCGGGCCATGGCCGCAGGTGAGCACCGCGTCTACGTGCGCGGCAAGGACGCGGCCGGCAACTGGGGCAGCCTCACGGCGAACAACGCCCTGGTGCGCCTGCTCATCGACAAGACGGCGCCGGTCCTCGGCACGCTGACCGGCACGCCCAACCCGACCGCCGGCGCAGCGACGCTCACCCTGTCGGCGACCGCCACCGAGGTCCCGCCCGGCTCCTACGTCGGTCCGCGCTTCCAGGCGGCCGAGTACTGGACGGGCACGACCGACCCCGGCGCCGGCAAGGGCACCCGGGTGCAGCTGACCGACGCCAACGGCATCGTGTCGGCAGACATCCCGATCGCCGGCATGCTGCCCGGCGCCGTGCAGTTCAACCTGCGCGTGCAGGACGCCGCCGGAAGCTGGAGCAACGTGACCTCGACCGTCGTCCAGGTGACCCGCGCGAACGCGATCTTCAGCGACACGTTCGACAGCGGCAACCTGTCGGCCTGGACGAGCGTCACCAACGCCGCTCGGGCCGTGGCCAGCCTCGCTGCCGGCAACCCCGCCGGCAGCTATGGCCTCGCGGTCACGCTGCCGGGTGGCGGGTCCAACGCGCCGGCGTACGTCACCGACAACAGCCCGGTCGACGAGACGACCTACCACGCGCAGTTCTCCTTCAACCCGAACACCCTGCTGACCGGCACGGCCTGGGTGACGGTGTTCGAGGGGCGCACGGCCACGGGGCAGGCGTTCGCGGTGCAGTTCCAGCGCAACGGCACCAACGGGCCACGACTGCTGCGGGTCGTCATGAACCGCAACCTGCTCGGCAACACGACGGGCGCGTCGTACGCCGTCGCGGCCGGCGCGCACACGGTGCGCGTCGACTGGGCCCAGGGCACCGGAGGGTCGCTGCGCTTCGTCGTCGACAGCTCCGTGCGCTACACGCTCTCGGGCAACAACACCGGCACCGCGATGCAGGTCCAGTCGGCCCGCCTCGGCATCACCGCCGGCACCACCACCGCGTCGACCATGGCGGTCACGGCCTGGTTCGACTCGTTCGTCTCGACCCGGGTCAGCATCCCCTGACCCGGTCCCACCTCGTGCCGGGGCCACCTGCCCGTGGCCCCGGCCGGCACCTCGGAGGGCAGTCCGAATGAACACCACCACCCACGTCCCGACACCCGACGAGGCTCCGGCGAAGGAGCCTCGCCCACCCTGGCTGCGCGTCGCCATCGCGGTCGCAGCCGTGCTCCTCGTCGCCGTCCTGGGCGTCGTCGCCGGCCGGCCGGTCCGCGGCGACGACCCGCGGGCGCGACCGTTCCCGCAGTCCACACAGATGGAGACCGCGCTCGGCGTGCGGTTCTCGCGAGTGGCCGTCGTCGGCGACGGTGGCCTCGTCACCGTCAGCTACGTCGTGCTCGACGTCGACAAGGCCACCCGGTTCCTCGGTGACACCAAGCACCCGCCGACGCTGCGCAGCGAGGCGCGGTCGGCCTCCACGACGCGGGTCTCGATGATGCGGCAGGGCCACATCAACCGGGCCGGCGCCACCTACTACTTCGTCTACCAGAACACGGGGGGCGCGCTGCGCAGCGGCGAGGAGATGACGATCGAGTCCTCCGGCCTCCGTCTCGAGCACGTCCCGGTGCTGTGATGAGCTCCCCGCTCCGGTATGCCGTGGGGCTCGCTCTCGCCCTGGCCGCCGCCTTCGCGCTCGTCGTCGGCGGCGCCGCCCCGCCGGCGTCGGCGCACGCGTACCTCTCGTCGAGCACGCCGTCCGACGGCTCCAGCCTCGGGCAGGCCCCGCGCTCGGTCGAGTTGCACTTCACCGAGCACGTCGTGCTCGAGTCGACCGAGGTCGTCGTCACCGACACCCAGGGGCGCCGTCTCCAGGCCACCACGCTGACGCTCGTCGGCGAGGACGAGGACCGGGAGTCGCCGTCCACGGTGGTGGCAGCGCTGCCGCCGCTCGGCATCGGCGCCTACCACGTCACGTGGCGCACGCTCTCGGCCGACGACCTCCACGAGTCCGGCGGCGTCCTCGCCTTCGGTGTCCAGAGCGCCGTCCGGGCCGCCGGTCCGAGCGAGGCCAGTCCCGACCTGCTCGAGCTGGCCGGCCGGTGGGCCGTCCTCGCGGCGCTCGCCGCCGGGCTCGGTGCGGTGGTCGTCGGCCGGCTCCTGCTGCGGGGCGGGCAGCCCGGAGCCCTCGCTCCCGGCCTGCCCGCGGTCCTGCGGCTGCGGCGGCTGGCCCGTCGAGCGCTCTGGGTGGGCGCTGCGGCCGCCCTGCTCCTGCTCATGGCGGACGTCGTGCGGTTCGGCGGCCAAGCCGTCACGAGCACGTATGCCGTGCGGTGGGGAGCCCGCGAGCTGGCCCTCATGGTCGCTGCGCTGGTCCTCGTGCCCTCGCGCTCATCGGCGCGCCCGGCGTCCGGGCGCAGAGATGCCGCCGCCGTCTCAGCCCTGGCGGCCGCCGGGCTTGCCACGGTGCTCGTCGGCCACGCCGGGCTGCGGGGTGGGACCACCTGGGTGCTGGCCTCGACGGCCCACCTGCTGGCCTCCCTGCTGTGGCTCGGCGCGGTGGGCGCCCTCACGCTCGTGTCGGTGCGGGCCCGCGGCCTCGGTCTCTCGCGCGGGGAGGTCGCGTCACTCCTGCGCCGCTTCGCCGTGCCGGCCACGAGTTCCGTCGTGGTCGTCGTGGTGTCGGGCGTCTACCTCGCGAGCGACGTCATCGTGTCCGTCGACGCCGGCCTCGTGACGACGTACGGCCGCATCTTCGTCGCCAAGCTCGTCGCAGCCGCCGTCGTCGGTCTCATCGCGCTGGGCACGGCGCGAGCGGTCCGAGCGGGCTCGGCCGCCCGCGTACCTCGGCTGCGGCGTGAGGCGGTGGGCCTCACCGTCGTCGTGGCCCTCGGCGGCCTGCTGGCCACGGGGCAGCCCGCGACCGCGCCACAGCTGGTGACGCGCGACGAGCCGAGCGTCGTCGACAGCCGTGCGGTGGCCGACCTGCAGCAGACGGTCGCGTTGCGCCCCAACCGTCCCGGAGCCAGCGTCGCCATGGTCGACGTCTTCGACACCCGACGGCCCTCGCCCGGACCTGTCACCGGGGTGACGGTCTCTCTCCGGTATGCCGCGGCCGCCGACACCGACGCCGAGGTTGCACGGCCCGCCTCCGACCCGGTGGCGGCGCAGCAGGTCACCGGGTCGCGGTGGGCGGCGGGCATCGAGCTCCCCGCCGACGGAGCCGTCGACCTCGACGTGGCGGTGCACCGGCGCGGTCTGGACGACGTGCGCAGCACGATCCGGTGGGTCGTCGCGCCCAGCACGCCGGTCGAGACCGTCGTGTCGCGAGCCCCCATCGCGGGCCCGCTCGCGTGGACCGCGCTTGTGCTCGCCGTTCTCGCCGTCCTCGGCGGACTGGCCGCCGCGGCCCTGCTCCGGTCGCGGCTATCGTCGCGCCGCGCGCGGGCGGCCGGTGGGGTGGTCGCTGCGGCCGCAGACAAATCGGATACGCAGGCGCCCGAGCGTCTTTCGCGTTCTACTTGAGAAGAGTCGACGCGGGTCCGAGGGGGTCGGGCCCGCAGCAGCAGGGAGCAGTGGGGATGCGTCAGCGGATGGAGCGCCTGCTCGCGGCGGGGGTGGCCGCGGCCTTTGGTTGCGCCGTGCTCACCGCCACCCCGGCTCGTGCCGCCGACGACGGTTCGACCGGTGCCACGCCCTCCCCGACCGTGCAGCCGAGCCTCGGCTTCGGGTCGCCGCTCGCGTCCACCACCCCCACCTCGAGCCCGTCGGCACCATCCGGCTCGCCCGGCGGTGCGGGCGGTGTGGGTGGTACGGAGGGCACGGGCGGCACCCCGGCGCGCACCGCCGACCCCTTGCCCTCCCTCGGCGGACTCGGCGGGGTGCTCGTCACGCCGCTGTTCGAGCGCCTCCTGCTCGCTGCCGGCTCGGTCGTGACCGCCCAGCAGGCCAAGCCGGCCGGCCCGGGCGACCCCCAGGCGGACGTCGGCGCGGCACCCGACCCGGCGACGCTCCAGCCCGGCGGCGGCACCAGCGCCACGGCCTCGACCTGGCAGCCGAGAGCCGACATCCGGGTGCCGACGGCCGTGGCGGTCCCGCCGAAGGGTTCCGCCAATGGACCCCTGAGCAAGGAGCAGATCATCTGGTCGGCCTACACGGCCGCCGCGGCGAGGAAGAGCTCGTGCCGCATCCCGGTCATGCTGCTCGCCGCCATCGGCGAGGTCGAGTCGTCCTCGCTCCGTGGCCGCCGGCTCGACGCGTCGCACGACGCGGTGCCTCCCGTCCGGGGGCCGGCCCTCACGGGCGGCAACTACGCCGCCATCCGCGACAGCGACGGCGGACGCTTCGACGGCGACCCCGTCTGGGACCGGGCCGTGGGTCCCATGCAGTTCATCCCGGCCACCTGGCGGATCTGGGGTGCGGACGGCAACGGCGACGGCATACGCGACCCGCAGAACATCGAGGACGCGGCGCTCGCGGCGGCCGGCTACCTCTGCGCCGGCGGGCGCGACCTGTCGCGGGCCGCCGACCTGCGGGCGGCCGTCCTGTCCTACAACCACTCGCAGCGCTATCTCTCGACCGTGGTCGGCATCGTCCGCGCCGTGACCTCCGGGGCCCTCGCCGGCCCCTGAGCGCACCCCCTTCCCCCACCCCACTCTCATCGAGAAAGCAATCTGTCCGGACGGATTGCCTTCTCGACGGGCGGGGGTGGGTGGGCAACTCCCACCCATCCGGTGGGGATGGATCGGATACCGGACCCGTTTGGGTCAAGATAATGAACGGTTATACATTCGATCACATGACCGTCACCGACTCCTCGCCCGGGACCGTGCCCGCGCGCCCCGGCACCCGGCCGCCCCGCGCCGGCCGCTCGAACGGCCAGTGGAAGGTCGACGGCACCGAGCCCCTCAACGCCAACGAGGTGTGGAAGCAGGAGGAGGGTGGCCTCAGCGTCCGCGAGCGCATCGAGCAGGTCTACTCCAAGGAGGGCTTCGCCTCGATCCCGCCGCAGGACCTCTCCGGCCGGTTCCGCTGGTGGGGGCTCTACACGCAACGCAAACCCGGCATCGACGGCGGCCGCACCGCCCAGCTCGACGACACCGAGCTGTCCGACGAGTACTTCATGCTCCGCGTACGCCTCGACGGCGGCGCGCTGAACCTCGCCCAGCTGCGCACCCTCGCCGAGATCGGCCAGGAGTTCGCCCGCGGCACGGCAGACATCAGCGACCGGCAGAACATCCAGTACCACTGGATCCGCGTCGAGGACGTGCCGGAGATCTGGCGCCGTCTCGAGGCGGTCGGCCTGCAGACCACCGAGGCCTGCGGCGACACGCCCCGCGTCATCCTCGGCAGCCCGCTGGCGGGCATCGCGAAGGACGAGATCCTCGACCCGACGCCGGTCATCGACGAGATCCTCGACCGCTACATCGGGGACCCCGAGCTCGCGAACCTGCCGCGCAAGTTCAAGTCGGCGATCACCGGCCACCCGAGCCTCGACGTCGTGCACGAGATCAACGACGTCTCGCTCGTCGGGGTCGTGCACCCCGAGCTCGGCGCCGGCTACGACCTCTGGGTCGGCGGCGGCCTCTCGACGAGCCCGCGCCTCGCCGAACGGGTCGGCGTCTTCGTGCGGCCCGAGGAGGCGGCCGAGGTCTGGCACGGCGTCATCCGGATCTTCCGCGACTACGGCTACCGCCGCCTGCGCAACAAGGCCCGCCTCAAGTTCCTCCTCGCCGAGTGGGGTCCCGAGAAGTTCCGCCAGGTGCTGCAGGACGAGTACCTCGAGCGGGCCCTCCCCGACGGCCCGGCCCCGGCCCGCCCGACGGGTCCCGGCGACCACGTCGGCGTGCACGAGCAGAAGGACGGCCGCTTCTACGTCGGCGCCGCCCCGACGGTCGGACGCATCAGCGGTGACGTGCTGACCGGCCTCGTCGAGCTCCTCGAGCAGGTCGGCTCGGACCGGCTGCGCCTCACGCCGCACCAGAAGCTCGTCGTCCTCGACGTCCCCGCCGAGCACGTCGACACGCTGACCGCCGGCCTCGAGGAGCTCGGCCTGAGCGTGGCGCCGAGCCCGTTCCGCCGCAACACGATGGCCTGCACCGGCATCGAGTTCTGCAAGCTCGCCATCGTCGAGACGAAGGCGACGGCGGCCACGGCCATCGCCGAGCTGGAGCGGCGCCTCGCCGACGTCACCGACCAGCTCGACACCCCGATCAGCCTCAACGTCAACGGCTGCCCCAACTCGTGCGCCCGCATCCAGGTCGCCGACATCGGCCTCAAGGGCCAGCTCGTCACCATCGACGGCGAGCAGGTGCCCGGCTTCCAGGTGCACCTCGGCGGCGGCCTCGCCTCGGTCGACCGCGACGAGGCCGGCCTCGGACGCACCGTCCGCGGCCTCAAGGTGACGGCCGACGACCTGCCCGACTACGTCGAGCGCGTCGTGCGGACCTTCCTCGACCAGCGCGAGACCGGCGAGACGTTCTCCGCCTGGTCCGCCCGAGCAGACGAAGGAGCTCTCCAGTGACCGCTGTCCCCCTTACCACGCCGAAGGTGCCGCGCAAGCGCCGCTCGGAGGCCGAGCTCAAGGCGATCGTCGACGACTTCGACGCCACCCTCGGCGCCGACCCCGAGCACGAGCCGACCGCCGACGAGATCGCCGCGTGGGCCGCCTTCCACTTCGACGGCTCGCTCGCCGTGGCGTGCTCGATGGCGGATGCCGTTCTGCCGCATGTGGTCTCGCGCTTCGCGCCGGGCGTGGACGTGCTGTTCCTCGAGACCGGCTACCACTTCTCCGACACGATCGTCACGCGCGACATCGTGGCCGAGGACCTGCCGATCAACCTCGTCAACGTCATGCCCGAGCTGACCGTGGCCGAGCAGGACGAGAAGTACGGTGCCCGCCTCTACGAGCGCGACCCGGCCCTCTGCTGCCAGATGCGCAAGGTCGAGCCGCTCGCCCGCACCCTGCCGCTCTACGAGGCCTGGGTCACCGGAGTGCGCCGCGAGGAGAGCCCCACGCGCACCGACACGCCGCTCGTGAGCTGGGACGAGAAGAACGGGCTGGTCAAGATCAACCCGCTGGCCGCGTGGACCTTCGACGAGCTCCTGGCGTATGCCGCCGACAACCAGGTCGAGGTCAACTCCCTTCTCTCCGACGGCTACCCGTCGATCGGCTGCGAGCCGTGCACCCGCCGGGTCGAGCCCGGCGAGGACCCCCGCGCCGGCCGCTGGGCCGGCTTCACCAAGACCGAGTGCGGACTCCACACATGACGACGACCGTGACGAACACCCCGAGCGCTGAGGCCCGGACCGACCGGCGGCTGAGCCAGCTCGACGCGCTCGAGGCCGAGGCGATCCTCGTCATCCGCGAGATGGCCGGCGAGCTCGAGCGACCGGCGCTGCTCTTCAGCGGCGGCAAGGACTCCGTCGTCATGCTCCACCTGGCGACGAAGGCGTTCTGGCCGGCGCCGATCCCGTTCCCGGTGCTGCACGTCGACACCGGCCACAACTTCCCTGAGGTATTGGCCTACCGCGACGAGACCGTCGAGCGGCTCGGGCTGCGCCTCGTCGTCGCGAGCGTGCAGGACTACATCGACGACGGCCGGCTGCGTGAGCGCGCCGACGGCACCCGCAACCCGCTGCAGACGATGCCACTGCTCGACGCCATCAACGACAACCGCTTCGACGGCGTCTTCGGTGGTGGCCGGCGCGACGAGGAGAAGGCGCGCGCCAAGGAGCGCATCGTCTCCCTCCGTGACGAGTTCGGCCAGTGGGACCCGAAGAACCAGCGCCCCGAGCTGTGGAACCTCTTCAACCCGCGCCACCGCCCGGGCGAGCACGTGCGCGTCTTCCCGATCAGCAACTGGACCGAGGTCGACATCTGGCGCTACATCGAGCGCGAGGACATCCCGCTCGCGCCGCTCTACTACGCCCACGAGCGCGAGGTCTTCCGCCGCGACGGCATGTGGCTCGCGGTCGGCCCCTACAGCCAGCCGCGTGACGACGAGCCCGTCGAGAGGCGCCTCGTGCGCTACCGCACCGTCGGTGACATGTCGTGCACCGGCGCCGTCGAGTCACCGGCCCGCACCAACGCCGACATCGTGCTCGAGGTGGCCGCGTCGACCCTGACCGAGCGCGGCGCCACGCGCGCCGACGACCGCATCTCGGAGGCCGCCATGGAGGACCGCAAGAAGGAGGGCTACTTCTAAATGGCCACCACGACCCAGGAAAGCGAGGTCGCGGCCGTTGCGGCCCTCGACCCGGCCGCCGTCGCCGGTGCCGGTCGCGGCACGCTGCTACGCCTCGCGACCGCCGGCTCCGTCGACGACGGCAAGTCGACCCTCGTCGGACGGCTGCTCCACGACACGAAGTCGGTGCTCTCGGACCAGCTCGCCGCCGTGGAGCGCGTGTCGCGCGACCGCGGGCTCACCGCCGCCGACCTGGCGCTGCTCACCGACGGCCTGCGCGCCGAGCGCGAGCAGGGCATCACGATCGACGTCGCCTACCGCTACTTCGCGACGGCGAACCGGTCGTTCGTGCTCGCCGACTGCCCCGGCCACGTGCAGTACACGCGCAACACGGTCACGGGCAGCTCGACCGCCGACGTCGTCGTGCTCCTCGTCGACGCGCGCAAGGGCGTGCTCGAGCAGACCCGCCGCCACCTCGCCGTCACCGCGCTGCTGCGGGTGCCGCACGTCGTCGTCGCCGTGAACAAGATCGACCTCGTCGACTTCTCGCAGGAGGTCTACGACCGCGTCGAGTCCGAGGTGCAGGCGGTGGCCCGCGAGCTCGGTGTCGTCGACGCCATCGCCATCCCCGTCAGCGCCCTCGACGGTGACAACGTCGCCGAGCGCTCCACGCGTACGCCCTGGTATGCCGGCCCGAGCCTGCTCGAGCTGCTCGAGGCGCTGCCGCCGTCCGACGACCCCGCGAACGAGTCGTTCCGCCTGCCGGTGCAGCTCGTCATCCGCCCGCAGGGCGCGGCGCGCGACCCGCAGTTCCGCGACTACCGCGGGTATGCCGGCCAGGTCGCCTCGGGTGTCGTGCGCGTCGGCGACGAGGTGGTGGCGCTCCCGTCGGGCCGTCGCACGACCGTCACGGGCATCGACCTCGGCGGGGCGAGCCTGAAGGAGGCGTTCGCGCCGCAGTCGGTGACGCTGCGCCTCGCGGACGAGATCGACATCTCGCGCGGCGACGTCATCGCCGCCGCGACCGACGCCCCCGAGCCGACGCAGGACATCAAGGCCGTCGTCTGCTGGCTCGGCGACGCGCCACTGCGCCCCGGCCAGCGACTCCTGCTCAAGCACGGGTCACGCACCGTCCAGACCGCCGTCCGCACGCTCGACGGGGCCCTCGACCTCGACGACCTGCACGCTGTGCCGTCGGAGTCGTTGTCGCTCAACGACATCGGACTCGTCACGCTGCGCCTGGCGTCAGCCGTGCCGGTCGAGAACTACTCGACGTCGCGCCGCGGCGGGTCCTTCCTGCTCATCGACGCCCACGACGGCCGCACGGTCGCCGCGGGCATGGTCGGTGCCACGTTGCCGACCGCCGCCGACGCCCCGTCGCAGCCCGAGGGTGACGAGGAATGGGAGATCTGAAGTCGGCGCTGCCGGTCGTCCTCGACCTGACCGGCCGCCTCGTCGTCGCCGTCGGGGGCGGGCCGGTCTCGGCACGCCGTGTGCGGGCCTTCCTCGACGAGGGAGCCGTCGTGCGGGTCGTCGCGCCGTGGCTGTGCGAGGACTTGCACGACCTCGCTGCCGCCGGACGTGTCGAGTGGCTCGAGCGCGACTACTCGGGATTCGCCGACCTGGACGGGGCCTGGCTCGCCCACACCGCCACGGGCGAGGCGTCCGTCGACCGTGAGGTCGCCGCCGACGCGGAGTCCCGGCGCATCTGGTGCGTCGACGCGACCGACGCCGCCGGGACGACCGCGAGCGTCGCGGCCCGAGCCGACGTCACGACGCCGGACGGCCGGGTCACCGTCTCCGCGTATGCCGCCGGCGACCCGGGCCTGGCCGTGACCGTCCGCGACGGGGTGGAGCGCGCCCTCGTGTCGGGCGCCCTCGACCTGCGCCGCACCCGCACCCACGGGCGCCGCGGCTGGGTCGCCCTCGTCGGTGGCGGACCCGGCGTCGACGGTCTGCTCACGACCCGCGGCCACGAGCTGCTGGCCTCGGCCGACGTCGTCGTCGTCGACCGGCTCGCGCCGCGCGCCGTCGTCGACCGCCTTCCCGCCTCGGTGCGCGTCATCGACGTCGGCAAGACCCCCGGCAACCACCCCGTGCCGCAGTCGCGCATCAACGACATCCTCGTCGAGGAGGCTCAGCGCGGCCTCGGCGTCGTGCGCCTCAAGGGCGGCGACCCCTACGTGCTCGGCCGCGGCGGCGAGGAGCGCGAGGCCTGCGAGGCACACGGCATACCCGTCGAGGTCGTGCCCGGCGTGACGAGCGCCGTCTCGGTGCCCGCGGCGGCCGGCATCCCCGTGACGCACCGCGGTGTCGCGCGCGGCTTCACCGTCGTCACCGGCCACGAGGACATCCCGGCGCTGCCGACCGGAGGCGACCACACGCTCGTGCTGCTCATGGGCGTCACCCAGCTCGCGCGCACGACGGAGCTGCTCGTCGCGCACGGCCGCTCGGCGGACTGCCCGGTGGCCGTCGTGGAGCGCGGCTTCGCCCCCGACCAGCGCACGACCGTCGGCACCGTCGCGACCATCGCCGACCTCGCCCGGTCACGCGGAGTGCGTGCCCCGGCGGTCGTGGTCGTCGGCGACGTCGTCCGCCTCAGCCCCCACTGGCCCACCGACCCCCGGTGACGACACGTTCTCTCGATCGAGAACCCGATCGAGAGAACGCTCGGTCACGCGGCGGGGGTCAGGGCGGCGGCCTGGGCCTCGAGGATCTCGGCGAGCTGGGGCCAGCGAACGGCACCCGACCGGCCACCGAGTGCGGCGACGACGACGGTGCTGCCGACGACGCACCACGCGGTGAGGGTGCGCGAGTGCTCCCCGTCGAGGACGAACGGCTGCTCGGCCGCCTGCACGTGACTGGCGCCCACCACCTCGGGCGGCGACACGGTGCGCAGCTCGCCGACGTCCGACAGGCCCTTGCTCCTCGGCATCGTGCGGGGCAGGGCGCGCAGCTCGTCGAGGCCGGCCCGGGCATCCTCTGGCGTGGCGAACGGGATGACCTGGATGAACAGGTCGGCGCGGCCGACCTCCTGGTACGCCCGCACGCTTGTCACCGACCGCGCGGCCCGGGCCCGCGTGATCGCGTCACTGGTGCTGCCGCTCGCACCGGTGCGGTAGGTCCGCTGCCCGCGCGCCGCCCACGGTCCGCCGGGAAGGTCGTTCGCCGTGAGGCATGCGTTGCGGGACCCGATGGACCTCACCTGCGCCAGCACGAGGCGCCCGAAGCTCGTCACGCGGTCACGATATGCCGACGCGCGGCCGCTACGTGACGGCGGCGAGGATGCGGTCGATGCGGGGGAGCGTCACGGGGTCGTCGGGGATCTCGAGGAACCACTGCGCGAGGCGCTCCCGCTCGGCCTCCTTGGTCGCGCCGACCCAGCGCGAGCAGGCGAGCTGCCCGATGTGGGCCTGCTCCGCGACGAGCATCGTGAAGTGGCCGCGGCGGGTGACGTGGCCGGGGCCGCCGGCGTCGCGGTATGCCGTGTTGAGCCGACGCGCCCGCGACGGGTCGTCGTCGCCGAACTCGAAGAGCACCATCGCGAGCTCCTGGCTGGGGTCGGCCGGGCCCATGTTCTCGTAGTCGATGACGCAGACGCGGCCGTCGGCCGACGCGAGCACGTTGTCGGCCCACAGGTCGCGGTGGCAGGTGATCGGCGACTCGTGCGGCTCCATGACCGCCTCGACGGCGACGAGCTCGTCGACGAGCGCCCCGAGCTGTCCGGCGAACGGGGCGTCCTCGTCGACGAGGCGCTGGTGCAGCTCCCGCCAGCTCGCCTCGCCGAACCCGGCCGCGAACCAGTTGTCGACCGTGGCGTCGGTGGGCGCGCCGGCCCGGTGCAGCGCCGCGAGGGTGTGGCCGACGGCTGCCGGGTCCAGCTGTCGTGACCGGGACCGCAGGTCGACCCACTCGAAGACGCGCACCGCGGTGTCGGCGACGACGGTCGCGACCTCGTCCCGCCGGGTGCGCACGAGCCGCGGCGTGAAGACGCCTTCGGCCAGGGCGGCATCGACGAAGTCGGCGTCCCGGGAGACGTCGGCGAGGTCGGGGGTCGCGAACCACTCCTTCACGGCATGGGTCCCCGCCGAGGTGTCGAGCCGCCAGACCTGGCCGAGCTGACCCCGCGCGACCGGCCCGGTCAGTCGGGCCGGCCCGGGGAGGGCGTAGGCGTCTGCGACCGCGTCGGCCGCCGAGGGGGTGAGCACCGCAGGGTCCGCTCAGCAGTGCCGGCTCACGGCAGCAGCCGCCAGACGGTGACGGCGACCGTGAGCACCGCGAGGCCGAGGGCGGCCCAGCCGAGCGGGGTCCTGCCCGTCCGGCCGCGTCCGAGGAGCAGCAGGAGCGCCGCCAGCACCGACAGCACCGCGGCGGACACGGTCTCCTCGGGCCCGGCGTCGATGGTGCGGATGACGAGGGTGTCGTCGAAGCCCACGCGGGCGATGCGACCCATGAGCCGCACGACGAAGAAGAGCCACCACCCGACCGTGATCCAGAACAGGGCCGACCCGACCTGGCCGATGAGGGGGTCGACCGGCCGGTCGCTGCCGGCCGAGCCGGCCTCGGGTGCCACGGCCCCGGCGGGCGGCGGCCACCAGCTCGGCTGAGCGGCATACGGGCTCGGCTGGCCGGCATACGGGCTCGGGGCGCTCGTCGGCGCACTCGTCGGGGCAGGTGGGACGACGGGCGCGGAGCCCGCCGTCGGGAGGGCGCGGGTCGGCTCGGCGACGGGCAGCGCCTGCGTGGGGAGAGGCACGACGAACTGCTCGTCGGGGCTCCCCGACGCCGGTGCGGGCCCGGACGGGCCGGGGGCGTCGCTCATGGCGACAACGTACCCGTGGTCCGGGCCGTTGGCCCGTATCCGTCAGCCTCCCTTCTTGCGACCGCTGAGGAACATCAGGAAGTCGAACCACATGGGCCCGCCGAGGGCCATGGCGCCGACCGTCACGGCGAGCCCGAGCACGTGGGACACGGGGTTGGCTCCGCCCGTCCAGCTGCTGGACCACCGGTCTGACCAGCCCTCGGAGAAGGGGATGACGACGCCGAGCGTGGCCATCTTGTCGAGCTTCTGCAGACCGCAGTTCAGGGTCTTCTCGACGGGGTCGGTGACGGTGGTCTGGCACCCTGCCGTGATGTCGGCGGACGTGAGGTCACCCACCGTCGCGGTGACGACCTGCCGCACCGCGGCGTCGGTTCGAAGGCCGTCGGCGATCCGCAGCGTGTCGAGGTTGCAGAGGACGGCGACGATCAGCCCGATCACGGCCAGGACGTACTTGATGTTCTTCCGGTAGGTCTCGGTCAGCCTGACCATCTGCGCGTCGAACCATTTCGAGAGCTCGTCCGTGATCTTGTCGACGTCGTCGCCGAGCTGCGCGGCACGCGTGGCGAGGAACTGCCCGATCGGGGAGTCTCCGTAGGCCGCGGCCAAGGACACCAGTCGCGCCTGGACGGTGCCGCCGGTGCCCTTGATGGTCGCGAGCTCGAGGATGGCCGAGGCGAAGACGGCGCCCGGCACGTTGGTGACCTTGGTGCGGCCGCCCGTCACGTAGTCGAGCCCCTTGACCGAGGGTGCCCCGGCAAAGTCCGCGAGGCGTTGGCCCGACGAGTAGCCGGCGGCGGTCACGCCGGGCGCCGGCGCATTGAGCGCCTCGGGTCTGGGGTCGAACTGCGCCCCCGGCACCAGGCTCTGGAAGATTCTCGGAGCGCCTAGCGTGCGCGCGCTCTCGTCATCGTCCTTCAACAGGCGGGCCAGTGCCGCCCACAACATCTTCGACCGTGTGTTCATGAGCCGGGTCAGGCCCTCGGCCACCCCGCTGACGAGCGTGGCGCTGACGTAGTAGACCAAGGCCAACCCGATGGCGACCTCGAGAATCACACTTTGCATGTCGAGTCCCCTGCCTGCTCACGGCGTTCACTGACCCAACTCAGATTCCTCTCATCGGGCACCAACCGCAGCAAAACAGGGCAATCGACCCCGCCGTCACTCCTGTGCGGCGGCGCGCTGCTCGTCGTCGAAGGCGATGAGCGAGGCGGCCTCGTGCATCGGGACGCCGGCGGCGACCGCGGAGCGGGTGCGACCGATGTTGCGCGACGTCGCGGCCATCGCCGCGGCGACCCGTCCCCGGCTGTAGGTCATCGAGTTCGTCGCTGCGACACCGATGCTCGAGCCGACCTCGATGGCGTCCTGGTCGGCGCCCATGTAGAGGAACTGCCACCCGTAGTCCTTCGTCTGGCGCTCGATCATGGCCTTGACCTGCGGGTGCGTGAGCTCGCGCGACGCGTTCTCGTGGCCGTCGGTCATGATGCCGACGATGACGACGCCGGGCCGCTCGTGCTCGGGCAGCGCGGCGAGCCGGTGGCCGGCCTCGCCGACCAGTCGGCCGATGGAGTCGAGCAGGGCGGTGCTGCCGCGCGGGGCGAGCTGCAGCGGGGGCACGTCGGCGACGGGCCGGTCGCGGTAGACCTCCTCGTACTGGTCGTCGAACTGGGCGAGGGTGACGCGGCACTGGCCGGACTGCGACCGCTGCTCCTCGATGAAGGCGTTGAAGCCGCCCTCGGTGTCGTCCTTGATCGACTGCATGGAGCCGCTGCGGTCGAGCAGGAAGTAGAGGTGGGTGAGGTTCGGGTCGGTCATGGTGGTCCCCTCTCAGGTGGTGCGGCGCGCGCGGAAGCGCATCGGTTTCGGTTGGTCGGGCGAGTCGGCCGCGACGCGGTGCCGCCCCTCCTCGAGGTCGTAGCGGGCGCGCTCGACGCCGGCCGCCGTTACGCGACCGGAGTCCGAGCCGTATGCCGCGAGCAGCCGCGTGCGTGCGAGGCGCGGGCCGACGGCGTTCTCCGACAGGCCCGCCAGCGCGCCGGCCGTGCGGATGGTGCCGCCCTCCGAGACCAGCACGGCGGCCATGGCCTCGTCGATGGCGGTGGTGACGTGCTCCTGGGCGATGCGCAGGAGCGGCAGCGCGGCGCTGGGAACCTCGGCGTCAGCGCCCGCGAGGGCCGAGGAGGCGGCGTCGATCGCCGCCCGGATGGTCTCGCTCGAGGCCGCCGGTGCAGGGTTCTGCGGGTGCTCGTTGCTCATGCCCACCACGATGCCGCATTAACTGCGGCGACGCAATAGCATCGCAGCCGCCAGAAGTTCGTGGCGTGCCTCCGATGAGTCCGGCGGGGCGGACTTCGCGTGGCGCCGGGGCGTCCCGAGGGCGTACGCGTGGGGCGGGCGTGCGCAGGGACGCCCGGGTCGGGCGGCCACGGGCTGCAGGCGGGGAAGCCGAGAAGGAGCGCGTGACCGCCCGACGGACGGGCGACCGGTTGTGACGGTGGTTAGGCGAAGGAGAAGAGGGCGATCGGGTCGGAGGTGGGCTGGCCCGAGCCGCCGGGGGGCTCGACGGTGATGCCGGCCCCGGTGGCCTTGCTCGCGTCTCCCTCGAGCACGACGACCTGGTCGGGCCCGGCCGGCATGACGCCGGCCGAGGCCATGTGCCCGGTCGGGTCCTGCAGCCACAGCTGGTAGACCTTGCCGTTCGGTGGCTGGGCCATCCTGGAGGTGACGATGACCGCCTTGTGGAGCGACTCGGAGCGCCACACCGTTGCCGACGAGCCGTCGGGGAAGCGCTTGGCCGTGCTGGTCCTGTCGCCCGCGGCCAGCACCTGGTCGGCGATCGCCCTGGACGGGTCGGTGTTGACCTGACGCCACACCGTGAAGCCGCCGATGGCGAGCACCGCCACCGTGGCAGCAGCCACGACGAGACGCCATCCGCGGGCGAGCCCGCGGGTGCTGCGGGTGCGACGTCGCTCGCCGAGCTCGTCATCGCGCGGGCCGGCAGCCGTCGGCTCCGCCCCGGTGGCTGCGGTCGGCTGGGGTGCCGGCGTGGGCGCGGCGACGTCGTCGACCGGCTCCTCACGCGGCACGGTGAGCGGCGGCAGGGGGCGGATGTTCGCGATGTCCGCGAGGATCTTCGCACGAAGGGAAGCCGGAGGGGTGGCCTCGGTCAGCACCGACAGCTCCGTTGCCGCCGCGACGAGGCTCTCGACCTCGGCCTGGCACGCGGAACAGTCGGCGAGGTGGCGCTCGAACCGGGCCCTCTCGACGGTGTCGAGGGCATCCACGGCATAGGCACCGGAGAGCGCGTGGATGTCGTCGCTCACAGTGTCACCCCCAGTGTGTCTCGTAGTCTGATGAGTCCATCTCTGATGCGGGTCTTGGCCGTCCCGAGCGGCAGGTCGAGCATCGACGCGACCTCGGTGTGCGTGTAGCCCCCGAGGTAGGCCAGCTCGAGGGCCTGTCGCTGGGCCTGGGTCAGCGTCCCCAGGGCCCGATGAACCCGCTCCGCATCCAGCCGTTCGACGACGGCCTCCGACGTGGAGTCGTGGGTGACGTCCTGCGTGCTGGCGCCATAACCTTCGTCGCGGTGGCGGGCGGCCTCCGCCGACCGGACCCGGTCGACGGCCTTGCGGTGGGCGATCGTGAGCATCCACGAGAGGGCAGCGCCCTTGGTCGGGTCGAAGCGTGCGCTGTGCCGCCAGATCTCGAGGAAGACCTCCTGGGTCACTTCCTCGGACTGGGCGGGATCGCGCACGACCCGACGAACGAGGCCGAAGAGCCGGGAGGAAACCGCGTCGTAGAGGTCTGCGAACGCCGTCTCATCTCCGGTCGCCGACCGGCGGAGCAGGTGCTCCAGCTGGACTGGGCGGGCGGCCCCTTCCGGCGAGTCATCGCCGGAAGGGACCACCGAGAACCGTGACATGGGGTCCATTGTGTCGCCCGTCGTCGTGGTGTGCGTCAGCCTGGTCGTAAGACGATCAGGGCATCAGGACGCCGTCGATGATGTAGACCGTGGCGTTGGCCGTCGGGACGTTGCCGCAGATGACCTTGGCGTCCATCTTGCCCACGGTGAAGTCCTCACCGGAGCCCTTGACCGTGATCGTGGTGCCGGCGAGGGTCTTGTGGTCGCCCGCGAGCTTGTCCGGGGCGATCTTTCCGGCCACGACGTGGTTCGTGAGGATCTTGGTGAGGGTCGGCTTGTCGGCCAGGACCTTCTTGAGGTCGGCCGCGGGGATCTTGGCGAACGCGTCGTTGACGGGCGCGAAGACGGTGATCTCGGGCGCCGAGTTGAGGGTGTCGACGAGGCCGGCGGTCTTGACGGCGGTGACGAGCGTCGAGAGCAGCGGGTTGTTGCCCGCGGCCGTCGCGACCGGGTCGGTCGCCATGCCGTTGAACGAGCCCTTGCCGTCCTTCGGCACGGCGGCGCAGCCCGCGCCGAAGACGGCCGACGACGCGTCCATCGAGTCGGACGAGCTCATCGTCTCGGACGGCGTCGGCGTCATGGCGTCGGAGGTGGCCGACGAGCTCGCGGCGGGCGTGCTGCCGGCACCGGCGGATGCGGTGTTGTCGGTGGAGCTGCCACAGGCGGCGAGGCTGAGCGGCAGGGCGATGGCGAGGGCGACGAGCCCGGTACGCGTCTTCATGGTCTTCATCTCGATAGCTCCTGGTGTGTGTGGTGGTGCACAGTCAGAGGGGGTTCGCTGCTGTCGCAGCTTTGGATTGGTTGTGGGACAAGCTTTTTCGCGGCGGGTGCTGAGGGTGCACTCAGGTGACGGTCACCACGACCTCCTGGATGCCGCTCGAGCCACTGGGGAAGGGCGTCGCGCGCTCGCTGATCTGGGCTCGCCCCGCGAGGTCTGTGGCGCGGACCGAGATGCGGTGCAGGCCGGGCTTCGCGTCCCACGGCAGGAACCACTGCCGCCAGTAGTCGATGCCGACGTCTGGACCGAGTCTCGTTGACTGCCAATCACCGTCGTCGATCTTGACCTCGACCTTGCCGACGCCGCGATGCTGCGCCCAGGCGACACCACCGACGGCTGTGCGGCCTGCAGGGATCGTCGAGAGCGGCGCCGGCGTGTCGATGCGGGCGCTCGTCTTGATCGGTGCGTCCGTCGCCCACTGGCGTTGGGTCCAGTACGCCTGGTCGGCGGCATACGTGGTGAGCGTGAGCTTCGTGAGCCACTTCGTGGCGCCGACGAAGCCGTAGAGGCCCGGGGTGATGAGGCGTGCGGGGAACCCGTGGGTGTCACTGAGCTGCGCGCCGTTCATGCCGATGGCCACCATGGCGTCGCGGCCGTCGCGGACGACCGACAGCGGGGTGCCGATGGTGAAGCCGTCGACGGCGGTGCTGAGCAGCTGGTCCGGGGCGCCCGTGACCCCGGCGCGGTCGAGCACGTCGGTGAGCCGCACCCCCAGCCAGCGGGCGGCGCCGATGTAGCCGCCGCCGACCTCGTTGGAGACGCACGTCATGGTGATGTCGCGCTCGATGAGCGGCATCGCGGACAGCTCGGCGAAGGTCATCGTGACGGGGCGCTCGACCATGCCGTCGACCTCCAGCGTCCACGTGTCCACGTCCACCTGGGGCACCACGAGGTTGGTGTCGACCCGGTAGAACTTGTCGGTCGGGGTGCGCAGGGGCGCGATGCCCTTGACCGTCGACTCGAGCCCCTTCGGCAACGGCTTGGCAGGGTCCTGGGCGCGCGGGAGGGCAAGCTGCTTCGCCCGCTGCGCGCCGGCGCGCAGCTGGCCGCCGGCGACGGCGAGGGTGGAGAGGACGGCGACACCGAGCGCGCCACCGAGGAACCCGCGCCTGCCGGTGCCGACGGCGCGAGGGATCGCGGCCGCCCGGTCCTCGCCCCCGGCGGCCCGCCGGGCGAGCCCGGCCAGCCACACCAGCACCGCGACACCGGCGGCCATGGCGGCGAGCGACGGCACGACGTCGCGCACGGCGGCCGCCGGTCGGAGCAGGGCGGACGCGCCGGCGAGACCGGTGAGCAGCACGATGAGACCCACGGCGAACGGCATCCTGCGGCGGCTGAGCAGCCCGGCGACGGCGGCGAGAGCCAGCGTCCCGGCCAGCACCGATCCCTGCAGCACCGCCTTGTCGGCGGTGCCGAAGCGCGCGATCGCCCACTCCTTGACGGGTGTCGGGGTGAGGTCGATGACGGTCGAACCGATCGCGAGGACCGGTGACGCGGCAGGCGACACGAACGCCGCGACGAGGTGGCCGGCGGCGATGCCCGCCATGGCGGCGAGGATCCCGCACAGGGCGAGGCGTAGACGTGTCATGCTCCGTGGTTCGGAGCAGTCGGCCCGGCCGGATGGCCGACGGCCCGGCCGCGCGGGGCGCGGTGCTCAGCCGCGGAGCAGGCGACGGATGGTCGTCCCGTACGCGAGCCGTGCGACGAGCGCGACGACGGGGTCGAGCGCCGCGGGCAGCGGGCGCACGCGGATGACCTGATCCCACTCGACCCGTGAGCCCCGCCCGGTGGGCACGACGGCGAGGTCGATCTGCCCGCGAACGACGTTGCCCTCCTTGCGGATCCGCGCAGTCCCGGCACTTTCGAGGGCAGGCGGACTGATCTGGTCCACCACCATGCGGTCGTCGAAGCCGACGGGCCCGACGGCCGTGCGGGCCACGAAACGTGACCCGGCTCGCAGCCCGTCAGCCGTCAGCACCTCACCGCGCAGGGTGGTCAGCGGGATGGCGCGGGTGTGCGCCCGCAGGTCGAGCAGGCGCCGCCACGCCTCGTCAGCGGGCAGCTCGGTCTCGACCACGACGGTGAAGTGCGCCATGGGCCACAGTCTCACCTACTGCGCGGCGGTCGAGGCAGGGCTCGCGGCCCGGCAGGGTCACCCGTTCAGCCAGGGGCGCCATGACACCTGTCACGGGCAGGCCGTGACCGTTGCCCCTGACGGTGGCCGCCGTGGCTTGGGAGAGTGGCACCGTGACCACATCGACCACAGCGACCGCCCCGGCCATCGAGCTGCGCCGTCTGGTGAAGACCTTTCCGCCGCAGCGTGGCTCGCACGACACCGAGGTGCGGGCCGTCGACGCGATCGACCTGCGCATCGAGCCGGGCGAGGTCGTCGCGTTCCTCGGCCCCAACGGCGCTGGCAAGACGACGACCCTGGACATGGTGCTCGGCCTGACCGAGCCCACGAGCGGCACGGTCGAGGTCTTCGGGCGCCGCCCACGCGAGGCCGTCGTCTCGGGCGCGGTGTCCGCCGTGCTGCAGACCGGCGGGCTGCTGCGCGACCTCACCGTCCGCGAGACGGTCCGCATGATCGCGTCGACATATGCCGTTCACTCGCCCGTCGACGAGGTCATCGACCGCGCCGGGCTGGCGACGCTCGCCGACCGCCGGGTCTCGAAGTGTTCGGGCGGCGAGCAGCAGCGGCTGCGTTTCGCGCTCGCGCTGCTGCCCGACCCGCGCCTGCTCGTCCTCGACGAACCGACCGCCGGTATGGACGTCACGGCCCGCCGCGACTTCTGGGACACGATGCACGCCGACGCCAGCGCCGGCCGCACCGTCGTCTTCGCCACGCACTACCTCGAGGAGGCCGATGCCTTCGCCGACCGCATCGTCCTGGTCGCGGGTGGTCGCATCGTCGCCGACGGCACGACCGCCGAGATCCGGTCGCGAGCCAGCGGGCGCACGGTGTCGGCGACGCTGCCCGAGCAGTCCCGCTCGCGCGCGGTCGCCGTGCTCAGGGGGACCGACGGCGTGCGCGGCATCGAGGAGCGCGGCGCCCGGGTGCTCGTCTCCGCGACCGACTCCGACGCGGTGGCCCGGCTCCTGCTCGGCGAGCTGGGCGGCACCGACCTCGAGATCGTCACCGCCGGGCTCGAGCAGGCCTTCATGGCCCTGACCGGCGACGGGCGCGACCGCACCACCGACGGCGAGGGCGCCGCCGACAGCGGCCACGCCGCCCGACTCGATGCCCGGCTCGATGCCAGACACGACCACCACGACGAGGAGCTCGTCCGATGAACGCGACCTTCACCCTGCTCGAGATGCGCCGGATCACGCGCGACTGGGCCGGCATGTTCTTCACCGCCGTGCTGCCGGCGTTCTTCTACCTGATCTTCGGCTCGACGGTCGACGCGAAGAGCGCCGACATCGGCAACGGCAACGTCGCGATGTACGTGATGATCAGCATGGCGGCATACGGCGCCGTCACGGCCACGACGAGCATCGGCGGCAACGCCGCGGTCGAGCGCGTGCAGGGCTGGGGACGCCAGCTCGGCCTCACGCCGCTGGCCGACAGCTCGTACATCGCCATGAAGGCGCTCATCGCGATGACCGTCGCGGCCGTGCCGATCCTGCTCACCTACGTGCTCGGCGCCATCACCGGCGCCAAGGGGTCGGCGGCCGCGTGGGCCCTCAGCGCCGCGCTCGTGCTCCTCGGGTCGTCGGTCTTCGCGCTCTACGGCCTGCTCATCGGCACGGCGTTCCGCTCGGAGGCGGCCGTCGGCGCGGCCGCCGGCACGCTCGTGATCTTCGCCTTCCTCGGCAACCTCTTCATCCCGCTCTCGGGCGCGCTGCTGTCGTTCGCCAAGCTCACCCCCCTCTACGGGTATGCCGCCCTGGCGCGCTACCCGCTCACCGAAGGGTTCCTGCCCGACGGGTCGCGTGACCCGCTCTGGCTGCCGGTCGCGAACGTCGTCGGGTGGGCGCTCGTCTTCGGGGTGCTGGCGACGGTGCTCGTGCGGCGCGGGCGGGAGCGCCAGTGACGGCCGTGGATCCCCTCGCCGCCGGCCCGACGGTGGACAATCCGTGGGAGCGCTGGTCGTGGGTCGTCCAGGGTGTCTGGCTCGTCTTCCTCGTCTTCCCGGTGCTCGCCGTCGTCAACACCGGCCGCCCGGGCTGGCAGGTCGTCGTCGGCCTCGCGCTCATCGCCGTCTTCGGTCTCGTCTACGCCCTCGGCGCGCAGCACCTGCAGCGGCTCGAGCGCGACTGCCGGCCACGGACGCGTCGGGGCGTGGCCTACCTGACCGTCCTCGTCGCCTGCACGGTCGCGATGGCGGCACTCATCGGGGTCGGCAGCCTCAGCTTCCTGCCGTTCGTCGTGTCGTTCGGCATGTTCGCCCTGCCGGTCGTGTGGGCCATGGCGCAGGGGGTCGTCGGCGTGGTCGTCGCGGCCCTCGCGGCCGTGTTCGTCGCCCCCGGGGAGGACACGTGGGTCGTCGCGATCATCGTCTTCGCCGTCGGGTCGATGACGGCGGTCATCCGCCTCATGAGCGAGCGGGGCGAGCAGTACCAGGCGATGTCGCGCGAGCTGGCCCTCGTCGCCGAACGTGAGCGCGTGGCCCGCGACGTGCACGACGTGCTCGGCCACTCCCTCACCGTCGTCACGGTCAAGGCCGAGCTGGCGGAGCGGCTCGTCGACCTCGACCCGGAGCGCGCCAAGGCCGAGCTCGCCGAGATCCAGGCCCTGAGCCGCCAGGCGCTCGCCGAGATCCGCGAGACCGTGGGCGGCCTGCGCCAGGCGCGGCTCGACAACGAGCTCGCCTCGGCCAGAACGGCGCTCGCGGGTGCAGGCATCGAGGCCCACGTGCCCGACGACCCGGCGGCCGTCGACCCGCGGCACCGCACGGTGCTGGCGTGGGTGCTGCGCGAGGCGACGACGAACGTCGTGCGGCACAGCGACGCCGACGCGTGCTGGGTCGAGCTCGACAGCGACCGCCTGACGGTGCGCGACGACGGCCGCGGGCTCGGCGGGCGACCCGAGGGCAACGGCATACGCGGGCTGCGTGAGAGGGTCGAGGCCGCGGGAGGGCGCCTCTCGCTCGAGACCGGCCGCGAAGGCCACGGAACCGTGCTGGAGGTGCGGCTGTGAGCGAGACGGTCAAGGTGCTGCTCGCCGACGACCAGGCCCTCGTGCGGGGCGCGCTCGCGGCGCTGCTGGCGCTCGAGCCCGACCTCGAGGTCGTCGCCGAGGTCGGCCGCGGCGACGAGGTCGTCGACGCGGCGCGGCGTTCCGGCGCGCAGGTGTGCCTGCTCGACATCGAGATGCCCGGCATCGACGGCATCGCGGCCGCTGCGGCTGTGCGCGACGAGCTGCCGGGCGTGCGCACCCTCGTGGTGACGACCTTCGGGCGCCCCGGCTACCTGCGCCGCGCCCTCGAGGCGGGGGCCTCCGGCTTCGTCGTCAAGGACACCCCGGCGCGGCAGCTCGCCGAGGCCGTGCGCCGGGTGCACGCGGGGCTGAGGGTCGTCGACCCCTCGCTGGCCACCGAGTCGCTCGTCGACGGTGCGAACCCGCTCACCGAGCGCGAGCGCGAGGTGCTCCGGGTGGCGCTGCGCGGCGGCACCGTAGCCGCCATCGCCGGCCAGGTGCACCTGTCTGCGGGCACCGTGCGCAACCACCTGTCCGCCGCCATCGGCAAGACCGGCACGTCCACCCGCGCCGAGGCCGCCCGGGTCGCCCAGGAGCGCGGCTGGCTCTGACGCACCCCTCGCCAGCACGCCTCGCCAGCACGCCTCGTCGACTCTCCCGGTCTGCAGGGTGTCTCTGGTGGATGCTGAAGGTGCAGCCCACTGCTCGCACGACTGAACCCGCGCGTCGTCTCACGGCGTTCAGGGTGTGGAGGTTTCCCACGGTCAGCGCGTCGTAAGGGAGGGCGAGATGCGACCGAGCGACGAGGACCAGTTCACCGACTTCGTGCGTGCACACAGCGCCACGCTGTTCCGCACCGCGTACCTGATGACGGGTGACTACCAGCGAGCAGAGGACCTCCTGCAGACGACGTTGGTGCGCGTCTACCAGCGGTGGCCCCGGGTGCAGGAGATGCACCGTCCCGTGGGCTATGCGCGCAAGGTGCTCGTGAGCCAGTCGAGCTCGTGGTGGCGCCGGCGTTCGTCGCACGAGTCGCCCGGGCTGAGGACCGACGAGCCGGACGGGGTCGACGTGGTGCGTGACCTCGACGAGCACGAACGCGTCTGGGCCGCCGTCCTCAGCCTGCCGCCGCGGCAGCGCGCCGTGATGGTCCTGCGCTACTACGAGGACCTGACCGAGGCCGAGATCGCCGCCACGCTCGACATGGCGCCGGGCACGGTCAAGAGCCACGCCCACGCCGCCTCCCACCGGCTCGCCGAGATGTTGGCAGAGCCGGTCACCCCGCGAGCCGAGGAGGCGACGTCATGACGCTCGACGAACGTCTCTCTCGGGCCGCTCACGAGCTGGCCGACCGGGTCGCTGCGCCGGAGGTCGACGTCGCGGCGGTGAAGCGCACGGTTCGCCGGAACCGTCGCAGGACGGCCGCAGGTGTGGTGGTGGCGGCCGTGCTGGCGGCCACGGTCCTGGGCATCGTCCTCGTCTCCCGGGGCACGGACCGGCCGGTGCCGGCCCCGCGCCCACCGACTCTGGGGGCCGGGCCGGTCTGGTACGACTCGGCCGGGCTGCACCGCGGCGACGTCGTCGTGACCACGCCGGTCCCGCTGGTCAACGCGGAGGGCGGGGGCGTTCTCGCGCTGGTGCGCGAGGGCGCCGTCTACCTCGACCCGGCTCGCCAGGACGTCTGGTACCACGCGTGGAACGGCGTGCCGCGGGTCATCGGTCGCTCCCCGACGGGGCCCGCAGGCGACCCGGACAGCGGCTTCGCCGCCTGGTTCGACCCCGACGGCACGCTCATGGTCTACGACACGCTCGAGGGGCGCGAGATCGGCCAGTTCACGGGACTGGATGCGGTGAGGGACTTCGCCGGGCGCGAGCACGTCGACGGGGGCAACGGGTTCCTGCACGTCTCGACGCACGAGGTGGTGTGGCGATCGGACTTCGCCGTGCACCGGATCGACCTGGTGAGCGGCGCGTTCGCCGACGTGTGGACCGGGAAGCCGACACCCGAGAGTCTCAGCGCTCTCCTTCCTGTGGATGTGCACGACTCGACGCAGTACTGGGGGAGCCTCGATGGCGCGGTCCCGGCCCTGGGTGGGCCGGCCCCTAGGCTCAAGGCGGACCACCGGCCAGCGGTGACGCTCCCGGAGCTGGAGTCCTGGGGGCGGCTCAGCGCCGATGGCTCCTTCCTGCTGGCACCCTGGGAAGGGCGCGAGCCGCCCTCTCATGGTTCGGCGCTGGTGGACACCCGGACCGGAAGGATGTGGGTCCTGCCGGAACGGAACGCCTACCACTACCTCTCGTGGTCCTACGGGCACCTCGCCCTCGCGCTCGTGCATCACGACGACGGGAGTGGTGACGTGCTCCTGGCCTGCGACGGTGTCACGCACGCGTGCGACCGGCTCGTGCCCCGAGGCGAGGTGCTGCTGCCCGCCTCCTGACCCCCGCGGCTCCCGGCAGATGGTTTGGTCCTCGAAATGTCGACTCCGCGCGCCGCCGATCGACGTCGTGGTGGAGGCTGGGACCGACCCGGCCGGCACCCCAAGGAGTTCCGATGCGCTACCTGATGATTCACAAGATCGACGAGGCCCGCCCCGAGGCCTGGAACCCGAGCCAGGAGTTCCAGGACGCGATGGCCGACCTCATGAACGAGTGCGCCGAGTCGGGCGTGCTGCTCGCCGCCGAGGGCGTGACCCAGACCAAGGACGGTGCCGTCATCCGCAAGACGGAGGGCGCCGGCGTCTCCGTCACCGACGGGCCGTTCAGCGAGGCCCGCGAGGTCATCGGCGGCTTCGCCCTGGTCAACGTGTCGAGCAAGGAGGAGGCCGTCGAGCTCGCGTCGCGGTTCGCCTCGCTCTTCGACGAGGTCTCGGTCGAGGTGCGCCGCGTCTTCGAGTTCGAGGACGCCCCGCAGGGCTGAGCACGTATGCCGTCGGGCGGGGTCGCCGTCAGGCCGGCGCAGGCCGTGGCGTCGAGGCGCCCGGCGTCCCCGCGCGCCGGGCCATGAAGGCCGTGACGAGCTCGGCGACGCCGATGAGGACGAGCATGACGCCGGCGAGCCGCGCGAGCAGCACGAGTGACGAGCCGGGGAAGATCGCGACGACGAGGCCGGCGAGCACGGAGACGACGCCGCTCGCGACGAGGAACGTGCGGGCCGTTGCGCTGCGCCCGGCGCGCACGCCCTGCGCCACGGCGGCGACGCCCTCCGAGAGCCAGCCGGCGGCGATGACGATCGCGACGACGAGCAGCGAGGTGCCCGGCCGCAGCAGGCAGATGATGCCGGCGACGACCGACAGGGCGCCGAGGACCAGCGACACCGGCTTGAGCCAGGCGGGCTCGGTCGGCAGCAGCCGGCTCGTGGAGATGCGCAGCGCTCCGGCGACGACGAGCTCGAGACCGAAGGTGATCGCGACGACGAGCAGCGTGACGCCGGGCCACGCGAGCACGAGGACGCCGAGCACGATCGAGAGGATGCCGAGCGCGACCAGCGGCAGGGTCCAGTGGGACTCCTCGAGGGTGGCGCGGTGCCTGCCTCGGGCGCGAGCGACGCCGGCGCTCTGGCGCTCGGGGTCGGGCGACGTGGCGTCGGGGACGGTGCTCGACATGGTTGCTCCTGAGGGGTGAGGGCGGCCCGAGGTGCGGTCGCTCCCAGTCTGACCCCGTCATGGGTCGCGAACACCCCAAACCGCGCAGATCGCGCCACACCCACCAACGCCCGAGCCGTGGCATCCGCACAGGCCTACCGATAGCGTCGGCGAGGTGAACATCATCTTCGTGGAGCCGTCGTTCCCGGCGAACCAGCGCCGCTTCGTGCACGCGCTCGCCTCGGTGGGGGCCAACGTCTACGGCATCGGTGAGTCCGAGGAGGGGCACCTCGGCGACGAGGTCCTCGGGGCGCTGCGCGGCTACTACCGCGTCGGGTCGGTCACGAACGTCGACCAGATGGTCGAGGCGGTGCGCTTCTTCCAGGACAAGGTCTGGATCGACGCGCTCGAGGCGACGGTCGAGGCGCACACGATGCCCGCCGCCCAGGTGCGCGAGGCGTGCGGCATCCCCGGCACGAGCGTCCGCACGACGTGGTTGTGCCGCGACAAACCGTCGATGAAGGAGGCGCTGCGCCAGGCGGGTGTGCCGACGGCCGCGAGCGCTGCCGTCGACTCGGCCGGCGAGGCGCGGGCCTTCGCCGAGCGCGAGGGCTACCCGCTCATCCTCAAGCCGCGCGCCGGCGCCGGCGCGCAGGGCACGGTGCGCGTCGACGACGATCGCGAGCTCGAGGACGCGCTGGCGGCATACGGCCGCGAGGGGGCGACGTCGATCGCCATCGAGGAGTTCGTCGAGGGCCACGAGGGCTTCTACGACACGATCACGCTCGACGGGCACGTCGTGCACGACTGGGCGACCCACTACTACCCGAACGTGCTCGAGGCGATGCGCCACCGCTGGATCTCGCCGCAGTTCATCACGACCAACCGCATCGACGAGCCCGGCAACTCCTTCTACGCGGAGGTGCGCGAGCTCGGCCGGCGCGTCATCTCGGCCCTCGGCATCGAGACGTCGGCCACGCACATGGAGTGGTTCTACGGCCCGAAGGGCCTGAAGTTCAGCGAGATCGGCTGCCGCCCGCCGGGCGTCGGCGCGTGGGACGTCTACTCCGCCGCGAACGAGGTCGACGTCTACCGCGAGTGGGCGCACGTCATCACGCACCGCGCCCCCGAGCAGCAGATGAAGCGGACGTATGCCGCCGGCATCGTCGCGCTGCGCCCTGATCGTGACGGGTCGATCACCGGCTACAGCGGCATCGACGAGATCCAGGCGCGCTACGGCGAGTGGGTCATCGACGGCCACTTCCCGCCGGTTGGCCACGCCACGCAGGGGGTCGAGGCCGGCTACATGGCCAACGCATGGGTGCGGTTGCGCCACCCCGACTACGACACCGTCAAGGCGATGCTCGACGACGTCGGCAGCACCATCCGCGTGCACGCCGGCTGACGCGCGCACTCGATGACGACGATCCTGCTCGGGCCCCAGCGGTTCACGACGACCGTGGGCGCGATCGTGCGTTCCCTCGGCGTCGACGGGCCCATCGCCATGGTCAACTCCGGCTGGGAGGAGCGCGAGTCCGACGACGCCGAGCTCGCCGGCCACCTCGCCGGGCGGGGCGTCAACCTGCGCCTCTACCGCCGGGCGTTCGAGCTGCTGCAGGCCGACCACGAGCTGCGCGCCGTCGTGCTCGACCACCGGGCCCGGCACGACGAGCTGCGCGCCTTCTACGGCCTGCGCCTCCAGTCGGCCTGGGACACCGTCTTCGCGGTGCGCCACCGCACGTCGCGGCACGGCATCGGCGAGGGGGCGGAGCGGTCCGCGCTGCAGGCGCTGCGTGACGTCGACGACTGGTACGCGTACGAGGTGGCCCGGCTCGTCGAGCAGACGGCGGCCACCGACGTTCTCCGGGGCAGCGCGGCGCTCGCGGCCCAGCGCGCCGAGATCGCCGGGCTGCTGTCCTCCGCGGCGGCCGTCGTCGTGGCCGGCGGGCACGTCGGCCTGCTCATGGAGACCCTGCGGCTCTTCGCCGTCTCGATCCCCGCGACGACACCCGTCGTCGCCTGGTCGGCCGGCGCGATGGCCGTGTGCGACCCCGTCGTCCTCTTCCACGACTTCGCGCCGCACGGGGTGACCGCCCCCGAGGTGCACGACCGCGGGATGGGGCGCGTCCGCGGTCTCGTGCCGCTGCCCCACGCCCGTCGGCGCCTCGACCTCGACGACCGGGACCGGATGGCGGTCTTCGCGGCGCGCTTCCCGGCCCACCGCCTGGTGCCGCTCGACCCCGGCACGGTCATCCGGCTCGGCACCCACGACGCCGACGGTCGCGCCGTGCTCCCGGACGGTACGCGTGTGCTGACCACCGCAGGCACCGTCGTCACCGAGGGGGCCGCGTGAGCACCCAGGCCCGCACGGCGCGGCTCGCCGTCAACCAGCTGCGCCAACGGCTGCCGCTCGACGGGCCGGCCATCGACCGGTTCATCGAGCGGTTCGGCTGCCCCATCATCGAGGGCGAGCGCGCGACGTTCCTCTACCGCGGCGACGTCGACGAGGTGTGGGTTCGCCACCGCGTGGTGGGTCTGCCGGACCCGTTGCCGCTCAAGCGCATCGGCGAGTCGGACCTGTGGGCGGTGACGACGGTCCTGCCCGAGGGCTCACGGGTGGAGTACCAGATCGAGATCCGCAAGGGCGACCAGTACGAACGCTTCAACGACCCCCTCAACCCGCGCCTCGCGCACAGCCCGATGGGGTCGTCGTCGGTGTGCGCCGCGGTCGGCTACCGGGTGCCCGACTGGGTGGCGTTCGACCCCGAGGCGCGGCAGGGCACGCTCGTCGAGGAGCAGATCCGCAGCAAGGCCTTGCGCCGCGACCAGCCGGTGCAGATCTACCTGCCGGCGCGCTTCAACCGGGCCCAGCGCTACCCGCTGCTCGTCGTGCACGACGGCACCGACTTCCTCCAGTTCGCGGCGATGAAGACGGTGCTCGACAACCTCATCCACCGGCTCGACATCGACCCGCTCGTCGCCGTCTTCGTGCCGCCGCGCGACCGGCTCAAGGAGTATCCGAACCACGCACCGCACGCCCGCTTCATCGCGCGCGAGCTCGTGCCGCTGCTGACCCAGCGGCTGCCGCTCTTCGACACCCCGGAGGCCCGCTGCCTCATGGGCAGCTCGTTCGGCGGGATCGCCTCGCTGTCCACGGCGGTGCGCTACCCGGGCTACTTCGGCTCGCTCATGCTGCAGTCGGCCTCGCTCGTCTTCACCGACATCGGCTTCGACCACGGCGGCGGACCCGCCTTCGACCCGGTGGTGAAGTTCGTCAACCGCTTCCGCGAGAAGCCCTCCGCCGTCGTCGACCGCATCTTCATGACGTGCGGCGTCTACGAGCCGCTCATCACGCCGAACCGGTCGATGGTCCCCGTCTTCCGGCACACCGGCATGAAGGTGCGCTACACGGAGTCGCGTGACGGCCACAACTGGGAGAACTGGCGCGACCGCCTCGGCGACGGCCTCTCCTGGATCTTCCCCGGACCCCAGAAGTTCGTCTACGAGTGACGGGCACAACCCAGAAGGAAGGCAACCCATGAAGGTGACCGACCGGTGGCACTCCGACCGTCTCGGCCAGGACATCACCGTGGCCCGGTGGGGCACCTACGGGATGCCCGTGCTGCTCTTCCCCACCGCGGGCGGTGACGCCGAGGAGGTCGAGCGGCACAAGATGATCGCCCACCTCATGCCGCTCATCGACGCCGGCCGCGCCAAGGTCTACTCGTGCGACAGCGTCGCTGGCAAGGCGATGGCCGAGCGGGTCGGGTCGACGGAGTACCGGATGGCTCTCTTCAACGCCTTCCACGACGCCGTGGCCTCCGAGGTCATCCCCGCGATCCACTCCGACGTGGGCGGCAACCTGCCTGTCGTCGTCGCGGGGGCCTCGATCGGTGCCTTCAACGCGCTGGCCATCACCTGCCGCTACCCGCACCTTGTCGACTCGGCCGTCTGCATGAGCGGCACGTACGCCGTCGACAAGTTCATCGGTGGCCGCTTCACCGAGGACCTCTACTTCAGCTCGCCGCTGCACTTCCTGCCCGACCTCGACGGCCCGGATCTCGACGCGCTGCGCCACCGCATGGTCATCCTCGCGTCGGGCAGCGGCCGGTGGGAGGACCCGGGCGAGGCGTGGGCGGTCGCAGAGGTGCTCGGCGCCAAGGGCATCCCCAACCGCGTCGACGACTGGGGCCCGGCCTACGACCACGACTGGCCGACCTGGTGGGAGATGCTGCCGACGTATCTCGACGACCTGCTGCCGTGAGCCGCCGGCCCTTCCTGCTGCTCACCTCCCGCGTCGACGACGCCCTGGCCGAGCAGGAGCGCGAGGCGTTCCTGCGCCTCACCGGCCTGGGCGACGACGACGTCGTGCACCTGCGCATCGAGCAGGGCGCGTTCCTCCCCCTCGACGTGACGGCATACGCCGGGGTGGTGCTCGGGGGCAGCCCGTTCACCGTCAGCGAGCCGCGCGACTCCAAGTCGCCGGCCGAGCGCCGCGTCGAGGAGGAGCTGACCGTGCTCATCGGCGAGCTCGTCGAGCGGGAGGTGCCCTACCTCGGGCTCTGCTACGGCATCGGCGCGACGAGCCTCGCCCTCGGCGGGGTCGTGGACCGCACGTACGGCGAGCCCGTGGGCTCCACGACCGTACGCCTGACCGCCGCCGCAGCCGACGACCCGATCTTCCGCGCGCTGCCCGACACCTTCACCGCCTTCGTCGGGCACAAGGAGGCTGCGACCGAGCCCCCGCCGGGTGCCGTCGTCGTGGCCACGAGCGACCCATGCCCCGTGCAGGCCTACCGGGTGGGCCCGTGCGCGTGGGTGACCCAGTTCCATCCCGAGCTCGAGCTCGAGACGTTCGTCGAGCGCATCCGCGCCTACGCGCACCTCGGCTACTTCCGGCCCGACGAGCAGGACGCGATCATCGAGTCGGTGAGGGCGGCCGACGTGTCGCCGGCGCACGACGTGCTGAGGAGGTTCGTCGCCGAGTTCGCCTGACCCCAGGAGGCGCCGGGGCTACGTTGGGCCGGTGGAGGACCTCACGGCCATGGTCGGGCGGCTCGTCGAGGAGCACGGCTTCTCCGGAGTGGTCCGCGTCGACCGCGACGGCGTGATCGAGCACGCCTCGGCGCACGGTCTCGCCGAGCGGGCCTTCGAGGTGCCGAACACGCTCGACACGCAGTTCGGCGTCGCCAGCATCGCGAAGAGCCTCACCGCCATGACCGTCGTCAGCCTCGTGGCCGACGGCCGCGTCGGCCTCGGCGCCCGGGTGCGCGACCTGCTCGGCGACGAGCTGCCCGACATCGCGCCCGATGTCACCGTCGAGCACCTCCTCGCGCACCGCTCCGGCATCGGCGACTACCTCGACGAGGACCTGGACTTCGGCCCGTCCGACTACGTCATGACAAGGCCCGTCCACGAGTTCGTGACGACCGACGACTACGTGCCGTCGCTGCGCGGTCACCCGACGAAGTTCGCTGCCGGAGAGCGGTTCTCGTACTGCAACGGCGGCTACGTCGTGCTGGCCCTGGTCGTCGAACGCGTGACCGGGCGGCCGTTCCACGACGTGCTGGCCGAGCGGGTCTGCGTGCCGGCGGGACTCGAGCACACGGCATACCTCCGTTCCGACGAGCTGCCGGCGAGCGTCGCCCGCGGCTACCTCGACGACCACGGCCTGCGCACTAACGTGCTGCACCTGCCCGTGCGTGGCAGCGGTGACGGCGGCGTGCACACGACCGTCGGCGACCTCCACGCGCTGTGGGACGCCTTCGTCGGCGGACGGGTCGTCGACGAGCGCTGGGTCGCCGAGATGCTGCGGCCGCGCAGCGTCGACCCCGGGGACGGGCGCCGCTACGGTTTCGGCCTCTGGCTCGCGCCCGCCGGCGACGGCGTCGTCATGAACGGCTACGACGCCGGCGTCTCGGCACGCACGGCGCACGTGCCCAGCCGGTCGCTCACGTGGACCGTCGTCGCGAACACCAGCAACGGCATACGGCCGCTCGTCCGGCACCTGGGCGAGCGCCTCGAAGCCTGACGGCAGGCCCGTATCACCGGGCGCCGCGGCGCCCTCTGAGGGAGAGGCCTGTTCGCGGGGGCGGGCCCTGCTCCGAAGGACGGGCCCACCCATGAGCGTCACCGACGTCTTCCCACTCATCAAGGCGCCCGACGCCTGGCCGGTCCCCGTGGTGGCGACGATCGCGATGGTCTGCCTCGCCGGCCTCGACCTCGTGGGCGCGGTCCTCGCCAAGGAGTGGGCCGAGAACGGCAGCGTGCGCGCCCTCGTGCTCGGCGCGGGCGCCTTCCTCGTCCTCTTCTGGGTGTACGCGTCGTCGCTCCGGTATGCCGAGCTGGCCCTCGTCACGATGGGCTGGGTCGTCATGCTCCAGGTCGGGCTCGTGCTCGTCGACCGCTGGCGCTACGGCGTCGAGCTGCCCGTCGGCAAGTGGGTCGCCATCGGTGTGGTGCTTCTCGCACAGGCCTACCTCGTGCTGGCGCCGAGCGCCTCGCAGGCCGGGGCCACCGCGAGCGGCGGCTAGACTCTGGTGGCACTGGCAGGGGTGCACCGGGTTGCCGCGGCGCCACCTGCCATCAGTGTCTGCCCCTGTCGTTGCGCCCCTGCAGTCCCGTCCGGCACCGTCCCGGGCGTCCTCGAAGGAAGCCCATGCGTCGTCGTCCTGCCCGCCCCGCCCTCGTGGCGGCCGTCGGCGTGCTCACGCTGGCGGCGGCGGGCTGCACGACGAGCACGGCGCAGTCCTCCTCGACGGCCGGCGGCACCCCGGCGGCGACGTCCACGGTGTCGACCCCACCGGCCACGCCGACCACCCAGCAGAAGCAGCTCGTGGTCGGTGCCGTCTTCGACCACACGACACTGGACCCGACGCGCCAGTTCGACCGCACCGGAGCGATGCTCACGCACGCGCTCTACGAGACGCTGACGACCCTCGACGCCGACGACCCGACCAAGGTCGTCCCCGGCATGGCCGAGTACACCATCTCGCCCGAGGGCAAGTGGCTGACGATGCGGCTGCGCAAGGACCTCGTCTTCTCCGACGGCACACCCGTCACCACCGACGACGTGGTCTTCACGATCGAGCGGGCCAAGGGGCTCGGCGGACCCACCGCAGCGATGCTCGGCACCGTCGGCGTCACCAAGGTCGACGAGCGCACCTTCACGCTCACCTCGCCCGGCTCCAACTTCGCCCTGCCGGCGATCCTCGCCAACCCGGCCTTCGGCATCCTCAACGCCGCCGCGGTCAGGTCGCACGGCGGCACGATCGGGCCCGGCGACGAGGCCAGCGGCTACCTCTCGCAGCACTCGGCCGGTTCGGGTCCCTACGTCATCGAGAGCGTGCGCGGCACCTCCGAAGTGCGCCTCGCCGCGAACCCGATGTGGCGCGGCACCGCGCCCGCCTTCACCACGGTCGTCGTGCGCAACCTCGCGCCCGCACAGCAGCTCGACGCCGTCCGCACCGGCAGGGCGGACCTCGTGCTCGACCTGTCGCCGACGCAGGCCGACGGTGCCACGGCGCGTCCGCCGGCATCGGCGGTCACGGTGACCTCGATGCGGTCGAGCACGCTCACCTACCTCGCGCTCGACCAGAAGGCGGCCGTCAACGCGTGGACGGCCAACCCGCGGTTCGCCGAGGCGATCCGCCGCGGCGTCGACCGTGACGCGCTCGCACAGGCCGTCCCCGGCGCCGCGTCCGCTCCCGGCCTCATCCCGGCCGGCATCGTCGGCGCCCTGGACGACCTGCCTGCCTCGACGGGCGGGAACGGGTCGAGCGGGTCGAGCGGGTCGGGCGGGTCGGGCACGGGCACGGGCACGTCGGGCCCCAGCGGTCCGTCCGGCACCCCCGCGCCCACGACGACCTCGTCCTCGGCCGGCGCCCCGACCGGCGCCACCGCCTCTCCCACGACCCCGAGCGACGGCACGACCACCGGCGCCGACGGCCGCCCCACCCCGGTCGTGACCCTGCCGGTCGTGCCGGCCCACGACCTCACCGCTGCGCGGGCAGCCCTGCGCAGCTCGGGCTACAAGGGCCAGCCGATCCCCCTCACGTATGCCGCCGACGTGCCCATCCAGGGGCTGCCCGCCGGCACCATCGCCGCCGCCGTCGCCAAGCAGCTCGGCGAGGTCGGCATCAAGGTCCGACTCGACCCGCAGCCGGCCCAGAAGGCGCTCGCCGCCTACCGCGCCGGCCTCACGGGCCTCAGCCTGTGGGCGTGGAGCCCCGACTACCCCGACCCGGAGAACTACCTCGCCTTCGGGCCGGGTGGCCTGGTCGGCTCGCGCGCCGGCTTCGTGCCGGGCCTCGACCCGCTCGTCGACTCGCTCACCCAGAAGGCGCGCGACTCGATCGGTGACGACCGTCAGATCGCGTATGCCGCCTGGCAGCAGGCGATGAACAACCGGGGGCCGTTCGTCCCCCTTCTCCAGCCGTCCACGCGCTTCGCGAGTGGCGACCGGGTCGCGGCCGTGCCCGGCAACCCGGTCTGGACCGTCGACCTCGCCCGCATCCGCTGACCGGCGCCGGCATTCTCCCCTCTCCTCTCCGATCGAGAGAACGCTGAGTCACGCGCGTGGCTCCGATCGAGAGAACGCTCCGGCACCCGCAAATGGGGTGACGGAGCGTTCTCTCGTTCAGGGGATCTGCCGAGCGCGGGCCGCGGTCAGGTGGCAGGTGCCGTCGGCGGCGGCGTCGGTGCGGGCGATGCGGCGAGCCGGCCGCGCAGGGCTCGGCCGATCGACGAGCCGACGAGCAGGCCGAGCGAGATGGCGATGGCCACGCCGAGCAGGCCGAGGGCGACGTCGGTGGCCGACTCGCGACCGGCGGCCAGCTCGGTGACCCCGACGAGGCCCAGGCTGCCGGGAACGAGCAGCCAGAACGCGGGCAGGAAGAGGACGAGGCGCGGCAGCTGCGGGCGGCGCAGCTCGACGATGCTCGCCCCGAGGCTGGCCGCGATGGCGCCGAGGAAGCCCCCGAGGGCGATCGTGCCGAGCTGCTGCCCGGCGAGCTGCGCACCGAAGGCGAGGCTGAGGACGAGCAGGACCCAGCCCTGCATGCGCAGCGGGACGCCTTCCATGAGGCAGATGCTCGCGCCGATGAGCACGAGCCCGACCGGGGCGCCGGCCCAGCCGATGTCGTCGACGCGCTGGTTGACGAGGGTCGAGGTGGGCACCCGGAGCAGCGCGGTGGCCATGAGCAGGCCGAGCGCGAAGAGGCCGAGCTGCGCCAGCCCGTAGCTCAGCCGGGCCGACCCCGCCTGCATGTGCCCGGCCGCGAGCTCGGACATGCCGTTGACGACGAGGGCTCCGGGGAGCAGGACGGCGAGCGGCGGCAGCACGGTGCGCAGCGGTCCCGCGAGCAGCCCGGCATCGGCGGCGCCGAAGACGAGCAGCGACACGGCGAACGCGGCGAGGGTCGGGAGCAGCGCCTTGACCACTTCGTAGCGCTCGGCGAGCTGGACGAGCGCGAGGACGACGAGCGCCCCGACGGCCGCCGCGGCGACGTTGGCCCAGCCCGGCTGGAGGATGAGCGCGATGCCGACGGCCAGCACGGGCCAGGCGAGGGCCACGAGCCACGCGGGCTGCTGGACGGGGCGCCCTGTCGTGGCGGCGAGCTCGTCACGGGCGGCGGCGATCGTCAGCTCACCCACGACGAGCTGGTGGCGGATGAGGCGGACGCTGGCGGACTGGTGCAGGCGCAGCCCGGCCGCAGCCGAGCGGTAGGTGCTCGGGCCGCCGGGCGTGAGCGTGACCATGAGACCCGTGGGTCCGACGGCCGTCTGGACCTCGGGGTAGCCGAGGCGGGTGCTCACCTCGGCGAGCTCCTCCTCGATCTCCTGGACCGGCTGGCCGGTGGCGATCATGGCCGTGCCGAGCTCGGCCAGCAGGGCGCGGGTCTCGGTCTGCCCGTCCGCGTCCTCCTGCATGGTCGTCATCATGTCAGCGGACGACGCGCCCCGGAGGACGGTCCACTCGGTCCCGCGCCCTCCCCTCGCTGCGGCGCTCCGATCGAGAGAACGCTCCGTCACCTCGCATGGGTGACGGAGCGTTCTCTCGATTGCAGGAGAAAGGGGTGGGGGGCGGGCCGCGGGTGAGTTGCGTGCTGGGTCAGTCGACGCAGAGGCAGAAGGGGTGACCGGCGGGGTCGAGGAAGACGCGGAACGACTGGCCGGGCTGGTGCTCGTGCTTCGTCGCGCCGAGGGCCACGACCTCCTTCTCGGCGGCGTCGAGGTCGTCGACCATGACGTCGAGGTGCATCTGCTGCGGCACCTGCTGGCCGGGCCACTGGGGCGTCGTGAAGTCCGAGACCTGCTGGAAGCAGATGCAGTTGCCGGTCTCGGTGTCGCGGATCTCGGCCCAGTCGTCGGACGTCTTGATGGTCCAGTCGAGCATGGTGCCGTAGAAGGTGGCGAGCGCCCCGGCGTCGGGGCAGTCGAGGACGAAGCTGGGGTATCGGGCGATGGCCATGTACCGACGGTAGGCGCCCACCCGGACGATCGGCGTCCTGAAGTGGCAGGACCTCTCCCGCCGTTGCCGAGCGGACTCCCAGCGTGCGCCCCTACTCTCGGTCCATGGGTGCCGTCGACTTCATGCTCGAGCGACGCGTCGCTGCGCCCCCGGCCGAGGTGTTCGCGCGGCTGGTCGACATCGAGGCGTACAACCAGTGGATGCCCAGCAAGGGCAGCATCCGCCGGCGCTCAGAGCAGACGTCGACCGGCACCCCGGCGGTGGGCACGACCTACGTCGACCACACCCTCTTCGGCCCGACGCCCGGCGAGATCGCCGAGCTCGACGCGCCGCGCACCCTGACGTACCACTGGTGGGACCGCACGAAGTCCGGGCGGCTCAACATGGAGGGCTGGCCGGCATACACGCTCGAGGATGCCGGTGACGGCGCGACGCTCGTGCGCCACCACGTGTCGCTGCGCACGCACGGCGCGTACCACCTCGCGACCCCCGTGCTGGGCCTCATCGCCCGCCGCGAGCGCACAGCCGTGCTCGACGCGCTCGAGGCGTCTTTCCGGTCGACCAGCTGACCGCGCTCCGACAGGATCGGTGCGAAAAGTCCTGAGACCCCTGTCGAAGCGGCCGGCCGTCGTTCGACGTGGGGGTGAAGGACGGTCGACCGGACCGCCCGAGACAGAGGAGAACTGGGATGACGCACTACCTGCTCGCCGTGCACGGCCCTGCCGAGATGAACGAGTTCGGCAACTACGGCTCGAAGGAGGACATGGAGCAGGCGTTCGCCGACACGGGCGCCTTCAACGACAAGCTCAAGGCCGACGGCTACTGGGTGTTCGCCGGTGGTCTCGAGCCGGTGAGGCAGTCGACCGTGGTCGACGGCCAGGGCGAGCAGCCCGTCGTCACCGACGGCCCCTACCTGGAGGCCAAGGAGGTCATCGGCGGCTTCTGGGTCATCGACGCGCCGGACCGCGACACGGCCGAGCGTCTCGCGGCCGAGGGCTCGAAGGCGTGCCGCGGCAAGGTCGAGGTGCGCCCGTTCGGTGGTCTTGCCTGACGGCTACCTCCGGAAGCGCTGCTGGAGGTCGGCGTAGCCGATCGCCCCGTCGAGGAAGCCGAGCGTGCCGGTGTCGAGGAGCTCTCGGCCGGCGCGCTCGAGCATGCTCAGGGCGGCGCGGGCGAGGCTGCCGCCGAGGCTGACCCGCACGACACCGAGGGAGAAGAGCGTGCGGGCGTCGATGGTGTTGGCGAGGCCGGCGACGATGTTGAGCGGGCCGGGGATGGCCTCGGCGAGCCGGCGGATCGTGTCGGCGTCGACGACACCGGGGACGAAGACGCAGTCGGCCCCGGCGTCGAGGTAGCGCGTCGTGCGCCCGACCGTCTGGGCGAACACGTCGCCCTCGACGCCCGCGAAGTACGTGTCGGTGCGGGCGTTGACGACGAAGCTGCCCTTCGGTGCAGCGGCCCGTGCGGCAGCGATGCGGTCGACGGCCTCCTCGACGTCGAAGAGGCGCCCGCCGGTGATGTCCTCGAGGTTGGCGCCGACGGCTCCGGCTTGGACGGCGAGCTCGATCGTGCGACCGACGTCCTCGGGGGTGGCGCCGTAGCCGGCCTCGAGGTCGGCGGTCACGGGCACGTCGACGGCGGCGACGATGCGGCATACGTGGTCGAGCATCGCGTCGCGGGTCATGGGCCCGCCGTCGGGCACCCCGCTCGCCCAAGCGATCCCGGCGCTGGTCGTCGCGATGGCGGGGAAGCCGACCTGCTCGAGGATGCGCGCCGAGCCGGCGTCCCAGGCGTTGGGCAGCACGAAGCCCGGGCCGGAGTGCAGGCCGAGGAGGGCGCTGGCTTTGTCGGTCACGGGACTCTCGTCCTGCTCCCGGGTCTCGTGGTCAGCCACGCGTGCCTCCTTCGTCGGTCCTGTCTCACCCAGCATGCCGCGCGAGCCGGACGATCGGGTGTCTCGGCTAGTCGGTGGTTGGATCGGGACATGCGCATCTTCTTCACCGGTGGCAGCGGCAAGGCCGGCAGGCACGTCGCGCCGTTCCTCGCCGAGCAGGGCCACCAGGTCACCAACGCCGACCTCGTCCCGCTGGGCCACCCCGCCGTCGACGACCTCGCCGTCGACCTCACCGACGTCGGCGAGACGTACTCGGCGCTCGCGGGACTGGCGCGCTTCGACGAGCTGGAGCTTGCGACCAAGCCGGCATACGACGCCGTCGTGCACTTCGCCGCAGTCCCGCGGATCCTGCTCACGTCGGACGCGAAGACGTACGCGACGAACGTGCTCAGCACCTACAACGTGCTCGAGGCGGCGACGCGGCTCGGCATCCGGAAGGTGATCTTCGCGTCGTCCGAGACGACGTACGGCGTGTGCTTCGCGCAGGGTGAGCGCAGGCCGCTCTACGTGCCGGTGGACGAGGAGCACCCGACGGTGCCGGAGGACTCGTACGCAATGTCGAAGGTCGCGAACGAGGTGACAGCGCGCTCGTTCCAGGCCCGCACCGGCGTCGACATCTACGGGCTGCGCATCAACAACGTCATCGAGCCGCACGAGTACGCCGAGATGTTCCCGCCGTTCCTCGAGGACCCGACACTGCGGCGGCGAAACCTCTTCGCCTACATCGACGCTCGCGATCTCGGCCTCATGGTGCAGCGGTGCCTCGAGGTCGACGGGCTCGGCTACGAGGTCTTCAACGTCGCCAACGCCGACATGTCCGTGGCGGCGACGACCGACGAGGTGCGCGAGCGCTTCTACGACGGGGTCGAGCAGCGGCGGACGATGGGGCGCAACGAGACGTTCTACTCCATCGACAAGGCGCGCGACCTGCTCGGCTACTCGCCGCAGCACTCGTGGCGCGACGTGCTCGACGACCCGCGCGCGTCGTGAAGGCGGTCGTCTACGACGACTACGGGCGTATGCCGGTGGTGCGGGAGGTGCCGCCGCCCGCGTGCCCGGATGGCGGCGTCGTCGTCGCGGTCAAGGCCACGGGCGTATGCCGTTCCGACTGGCACGCGTGGAAGGGGCACGACCCCGTGGCGTTGCCCCACACGCCGGGTCACGAGCTGGCCGGTGTCGTGGCGACGGTCGGGTCTGGTGTGCGTGACTGGGCGGTCGGCGACCGGGTGACGGTGCCGTTCGTCTGCGGGTGCGGGCGCTGCTCGTGGTGTCTCGCCGGTGAGGCGCAGGTGTGTCCCGACCAGACGCAGCCGGGCTTCACGGGCCCGGGGTCGTTCGCCGAGCTCGTCGCGATCCACGGCGCCGACACGAACCTCGTGCGGCTGCCCGACTCGGTCGACTTCGTGACGGCGGCGTCGCTGGGCTGCCGGTTCGCGACGGCGTTCCGCGCGCTGACGACGCACGGACGGCTTGGTTCTGGTGAGTGGCTCGCGGTGCACGGGTGCGGCGGGGTCGGGCTGTCAGCGGTGATGATCGGCGTGGCGCTCGGTGCGAGGGTGATCGCTGTCGATGTGAATCTGGCTGCGCTGGAACGGGCTTCGTCGCTGGGAGCTGCTGGCGTCGTTGACGCCGGGACTGACGACGCGGCGGCGCTGGTGCGTGAGGTCACCGGAGGTGGCGCGCACGTCTCGATCGACGCCTTCGGTTCTCCGGCCACTGCAGTTGCCTCGGTGCGCAGCCTGCGCCGCCGTGGCCGGCACGTCCAGGCCGGGCTGCTGCTCGGCGCTGCGTCGACGCCGCCGCTGCCGATGGACCTCGTCATCGCCCAGGAGCTCGAGGTCTACGGCTCCCACGGCATGCCCGCCCGCGACTACCCGGCGATGCTCAGGCTCATCGAGGAGGGCGCCCTCCGACCCGCCGAGCTCGTCGGACAGGTCATCGGCCTCGACGAAGCCGGAGTCGCGCTCGCGACCATGGACCAGCCTGCATCGACCGGGATGACCGTCGTCCGCGTCTGACCTCAGCTCGAGGTCGTGAGCGTGCGCAGGCCCGCGCCGGTGAGCAGGGGCGTGGCCGCCTCGGTGCGGCCGGTCAGGAGCAGCAGGATCGCCGAGATCGGGCCCGCGATCTCGGGGCCGGTGCCGATCGTCCAGTCGGCGTCGGTTGCCGTCAGCGTGAACGACTCGAGCCGGCGCCTGGCCCCGAAGGCAAACGGCCAGCGGAGCTCCCAGATCCGGGTAGCCGCCGCGGCACCGGCGCGCGGTGGCGTGGGGACGTCGATGTGCAACGGGATCGCGATGTCCTGGGCGTGCACCAGGAGGTCCCACATCACGTTGGCGGGGCTGGCGGGGCGGGGCACCGTGCGCGACCCGGCGGTGCTGCGCAGGTCGTGCACGAGCTGTTCGGGCGTGCGCGTCGCGCGTCGTCGGCTGGCCATGGTGTTGAAGCGGGGGTAGTTGCCGCGAGCCTTCACGAAGTCGACCAGCAGGCTGCTCGGCGAGGGTGCGATGGGGATCAGGGTCACGTGGGCCGCGACGTCACGCACCCGCCAGCCGGCACACAATGACGGCTTCTCCCAGTCCGCTTCCGACAACCCAGCCAGCAGGTCCGCGAGGGCCAGCCGTTGCTCGGCGACCACCTGCCAGCTCTCGTCCATGCTCATGCGCGCCGTGGTGGTCATGATGCTCCTCCGGAGTCGAGCGCCTCACTCCAGATTAGACAGATAATCTGTCTATTGTCGAGGGTTTCGCCCGTCCAGATAGGGGTCGGTGACCTCACGCAACAGCGTCAGCGTCTCGCGCAGCTGCGCCATCCGCTCGGGCCCGATGTGCGCCAGCCATTGCGCCTCCGCCTCGGCGAGGGCCGGCAGGACCGCCTCTCTCGCGGCGTGGCCTCGCGCGGCGATCTTGACCAGCGAGGCTCGGCGGTCGGTGGGGTCGGGGACTCGTTCCACGTAGCCCGCGCGTTCCAGCTGCTCGACCAGGAAGGCGGCCGTCTGCTTGGTCACCTGGGCTGCCTCGGCGAGCTGGGAGACCCGCGACCCGCCGGGCTCAACTCGCGCTGCGATGCGTGCCTGGGCGAGCGTCATGTCGGTGAAGCCGGCGCGGGCGAGCCCTTCCATGTTCGCGCTCTCCATCGCCCGGGCGGCGATGAACAGCAGGACCCCGATGGGAAGGTCCTCGCTGTCCTGCTCGTCGGCCTGCGGCCGTGACGCATCCATGTGCCCGCCCCTAGCGACCGCCAACATCGGGAAGTAGTCAGCACAACCCTACTGGCCTCTCGTCGCCCGACTCCTGTCGTCGGGCGACGCGAGCCCGGGCTTCAGCAGCCGCAGCCCGCCGCCTTCGAGGACCCTCTCGTCAGGATGCCTGAGCCGGCAGCACCAGGAGTGTTCCGTCCTGAGGGCAACCACGAGGCGAATGAGCGGGTCTTCACAGGACGTGGTGAGCGACGAGCTTGTTCAGGTAGGCGACATCAGTCCTGCCGCTGAACTCGAACCTGACTTTCCCGAGACCTGAGAACCAGAGCTCCAGCTCGGCATCCAGGTCGAAGGTGCCTGCGGTCTCGACGGAGAAGGCCTGGATCTTCGTGATTGGGAGAGACGTGAAGTCCTTCTTCTTCCCCGTGATTCCCTGAACGTTCACGGCGATGATGCGCTTGCTGGTGAAGACGACGTAGTCGCGCATGCCCTTGTAAGCCACGAATGCTTGCTCACCCTCGACGAGCAGGGGGTCGATCTGGCCAGCGACCTGTCCGTAGTCGACCTGGCTGAGTTTCACGTAGCTGGCGTTCTGGAAGTCGATCATGCGCGAACCCTAACCCTCCGGTTCATCCGACATTCTTGGCCCACTGCGGCGTAAGTCGAGTCCGCCGTTTTTCATGTTCGCGAAGGGCATTCACCCTACGGTGTGCCCGTGGAGGGGGAAGTCGACGAGAAGCTCATGCGCCTGCGCTACGCGGGAGTATGTCGAGTCTGTGGAGCGGACCTTCCGGCCAAAGCCCAGGCGGTCTACGAGCGTACGAGCAAGACCGTCAGATGTGTCGCCCATGATGAGGGCAGTCCGACACCGGCACCGACCGCAGCGGCTCTTGAGCCACTTGACGTCGACGAGGTTGAGAGCGGCACTGCGGGAGCCTCGGCGCGGCGCGAGTTCGAGCGGCGCAAGGCAAAGCGCGAAGCACGCATACGGGGCAGGCACCCGAAGCTCGGCGGCCTCATCCTCGCGCTTTCCGACGAGCGGCAGTCGACGACTGCCTGGGATGTCGGCGCGGCGGGAGAAGAGCGACTCGGCAAAGGCCTCGACCAGCTGGCATCAGACACAGTTCGGCTGCTTCACGATCGCCGGATCCCGAAGAGCAGGGCGAACATCGACCACATCGCCGTGACCGCCAGCGGCGTCTACGTCATCGACGCCAAGAAGTACCGGGGCCGCCCTCGCGTCAAGGTCGAAGGCGGCTTACTCCGACCTCGCGAGGAGCGGCTGCTCGTCGGTTCGCGCGACTGCACGAAACTCGTCGACGGAGTGCTCAAGCAGGTGGATGTCGTGCGCGGCCTCCTCGACGTCGAGGTGCCCGTGCGCGGTGTGCTCTGCTTCGTCGAGGCGGACTGGCCGCTGATCGGCGGCGCGTTCACCACGCGAGGCGTGCAGGCACTCTGGCCCAGAAGGCTCTATCCGCAGCTGGAGGTCGAAGGCCCTCTGGCCGCCGATGTCATTGCAGAAACGCACCGAATGCTGGCCCGCGCTCTTCCCGCTGCCTGAACGGGCGAGCCGCGGAAGCCGACCGGGCAGCCGAATTGCACCGGATCAGCCGGGCACGTCCATGCCCCACCGGTTCATCACCTCGCGCAGCTCCGACGGGTCCGGTTCCGTCAGGAGGGCGAGCTCCCGGAAGAACCCGTCGATGCCGGGCAGGTGGAAGAAGACGAGTCGACTCGGCCCCTCGCCCGCGGCGGTGAAGCCGTGCAAGATTCCGCGCGGAACGAAGACGAACGACCCCGCAGGTCCGCGACGCAGCTCCGACCCCAGGCGGAAGTCGAAGGCCCCATCCACCACATAGAAGAGCTCGTCCTCGTCTCGATGCACGTGTGGCAGCGGCGCGAACCCTCCCGCCTGGAACGTGCCCTGAACGGCCGAGACCGCACCCCCGGTTCGGTGCGCCGGGACGGCAATGCTGAACGCGTTCGAGAAGACGTCGAGTGTCTCCGCGTCGTCAGGCGTCGACAGGAAGGCGTCGAGGCTCATGTCGCCAGTCTGTCGCCGTCGCGGGCCCGACCACAATGGCCCGGCGTGAGCCGTCCGCGGCGGGTTCGTCCATCATCGGCGGACCGCCCAGCAGATCGGCTACGGTCAGAGGGGACGGACGATGAGTCGCTCACAGTGGACAGTGAACCTATATGGAGGTGACGGTGGCTGGGGCCGGGGAGCTCATCTCGCGCCCGTCGCGGCTGCCGCGAGTCGGTGTGGTGCTGGCTGCCGGCCGGTCCGAGCGGATCAGCGCCCTGACCGGCGGTGGGTCGAAGGCGCTGCTGCGGCTGGGTGGCTTGACCCTGGTCGAGCGAGCGGTGAAGACCCTGCTCGCCGCCGGCATCGAGTCCGTCGTGGTGGTCGTGGGCCACAGTGCCGGGCCGGTCGCGGCACTCGTCGACGGCTTGGCACCCGGCCGGGTCCGGACCGCGTACGCGGAGCGGTGGCAGGACGGGAACGGCGCGTCGCTGGAGGCCGTCGAGGACCTGGTCGCCGGGGAGAAGCTCTTCGTGCTGCTCACCGCCGACCATGTCTTCGGCGACGGAGCCGTCGACCGGTTGTTGGAGGCGGGCGCGCCGGCCGTGCTCGTCGACCCCTCTCCGGGACCTGCCGCCTGGGAGGAGGGAACCAGGGTTCGGGTGGTGGACGGGGCCGTGGTCGCGTTCGGCAAGGCCCTCGACGAGCCCGGCATCGACTGCGGCGCGTTCCTGCTGCCCCCCGACATCTTCCGCTGCCGGGCAGAGGTCGCGCTCGAGGGCGACGACACCTTGGCAGGGGCTGTGACCCGGCTCGCCCAGGAGTCGCCGCTGCAGGTGGCTGCGCTGCCCGACGGCTGCTGGTGGCAGGACGTGGACACTCCCGAGGACGCACGGGCAGCGGCGGCCGCTCTGCGCGGCTCGCTCGGCAAGGATGCGGATGGGCCCGTCAGCCGCTGGCTCAACCGTCCCGTGTCGACCCGGCTGTCGATGCTGCTGGCCAGGTGGCGTCCTGACCCTGACGTCGTGTCGGTGGTCGCTTTCCTGCTCGGCCTGGCGGGCGCGGTGCTACTGGCCACGGGACAAGGCGTCGCAGGCGCGCTCCTGGTGCACGCAAGCTCCGTCGCGGACGGCGTCGACGGAGAGGTCGCCCGACTCCAGCTGCGGGGCAGGCCTCAGGGAGCGCTGCTCGACGGCGTGCTCGACCGCGTGGGCGACGCCGCGATCCTGGCTGGTCTGGGTCTGTGGGCCGTGGAGGCGCACGACCCCCGAGTCGTGCTGGCGCTCACTGTGGCGGCGACGGCCGGGGCCCTGCTGTCCATGGCGACGAAGGACCGCGCCGCAGCACTGGGACTGCCGCCGGCCCCCGAACGGGCGCTCGGTCTGCTGTTGGGTGGCCGGGACGGTCGGCTGTTCCTCGTAGCCATCGGCGCACTCTTCGGCAGCCCTCTGGTGGCTCTGGCGGCGGTCACCGCGACGTCCGCGATCTCCCTCGCCCTACGGGTGGCCTTCCTGCGGCGCCCGTCCTTGACCGGCAGCAGCGGCGGCGTCACCGAACCGACGTCTGAGGCGCCCGTCCCGTCCGAATGACCGGTTAGCCAGTAGGCACCACTCTTGGGCCTAGCGGCGTCGGCGCGTGAAGCGCATCGGGTCGAAGGCGGGAACGCTTGCGGCGGAACCTCGTTCGACGAGATCAGCCACCAGCGTCGCGGTGGGAGCCGCGAGGCTGAGCCCGAGCATGTTGTGCCCGGTCGCCACGACGACGCGGTCCGCGCCCGGTGCACAGCCGATGAGCGGCTTGCCGTCGGGCGTCATTGGACGCGGCCCGACCTGCTCGTCGGTGCTGGCGTCCCAGTCGACGCCGGTCAGGTAGGGCGCCGCCTTGCGCTTCATGACGTCGATGCGTCCGGCGCGCAGCCCCTCTGGCGTCCCGTCGAGCTCGACCATGCCGAGCACCCGCGTGCGGCCTCCCATGGGCGTCACGCCGACGTGGGTGTCGCCGAGCCGCAGCACGTGAGTCGGTGGGTGCTCGGGGTGGATGGTGAAGCTGTAGCCCTTGCCCGGGGTCACGTAGCCGTGGATGCCCAGTGGCCGCAGCAGCTGCTCGGACCAGGCGCCGGCGGCAATGACGGCGTGGCCGGTCTCGACGGTGCCGGAGCGCGTGGCGAGCTCGACGCGCGTGCCTCGCTGGCGCACCGCCAGGACCGGCGTGTCCTCGAGGACGCGTACGCCTCGTGACCTCAAGGACGAGCCGAGTCGGTCCACCAGCCGTGACGGGTCCAGCCACCGGTCGCCGCGATGGACGAAACCGAACTGGGCTGCGTCACCGAGACCCGGTTCGAGGCTCAGCAGCGCCCGCCGTTCCAGGATCGGCTCGGGCGGCGGGCAGAGGCCGCGTCGCGAGACGGAGAGGAGGGATGCCCGGGACGCCTCCGCCTCCTCGCGGGTCGGGTGCAGCATGAGGAACCCCTCGTCCTGCAGGTCGTCGATGACCCGAGCCGCGACCATCTCGTCGACGAGCGTGGCCGTGCGACGGTTGAGCAGGTCGAGATCGTCCCAGGACCGCTTGAACGTATGTCCGCCCGAGCTGGCCAGGAACCGCGCGAGGTAGCCCGCCACCCGCGGGAGCGCTCGCGCGCTCAGCAGGAAGCTGCCTTTCCCGGGCGAGACGAGCGAGCGTATGCCGTCGCGAACGACACCCCACGACGGGAGCGGGTCGCTGCGCGCGGGGCAGACCCAGCCTCCGTTGACGCGAGCCGCACCCCCGCCGAGCCCGCCTCCGGCTTCGACGACCGTGACGGCATACCCTCGCTCGACGAGCTCGTGGGCGCTGAACAGCCCGATCAGCCCGCCGCCGACGACGGCGACCTCACCGGCCGGCATCAGAAGCGCTGGTCCCGCAGGTCGCTCGACACGCGGGGCTCGGCCCGCGCGCTGAGCTCTGCCTCCTTGATCTGGGCGCGCCGGTCGTCGCCGGGTTCAACATCGGCATCCGGGTCGACGTGCGTCGGGTCGAGCACCCGCTTGAGGAAGGTGCGGGTGCGATGGTGCTGCGGGTCGCCGATGACGCGGTCGGGGTGCCCCTCCTCGACGATGACGCCGCCGTCCATGAAGATGACGCGGTCGGCGACCTCTCGCGCGAACGCCATCTCGTGCGTCACCACGATCATCGTCATGCCCTCGGACGCGAGCCGTCGCATCACCGCCAGCACGTCGCCGACGAGCTCGGGGTCGAGGGCCGAGGTCGGCTCGTCGAAGAGCATGAGGTCCGGCTCCATCGACAGCGCGCGGGCGATCGCGACCCGCTGCTGCTGGCCGCCGGAGAGCTGTGCGGGGAAGGCGTCGGCCCGTTCCGCCAGGCCCACCTTCTCCAGGTTGGCGCGGGCGATCTGCTCGGCCTGGGCCTTGTCGCGCTTGTGGACGACCTGCTGCGCGACGGTGCAGTTGTCGAGGACGGTCAGGTGTGAGAACAGGTTGAACTGCTGGAAGACCATCCCCATCCGGCTGCGCACTCGGTCGATGTCGCAGTCGGGGTCGGTGACGTCGATGCCTTCGACGCGGATCCTGCCGCCGCTGGGTTGCTCGAGCAGGTTGATGCAGCGCAGCAAGGTGGACTTGCCGGAGCCCGAGGGCCCGATGACGCAGACCACCTCGCCCTGGCTGATCGAGGTCGTGATGTTCGTCAGCACCTCGACCGACCCGAAGGACTTGCGTAGGTCCGTGATCTCGACGACCGCGTCGCCGGGCGCCGAGGACGTACGCGTGGGGGACGGGTGGGTCGTCATCGGGCCCTCGCAGACTTGGCTTCCATCCGCCGGACCGCGAACGTGAGCGGCAGCGTGATGAGGAGGTAGCAGAGGCCCGCGATGACGAGCGGCGTGAGGTTCGCGTTCGTGTTGGCGAGGTCTCGGCCGTATTTGGTCAGGTCGAACGACGTCGAGGACAGCCCGATGATGTACGCGAGCGAGCTGTCCTTGACGACGAGGATGAGCTCGTTCGTCAGCGGCGGGGTGACGATCCGGAACGCCTGCGGGAGAACGATCTTCCGCGTCGCGGCACCAGCCGGCATACCGAGTGACCTGGCCGCCTCGACCTGCCCCTTCGGCACGGCCTGGATGCCGGCGCGGATCGTCTCGGCCATGTAGGCGGCCGCGACGATGCCGAGCGCGCTCCACACCGTTCCGTAGATGCCGAAGGGGATCTCGAGTCCGGGGAAGGCGAGCGGGAGCAACCCGAAGGCCAGGAGCACGATGATCGCCGGCAGGCCCCGGAAGAACTCGATGTAGACCGTCGCAATCCAGCGGTAGGGACCGACGGACGACAGACGCATGAGAGCGAGGATCGTGCCCAGCACGAGGCCGAGGACGAACGCGCCCAACGCGTACACGGCCGTGTTGAGCAGGGCCCGGCCAAGCCCTTGCGTCAGGGTGTCGACGATCAGGTCACCCCGGAAGAAGACCTTCTGGATCTGGGGCAGGTCCGCGACCGACACGAGAATGACGACGGCGGCCACGAGGACGCCGTACTGGACCCACCGGATGCGCTGGGCCCGCTTGCGGGGCGAGAGCCTGCGCACTCGCCCCGCCGCTGCAGGAGACGTCACGGCAACGACCTCACGGGACGGTCGGCATGACGGCCGGGTCGGAACCGAACCACTTCTTGTAGCTCGCCTTGTAGGACCCGTCCTCGATGGACTTCTTCAGCGCCGCGTTGAAGGCGTCCTTGATCTTGGCGGCGTTGGGGTTGTCCTTCTGGAAGAGGAAGCCGTACTGCTCGCCGGTGTCGAACTCCTTGACCACCGCGAAGTCCGGGTTGGTCTTGGCGAAGTCGAGCAGCGGACCGTTGTCGTTGATCGCCGCGTCGACCCGACCGGACTGCACGCCGGCGATCTCGGTGGGCAGGTCGTCGAAGACGACGGTCTCGTAGCCGTTGGCGTCCTTGTTCTTGTCGCCGTACGCCTGACCGGTCGTGTCGGTCTGGACGCCGAGCTTCTTGCCCTTGAGGGACGACAGGTCGGTGATGCCCGCGGACTTCTTGGCCAGCAGAGCCTGCGTCGCGCTGAAGTAGGGCGTCGAGAACGCCACCGACTGCTTGCGCTTGTCGTTGATGGTGACCGCGCCCATCGCCATGTCGCACTTCTTCGCGGCGAACACGGCGCCAGAGGTCTGCGAGGCGAAGTCGATGTCGACGATGGTGACCTTGGACTGGCCCAGCTGCTTCGCAGCGTTCTGCGCCAGGTCCATGTCGAAGCCGACGACGTTGCCCGAGGCGTCCTTGAACTCGAACGGCTTGTACGACAGGTGGGTGCACACCGTGAGGGCGTCCGAGCTGACGAGCTGCGGACCGCCGGAGGGGTTGCTGCCGGTGCTGCCCCCGGAGTCGGAGCTCGAGCCGCAGGCGGCGAGGGCGAGAGAGGTGGCGGAGACGACCGCCGCGAAGCCGAGAAGGCGGGACCTGACCTGCGACATGAGTGTTCCTCCAAGGTTTGTCGGTAGCGGCGACACTACCCAGCGGGGCCCGGTCCCGGTACGACCACGACGGCACGGTCCGATAACTGGACGTACCGACTCACGACGCCTGTCCCGCCTAGCTTGCGGCGGACGTGTCGTACCAGCGCAGCACCCGCAGTGCCCTCAAGGTGTTCCACCTGCTCGGCGTCCCGTCGGGCTCCTCGAACCGGAAGTGGACCGCGCCGGCGTGGGTGTTCTCGAGCAGCCAACGGCCATCGGGTCGCCGCTGCGCGCGGACGTGCTCGACAGCCTCGGCCAGTCGCGGGTCCGCCCTGCCACCACGCAGGGCGAAGTACTCCGTCGCCTTGAGCACGTCGTAGCGCCAGCGTGGGGGAAACGAGAACAGCATCCACTCGGGGTTCACCACCTCGCCGGTGCGCAGCGACCGGAAGAGGTGGCGCCGGAGCAGGTACTCCTCTCCGTTCCGGCGAGCCAGACGGACCTCGTCGGATCCACCGGTACGGCGCTCCCACCGCAGCAGAGCGTCGATGACGGCCAGGGTGCTTGCGAAGGAGGACGGCGCCGGTCGCCTTTGCGCCCAGCAGTTCCAGCCGCCATCAGGCATCTGATCCGCCAGAAGCCGCTGCACCACGGTGTCGACGTCGACGCCCAGGTAGGTGCCGATGAGGATCGTGCCGGCGTTGATGCAGCAGTCCTCCTCGCCGGCGAAGAACGGGAGCCCGTCGCACTCCCAGCGACAGTTGCGGGCGACCAGGCGGGCGGTCTCCTGCATCACCGCACTGTCCGGGGCGACTCCCAGATGGCACAGGTCCAGCAGGACCTGGTAGGTCGCGGTCCACGGCTGGCCCGTCTCCGTCTCCGACCCGTCGGTCGGGGCCTCTTTGGGATCCTCACTGGCGGCCGGGAACGGCGGCGGCGGTTCACCGGCGGCCAGGGCCCGCGCAGTCTCCTCGGCGAAGGCGGCGGTGTCTGGGAAGCAGGCGCCGTTGGCCCACAGCCCATCAGGAGCGCGCAGCGCCAGCAGCCGAGCGCCCCAGCCCTCGTGCTCTACCCGAGCCCGCTCAGCAACGACCTCGGCCTCCGGGGCATCGACCAGATCGCGCAGCACCTGCCAGCGGATCGCAGAATCGCCCTGTAGCAGCCACCGCACAACGGGGTCGTCCTTGGTCAGCGGGACGGTCTGCGGTCGGTCGCGCCCCCTAGGTTCGCTTCGCTCCATCTTCAAACGTTAGTCGGGAGACGGGCACCCACCTGCCGATCGAAGGCAGCCCTGCTCATCTGGCCATTCACTCGAACCAACCCATCTGCGGCGGATAGACGCGACTGCGGAGACGGGGCCGGTGGCCTGCCGGTCCCTGTCATTTCGCGGTTGGTAGGTCCCAAGCGACGGGCTCGAGTTTGTGTTTTCGCAGGAAGTCATTTGCCTCGGTGAACGGGTGACAATCGATGAACCGCCGCTCTCTGGTTTTGCCCCAGACAGCTGGATGGGCGGATCGAATCACCGTGTGCGGTGGCTCGTCGATCGGGATCGACGTTGCTTTGCGGATGGCTTTTGATCCCCACAAGAGAAACGCGACATGCTCGCAATCCTCGTTAAGGACCTGCAGAACGAGATCGGTGAAATGCTCCCATCGCCGAGCGTGTGACCCGGGGTGGCCGTCCTCGACTGTGAGCGCCGTGTTGAGGAGGAGCACGCCGTTCTTTGCCCACGTGGACAGGTCGCCGTGAAGTGGTCGCTCGATCTGAATCGCTAGGTCGGTCTGAAGATTCGCATAGATGGTCCTGAGCGATCGGGGGATCGACGCCTCCTCCGGGACGGAGAAGGCGAGTCCGTTGGCCTGCCCGGGGCGCGGGTACGGGTCCTGCCCCAGGATCACTACTCGAACGTCCTTCAATCTGGTCAGGTGGAACGCTCGGAACACGTTGGAGCGCGCTGGGTAGACGGCCACAGGAGTCTGCTCATAGGTGTCAGCCACGAGCGCGTCAAGAGCCTCTTGGTCGAGCCCGCGTTTGGCCAGCGCGGTGGCCCAGTCCTTGGGGAGCTTGGACGCGTCCGACCGGGTGGTCATGAGTGCCTCCTTGGGCTGAACCCTCCTTGGCGGAATGGGGTCTCTCCCCATGCTCCTCCGCGTGAGGTGGCGATGAGCGCCCGAGTGCAAGATGTCACCCCGACGGCAGGGCGACAGGCGGCGAAGTGACGCACGTCCCGCCGAACTGGTGAGGGACTATTGCCGAGCGCGAGGTGTGTCGATTTCCGCGAAGGCCCCGCGCAAAGACTCGGTGACGTCGATACCTCTCGCGCACGACTCAATCTGACGGACGTTCACCCGGCGCTTGTGGCTTCTCGGCACTGTGTGGGACATGGCGACGACATCGTCGCGAGGCACTTCTCGCGCCCAGACCACCTCGTAGGACGCGCTATCAAAGATGGCGAAGACGAAAGCATCAGCCGTGTCGGCCTCGTCTTCGTCGACGGCGAACGGGGTGAACTGCTTGGCACGCTTCTCGCCTTCCTCGACGACGCGACACTTGACCTGCAACTTCCGCTTCCCGGCGCGCACGTCCCAACCCGCCTGCGAAGGATGACCTAGCTCGCCGCCATACGCACGAGCGACGATGGTCTCGGCCATCTCGCCAACAACATTGCGGGTGCGGATCACCTCCCGATCCCGAAGTTCAGCAACGACGAGACCTTGTAGACGCAACACCTCCTTCAACGTCAGGTCGGCCCAGGGGACGGCGGAGGAGTCTCGATCGTCAACAACGGCTTCCGCGCCTATTGCCATGACGTCACAGTAGTTCAGCCCATGGCGTCTCCGGCTACATCAAACGGGCTCCTCCCTCGACGATGAAATGCTGGCAGCCGTTCCTTGATCCGGACCCCAGCGGGTAGGTCGTGACGCGGCGAAGTGACGCGGGCCCTAGGGATACTTGGGTCAGAGATCGACTGCAGGGCGATACCCGTTCCCAAGCCCGCGCCATCGTGACGCACTCACAGTTGATGAGTCGCCGGAATATCGAGGTCGAAAACGAGTGGCACATGGTCACTTAGGTCGGTGCCGACCCAATCGACGAAAGCCCCCGACCTCAACAGATCGCAAGCGGTCGCGCCAAGTCTCGGGGATGAAGGCGTAGTCGACGTGGTAGCGCGGGCCGTAGGCCAGACGGTCACGCCAACATGGAAGGACTTTCAAGCCAACGGGGTCGCGACGACTGAACTTGGACAATGAACATGTGCCGACCGTGCTTGTCGGCGCCTCAGCTGCAAGAGCCGAACAAGAGTCAAGCTGTCTCGGACTCAATTGCCGTGATCAGATCTCGAATGAACGTGTAATGATCTGCTGAACTCAGTTCCGTCAATACCTTTACCCGGCCGCCCCCTAAATCAGACACTGTATGGGTTAACAATTCGATCTTCGCTGTCGACTGCCGTCCTGACGTCTTTTCGGTAACGCGCACGTCAATCTCTAGTCGGCGAGCCCCGATAGCCGTGGCATACTCACTCGACCCGGATGCACTTGACCTTGTCACGCCACCCATCTTCTCCGCCAAACCCGCTGGCTGCTTGAGTCCGGCAAGGAAGCTGGTGAAACCTGGCCGAAAAAGTTTGTCGAGAGGGAAGCCGAGATCGACCACAGTGGAGGTCATATAGGCGATCAACTCGACATGGGGCTCAAAATCGCGCCAAACTCGAGCAACGCCTGCGGAAGCCGACACCAGCACTGCAAGGCGCTTACACAAATACTCGGACTCGTCGGAACTGCCGTTCACTGACGCGCTGATGGTCTGTTCGCTGACAGCCAGCGACGAGATGGGGGTTATCCGTGACGTGTCAGGGATACTGAGGTGGCCACCTTGAAAGTATAAGACAGAGTCGTCGTCACTTAAGGTGTGCTTGATGAGTGATGACAGGTCTATTGAGCTGCGGACATCAGGCGGTACGCCTTTAAAGAGTTCGCTGGTATTTAGTTGTGCGCCAAACTCGGTCTGTACTGCCTTAACTAGCGCGCCCGGGTCGATGGACTCGCGCGGTATGAGCGCTGGCCACATGTTTAAGCTCGCACGCGAATATTCGTCCCGGATCACGGCGTTCCGCCCGGCGGACGATGAACGCTCCCGTTCGGCCTCTCGCAATGCCCTTCGAAGGTCATCTGGGGTGCCAGAACCTTGCCCGATGCTGTTGCTCGAAATGGTCATCACATACCCCCTGCCCTGGAGACTTGTTGCCTAACTTCATCTTGGCAAGTTCGGATTCTGGTCTGGGTCTCGTCGGAAAGTCCCGAACTGACTGCTTCACGCAGTAGTGCGACCACCTGGTCTCGCAAGCCATCGTCTAGGTAAAGAAACAAGCGTCTATTCGATATGTAGTCGCTTTCCGAGATGGACCCCTTTTCGAGCGTGTCCTGCAATAGTTCGTGGCACTTTTCTAGTGCATCTATCCTGCGATCCCGTACTGGCTCTAGGAAGCGCATCTCCGCCTCTCGCTTGCGTTGTGAGAGTTCGAGAATAAAGCGCTTCCGGGCGGCAGTCTGGGAGATGACTTGTCCGCAGAGGGCGGCGGCGGCGCCAATTCCCGCCCCGATTATCGTGTAAGCCTGCGGTTCCATCGCGCCCCTGTCTATATCGCGGCCCATGAACCGAGCCCTTCCGTCGACAGCCTAGTGCAGTGGGCATCGCGCAACCGGGATCACGGTGACGTGTGGTAAGTCGCGGCTAGCGTCCGCGGTGCTGGCACAAGGAGCGGTCATACGGTGACAGCGGGTCTCGTGCGGCAGCCCCACCCCGAGCCCACCGGTCCTACGGGAGCCGGGTTGACGGCTTGTCCGCATTGAATGGCTGTCGGCCGGGTAGGGCACGCCTGCCAGTCGTGCTTGCTTAGGCCTGACGAAGTCTCGCGGCTACGTCCGCGGCTCATGGGACGAGAGGCTGGACTTCGATGGTTCCCTGCTTCCCCCGCGCTCAGCCCGTACTGCGAATTGTGGTCGTGGCGTCCAAGGACGCACTTGTCCAGCCGTCCTCCTGCGAGCCGCAGAGTGTGTGGGCTGGGCCGCCTGCTTGGCAGCTCAGTTCGAGAGGGGGGGGGTGCGAACGGCCCGAGCAACACCACCAGCGTTCCATGAACACTAGGATCCCGGGCATGGTCCGTCTAGACGCCGCTGAACAACGTGCGGAACTGCAGCAGCAGCGACGCAGAGTTGACTTCGATTCCTACGACATCACTGTCGATGAACTCGTTCGACGTGTCGCAAAAGGCCGTATCGAGATAGCGCCGGCCTATCAGCGTCAGTTCCGGTGGGGTCCGGAGAGGCAATCGCGGTTGATTGAGTCTCTGCTTCTGGGCATCCCTGTTCCGCCGCTCTTCATGGCCACGAATGTGGAGGAGGACGAGGGCACCTCTTGGGAAGTGGTAGATGGCCTCCAACGGCTTCTCTCGCTCACCAACTTCTTGGGGAACGAACAGACGCGTCGTGTAGCACGCCTTGAGGGCCAGCCATTAAGGCTGCAGGGCCTCGAGATCCTTGCAGGGCTCGACGGATGCCTGGCAGCCGATCTTCCGGCCGACCTACGTGAGGGCCTCATCGATCGTCCCGTCAAGGTGATCGTGCTCAACGACAAGAGTGATCTACAGGTACGGTTCGACCTCTTTGAGAGACTCAACACAGGCGGCGTGCGCCTCACGGACCACGAGGTGCGAGAAGCCGTATACGCGGGCGAATTCGTTGACCTGCTAACAAATCTTGCGAAGACTACGCAGTTCCGGACCGTCGTCACGCTACCGCAGGGTCGGCAGGTAGACGGTACGCCGCAAGATTTCGTCCTGAGATTCTTCGCCTTTAGAGAGCGGTACCGGGAATTCGACCATTCAGTCAAAGACTTTCTGAACGGCTTCTGCCGAGACGCGGCCTCGACGCCCAATGTTGCGGTCCGCAGTGCCGAATTCGAGCGTACATTCCACTTCTTAGCTAAGGTCTTTCCCCGCGGTCTCCGCAGAGGGCGCCAGTCGACTACTCCTGTCAATGTTTACGAGGCAGTGTCCGTAGGTGCCGCCCTCGCGATAGATCAGACAGGAGATCTCGCCATGCCACTATCCACCGCGTGGGTGGAATCGGAGGAATTTCGTGGCCTGACGACGGGGGCAACAAATGACCGGCGGCGTGTTGCTGGCCGGATTGAGTTTGCCCGGGATCGCTTCATGGCAGGACAATGATCACCGTACAGTTGCACCTGGATGCCCTTAGTGACCGCATCGCCGTCGCGAACCGCTTGCTGGACGAAACTCACCCGGGCGGAGGCGGTGTGGGCCCAATCTCCCGTGAGGCCCGAGGGCTAGCGGTTGTTCTTCTCTTTGCAGCATACGAAAACCTGCTCACATCGCTTACGCGCACCCTCATCGAGGGTGCAATTCGATGCCGCGTCGGTAATGGGAGGCTCCGTCCAGGGCTTCGCGCTCTTGCTCTCGAGGGGGCAGCCAAGTCCATCCGAGATGTTTCGGAGAAAAAGTTGCATGTCAATGCCCTACCGACCTTGGTGGACCTTGCCGCGCCAGCGGGCCGACACTGTACGCTCGACCCGAGCAGCTTCCCCAGCGACGGTTCATTCATGAAGAGAAGCCAGATCGAGCTATGGTGCCGGACTTTTGAAGTCCCGCACCCCGCCGCATTGCTGCATCGGACATGGCCGGTGATCGACACGGTCGTGTCTGAGCGAAATGGAGTCGCCCATGGTCGCTTGACGCCGGAAGACGTGGGACGACGATATTCGGAAGCCGACATGCGGCAGTTGATTGCGAACTGGCACGACGATTGGAAGGACTTCCTATTGGCTGTTGCTGCCAGTGCGCAGAAACGCGACTTCTATCGGACTCCTTGAGGTGCATTCGATTGGCATCTCCCTGCACGATCGGGTCCTGCAAATGCTGGTCTAGCGGATGAAGGGCCGCCCTCGGGAAGTGGGCGCGAGTTGTAGGAGGTCGGTAAGGAGAAGGGGGCTGAGCGTCGGGCGGCCTGGAGACCGCACTGAGGGGCGCTGGGAGGTGCCCCAAAGTGGGCGGGGTGACGCGGGTTGCGACGGCAGTTCTCAGGCGGGTTTTCAACCCTCCGCGGGTAGGTTCACGACGTGAGTGACTTCAGAGGTGTGCCCCACGCAGCGGCTGTTTTCGGGCGGGCTGCCCACGTCCGGGGGCTCGTGCTTGCCGCCGGCGCCGGCCGCCGGATGGGCGGACCGAAGGCCCTGCTGCGCCGCAGCCCTGAAGAGCCGACCCTCGTCGAGTCCGCCGTCCACCTCCTCCACGCCGGCGGCTGTGCCGGCGTCACCGTCGTGGTGGGCGCCGCCGCCACTGAGGTGACCGACATCGTGAAGGCCCTCGGCCGCGACGTCGATGTCGTCACGTGCCCCGACTGGGACGAGGGCATGGGTGCCTCGCTCCGAGCCGGTCTCACCGCGCTGGCCCGGTCGACCCACGAGGGCGAGGGGTGTGTCGACGCGGTGCTGGTCACCCTCGTCGACCTTCCCGACCTGACACCCGAGGTCGTGGCGCGCGTCCTCGACGTGCCCGCCCACGTAGACAACGCCCACAGCGACCACGTCGACGAGACCGAACAGCCACACGGGGCACACCACTCGCTCGACCTCCGCGCCACGAGCGACCCCGAGCTGCGCGCGCAGCTCAAGCGGGCGGCATACGGCGGCGTGCCAGGCCACCCCGCGCTCATCGGTCGCGACCACTGGGAGGAGGCCGCTGCGACAGCCACCGGAGACCAGGGCGCCCGCACCTACTTCCGCACGCACGACCACGAGCTCGTCGAGTGCAGCGACCTCGCCACCGGCCGCGACGTCGACACGCCCGACGCGCTCAACACGTCGCGCTGAACGCCCCACGCTTCCGCGAGCAACGATCATCAGCGATGCTCAGGTCATGGACCCCCTCTTCGCGAGCCCCGACGCCGTCACGACCGCCCTCGGCGGCACCGGCTACCTCGCCGACGAGGCGCTCGCGACCGTCACCTTCCTCGCGACGAGGCTGAACCGCCCCATCCTGCTCGAGGGTGAGCCCGGCACCGGCAAGACCGCCCTCGCCGAAGCCCTCGCCCAGTCCCTCGACCTCAAGCTCATCCGCCTCCAGTGCTACGAGGGCATCGACGCGACGCAGGCCCTCTACGACTGGGACTTCCCGCGCCAGATCCTGCACCTGCGCACCGTCGAGGCGCTCAGCCGCGACGAGCACCACGACGCCAAGCAGCTCGAGGCCGAGCTCTTCGACGAGCGCTTCCTCCTCGCGCGCCCCGTCCTCCAGGCGCTGCGCGAGGCGCCGTGCGTGCTGCTCATCGACGAGATCGACCGCGCCGACGACGAGTTCGAGGCCTTCCTCCTCGAGGTCCTCAGCACCTGGCAGGTGACCATCCCCGAGCTCGGCACCATCGCCGCCAAGACCCCGCCGATCGTCGTGCTCACCTCGAACCGCACCCGCGAGCTGCACGACGCCCTCAAGCGCCGCTGCCTCTACCACTGGATCGACCACCCCGGCCTGGCCCGCGAGCTCGAGATCGTCCGTACGCGGCTGCCCGAGGTCTCCGAAGCCCTCGCCGAGCAGGTCGTCACCCTCGTCCAGCGCCTGCGCACGAGCGGCGAGCTCATCAAGCCGCCCGGCGTCGCCGAGACCCTCGACTGGGCGCGCGCGCTCGAGACCGTCGGCGCCACCCGCCTCGACCCCGAGGTCGCCGCCGCCACGCTCGGCGCCGCCCTGAAGTACCGCGAGGACTCCGAGCGCATCCGCGCCTCCCTCGACAAGCTGCTCACGGCCTGACGAGCCCGACCCGACCGCACCATGCCAAGCACCGACGCCCACGAAGACCTCGAGCCCGACGAGCTGCTGCTCGGCTTCGCCCGCGCCCTGCGCGCAGCCGGCCTCGCCGTCACCGCCGACCGCGAGCGCACCTTCCTGCTCGCCGCCGCCACCGTCGGGATGGGCGAGCGCGCGCACGTCTACTGGGCCGGCCGCTCGACCCTGACGAGCACACCCGCCGACTTCCCGGCATACGACGAGATCTTCGAGCGCTGGTTCGGCGGCGAGTCGATCCCCAAGGGCCGCAACGTCGACATCGTGCGTCCTCCGGTGCGCCAGGCTCCCCTCGACAGCGGCGAGGGCGAGGGCAGCAGCGACGACACCGACACCCTCGAGGCCCGCGCCAGCGCCCAGGAGGTGCTGCGGCACCGCGACGTCGCCACGCTCGACGCCGCCGACCGTGCCGCCGCCGCCCGCCTCTTCGCCTCCCTCGCGCCGCGAGCCCCTCAGAGAAGGGCCCGCCGCCACGTCCGCGCAACGAGTGGCACCGTCGACGGCCGCGCCACCCTGCGCGAGCAGCTGCGCCGCATGGGCGAGCCCGGCCGCGTCCACCACCGCCGCCGCGGCGTACGCCCTCGCCGCATCGTGCTGCTCATCGACGTCTCCGGGTCGATGAGCCCGTATGCCGACAGCCTCCTCCGCCTCGCCCACGCCTTCGTGCGCGCGGTGCCCCACGTCGAGGTCTTCACCATGGGCACGCGCCTGACCCACGTGACCCGCGCCCTGACCGAGCGCGACCCCGACCGCGCGCTCGCCGCCGCGGGCCGCGTCGTGCCCGACTGGTCGGGCGGCACCCGCCTCGGCGACTCCATCGGCGCCTTCCTCGACCGCTGGGGCCGGCGTGGTATGGCCCGGGGCTCCGTCGTCGTTGTCTTCTCCGACGGCTGGGAACGCGACGGACCGGAGGTGCTCGGTGAGCAGATGCGACGCCTCGCCGCGCTCTCGCACCGCGTCGTGTGGGCCAACCCGCACCGCGGCAAGGCCGGCTACGAGCCGGTGCAGCAGGGCATCGTCGCTGCCTTGCCGCACATCGACGACTTCGTCGCGGGCCACTCGCTCGCGGCGTTCGAGCAGCTGATCGAGGTGGTCTCCCGTGCGTGAGGTGATGGAAGAGCTGATGCAGTGGTGGTCGGCCGGCGAGACCGTCGGCGTCGGCACCGTCGTCGGCACCTGGCGCTCCGCCCCGCGGCAGCCCGGCGCGTCGATGCTCGTCGGCCCCGGCGGCGAGGCCGTCGGCTCCGTCTCGGGCGGGTGCGTCGAGGGCGCCGTCTACGAGCTGAGCCAGGAGGTCGTCGAGACCGGCACCCCCGTGCTCCAGCGCTACGGCGTCAGCGACGACGACGCGTATGCCGTCGGGCTGACCTGCGGCGGCATCCTCGACGTCTTCGTCGAGAAGGTGAACCGCGAGACCTTCCCCGAGCTGGGCGCCGTCGCCGACGACATCGCCGCCGGTCGACCCGTCGCCGTCGTTACCGTGATCGAGCACCCCGAGCCGGCGTGGGTCGGTCGGCGCGTGGTCGTGCACCCTGAGGCCGAGGGGCCTGACGAAGGCGACGACACGGCATCCGTGCTCGGCTCGCTCGGCAGCGGCCGCGCAGATGACGCCGTACGCGACGACGCGAGAGGGCTTCTCGCACAGGGACGCTCGGCGATCCTCACCTACGGCCCCGACGGTGAGCGTCGCGGCGAGGGCATGCGCGTCTTCGTCGCCGCCCACGCGCCCAAGCCGCGGATGCTCGTCTTCGGCGCCATCGACTTCGCGGCCGCCGTGGCGCGCGTCGGAAGCTTCCTCGGCTACTACGTCACCGTCTGCGACGCCCGGCCCGTCTTCGCGACGAAGACCCGCTTCCCCGGCGCCGACGAGGTGGTCGTCAGGTGGCCGCACGACTACCTCCAGAACGAGGTCGACGAGGGCCGCATCGACTCGCGCACGGTCATCGCGGTGCTCACCCACGACCCGAAGTTCGACGTGCCGCTGCTCGAGGTCGCGCTGCGGCTGCCCGAGGTCGCCTACATCGGCGCCATGGGCTCGAGGCGCACCCACGAGGACCGCCTTGCCCGGCTGCGCGAGGCCGGCCTCACCGACGACGAGCTGGCCCGGATGAGCTCGCCCATCGGCCTCGACCTCGGCGCCCGCACCCCCGAGGAGACGGCCGTCTCGATCGCCGCCGAGATCATCGCGCTGCGGTGGGGCGGGGCCGGCGAGCGGCTCGCAACCACCGAGGGCCCGATCCACCACCACCATCCCGCCCACGACCCGGAACCCTCGCACTGACCTCGCCCCGAGACGATCGAAAGAACACTCCGTCCCGTCAGCGAGGCTGCGCGGTCCCGCTCGCGGGGACGGAGTGTTCTTTCGATTGAACGGTCTCTGCTCAGTTGAGGCGGATCCACTGGTCGCCGGCGCGGCCCAGGCGAGCGCAGCCGCCCCCGTCGAGCACCGCGTCGAAGGCGTTGTACAGCGTGGTGATCGGCCGGTACGTCGCCGTGCACTTCGGGTCGTCCGCGGCGGTTGCGGTCACCCTGCCGTCAGGGGCGACCGACAGCCGACCCTTGCGGTTCCGGTCGGCGGCGGCAGGGTCGCGCACCTCGTACGCGCCCGCTGCCGTGATGGTGAGCACCCGACCCGTTCCCTTCAGCAGCCAGGTGCCCGCCAGGTCGCCCAAGCCCTGGACGGGAGTGGTCGCACGAGCGGCCCACACCGACGACAGGCCTTCGCTGGCGGGAGACATCGGCGAGATCCGGGTGAGGTCCCAGGAGTCACCCTTGGCGAGGTTGCACAGCCGGCCCTGCGTGGGCGTGCTCGTCACGACGGTCGCCCGCATGCGTCCCTCGTCGGTGATAGCGGCCGAGAAGCGTGTGGTGCAATCGGGAGCCTCGGTGTCAGTGGTCGTGAAGCCACCCGGAACCAGACTCAGCCGGTGCGTCGCCGACGGCAGGAAGAGGTCGTTGGGCCCCCCATCTATGGCGAGGGCTCCGGTGCGGAACGTCCAGAGCCACCCGGTCGGGTCCTGGCCCTGCTTCGGTTCCTCGCGCCAGATTCCGGCGAGGTCGGTCATGGTCGGCGTGGGCGCCAGGTCGGACGACGTGGTGGGCGTCGCGGCAGGTGCCGGTGTCGGTTCCGGTCCACTGCGGAGGGCGAGGGCGCCGAGGACCACGCCCGTCACTGCACAGGCAGCCACGGCCGCTTGGAAGATCCTGTTGCGCCGTCCTCTGCTCTGGGCCTGCTTCGCGGCCCGCTTCTGCTCGAGCTCCTGCTCGAGCCGGTTGACGTCCTGGGTAGTCATCTCGAGTCCTTCTCCGTGGCCGCGCAGCAGCTCGCTGACGCGGCGCTCGAACGTGCTCATCGTGATTCCTCCAGACGGGCCTGCAACGTGGCGAGGCCCCGGTGCGCATGGCGTTTGACGGAGCCGACACCGATCTCGAGGAGCTCGGCGGTCTCCCTCTCCGTGAGCTGGAGGTAGTAGCGGCAGGTGATGACCTCCCGCTGACGGCGCGGCAGCCCGCGCACCTGGTCCGCGAGCCGGCTCGCCTCGTCACGAGCCACGACGTCGGTCGCGGCGTCGGCGCCCGCCTGGGCACCGACGGCGCTGAGCTGCAGCTGCGGCTGCCCCCGCCGAGCGCTGTAGAGGCGCCGCTGGTCGGAGCGGCAGCGGTTGATGACGCCGGCGCGGAGGTAGGCCAGTGCCGACGCCTCGTCGCGCGGGGGCCAGTGCCGGAACAGCGAGAGGTAGACCTCCTGGACCGCGTCCTCGGCGCGCTCCCGGTCACCGAGCAGGCAGTAGGCGAGGCGGACCAGCTCGACGCAGTGCGAGCGGAACAGGCCGGTGAGCACCTGCTCCTTCGTGACGTGCGCTGCAGTCGACTCCATGCGGATCGCTCCCGTGGCCACTTCCCACCTCCGACGGACACCGTGTGTCAGAGGAGAAGTCGCTCGTCCTCCTGAAAGGTTGACACTCCCTGCGGATTTGTCGAGTGGCTCGCGAACCACAGGGGCCGCTGCGGGCCGTACGGTGAGGCACCCCCAGGTGACGAGGAGACGGTGATGAGGCGTTCGAGGTGGCTGGTCGCGCTGTCCGTGCTGGTGCTGGGGGCGTCCACCGCCTCGGCCGCACAGGCAGATCAGGGTGGCGTCGACCCCGTCCCCGGGCTGCCCGTCTACCTCGCTCTCGGCGACTCGGTCGCGAACGGCCAGGAGTCGGCGCCGCGTGTCGTCGACTACGCCACGACGGTCGCAGGCTGGCGCGCGAACGGCTACGTCGCCCAGCTCGCCGACACGCTGCGCGACCGGTTCGACTGCTCGCCGGCGCGGAGCGTCAACGCACGCTCCGGCTGCAGGGCCCTCCAGGTCGTCAACCTGGCGCGCTCGGCGGTGCCCGCCATGGACGGCCACCCCGCGCTGCCCGGTGTGACCACCCAGACGGTCATCGACGAGCAGCTGCCGCAGGCGACCGCCCTGCTGCGCGCTCGCAACCACGACGCCAACCCGCGCAATGACGTCGAGGTCGTCACGCTCACCGTCGGCGGCAACGACATCTTCGGCCCGATCACGACGGCCTGCCTCGGGCCCACCCCGGCGACCTGCCCCGCCGCCATCGGGGCGGCCTTCGCCGCCTTCTCCAGCAGGTATGCCGCGGTGCTGGGTCAGCTGCGCGAGGCCGCCGGTCCGGGCACGCCCATCGTGACCATGACGTACTACAACCCGCTGCGCTCGTGCGTGCTCGGTCAGGGCAACCCGGCGGCCGGCGCCTTCGCCGACTGGTTCCTCGAGGGCGGCACCCTGCCTGGGCTCGGCACGCTGCCGGCCGGCTTCAACGACCTCATCACCGCGATCGCGGCGCAGCACGGCGCGCGCACGGCAGACACGTTCGGCATCCTGGCCGGCACGGACCTCGTCGGCGGCGCCGACTGCCTGCACCCGAACCGGTCGGGCCACACGAAGATCGCGGCAGCCTTCGCCGCCCAGCTCGTCGGCTGAGGATAACCGAAAGAACACTCCGTCCCCGACTCGAGACCCGCGCGGGCCCGCTCGAAGTGGACGGAGTGTTCTTTCGATTGGAAGGGCGATCGTGCTCCGCTCCGGGGAGCAAGATCCGAGTACGCGCGCCCTATCTGCGTCGAGTGACGGGCCGGCGGCTCAAGTGCGAGGGCGCCAGCGCTTCCAGAGGGCGGTGGCCTGCGCGCGCACCTTGCCGTCGAAGCGCAGCTCGACCTCGACCGTCATCTGCGGCTCGTCAGCCGCCGTGACCGCTGCGAACAGCTCGACCGTGTCGTGCAGCGGCGCGGGCCGCAGGTAGCGCACGTCGAGCCCGGCCGTCACGTAGGAGAGGTCGGCGCCGGGCAGCGGCGGCCACCCGCCGCGCTCGGCCTCGAGCATGACCGCCGCGGCACTGTGGCAGTCGAGCACCGTGCCGATGATGCCGCCGTTGAGGTAGCCGAGGCCGTTGTCGTGCTCCGGCCACGGCGTGAACGTGGCCGTGACCCCGTCGGAAGCCGCGCCGCCGAGCGGGTAGCTCCTGAGCTGCAGCCCCTTGGCATTGGCCTGCCCGCAGCCGAAGCACGGCAGGTCGGGGTAGAGGCGCTCCTGGATGCTCAGCTGGCTGGACGAGTCGGGCATGGCGCACAACCTACACAGCGGCCTGCGTCACAGAATTGGTCCAACCTCTTGATGAGTTGACCCGTTGCCGGGCACAGTGGCCCCCATGAGTCAGAGTGGATTCGGCCCCGTCGCGCGACGCTCGGTGTCCGACGAGGTGTTCTCCGAGCTGCGCGACGCCGTGCTCACCGGCCGGTTCGCCCCTGGCGATGCCCTGCCACCCGAGCGCGAGCTCGCGGCCTCGTTCGCCGTGAACCGGCACGCCGTCCGCGAGGCCCTCCAGCGTCTCCAGGTCGCCGGCTTCGTCAAGGTCACCCACGGCGGCGGCACCCGCGTGCTCGACGTGCGCAGCAGCGCCGGCCTCGACCTGCTCGCCCACCTCGCCCGCTCCGGCGAGGGCCTCGACCCGACGATCCTGCGCGACGGCCTCGAGATGCGCCGCTGCATCGGCGTCGACGCCGCGCGCCTGGCTGCGACCCGAGGCACCGCGGAAGGGCACCAGCGCATCGTCGCCGCCGCGACGGCATACGGCTGCCCCGACATCGACGACGCCGACCGCACCTTCTGGCTCGAGGTCGTCGAGGCGAGCGGCAACTTCGCCTTCCGGCTCGCCCTCAACTCGCTCACCCACGCCATCGACGGCGCCCCCGGCTCGCTCGACGCGCTGCTCGCGGCCGACCGTGCCGACCTCGTCCCGCACGCGCCCCTCGCCGCCGCCATCGCGGAACGCGACGCCGACGCGGCCGCCCGCCTCGCCGACGCCATCCTCACCCAGGCCATCGACGTGTGGGCCACCCTCACCGACGGCGGCCGCACCCTCGACCACCTCACCAAGGGCGCGTGATGGTCGACCTCATCGTCACGGCAATTCCGTTCTTCATCGCGTTCATCGTCATCGAGGTCCTCTCGCTGTGGCTCGCCCCCGACGACGACGAGGTCGGCTACGAGGTGCGCGACACCGTCACGAGCCTGTCGATGGGCATCGGCAGCGTCGTCGTCGGCATCGGCTACAAGGCCCTGCAGCTCGTCGTCTACGCCGCCCTGTATGCCGTCACGCCGCTGAGGCTCGACACCTCGCTCTGGTGGGTCTGGGTCGTCATCTTCCTCGCCGAGGACCTCGCCTACTACTGGTACCACCGCAGCCACCACGAGGTGCGCATCCTCTGGGCCAGCCACGTCGTGCACCACTCGAGCCAGCGCTACAACTTCTCGACGGCGCTGCGCCAGACGTGGACCCCGTTCGGCGGCATCCCGTTCTGGGCACCCCTCGCGCTGCTCGGCGTGCCACCGTGGGCGATCTTCCTGCAGCAGTCGATCTCGCTGCTCTACCAGTTCTTCCTGCACACCGAGCGGGTCGGAAAGCTCTGGCGCCCAGTCGAACTCGTCATGAACACGCCGTCGCACCACCGCGTCCACCACGGGATGAACAACGGCTACCTCGACCGCAACTACGGCGGCATCCTCATCGTCTGGGACCGCCTCTTCCGCTCCTTCGAGCCCGAAGGTGAGCGCGTCGTCTACGGCCTGACGAAGCAGCTGCGCACCTACAACCCGCTCGTCGTCGCCACCCACGAGTACGCCTCGATCTGGCGCGACGTCAGGGCCGCCCGGTCGTGGCGCGACCGCTGGGGCTTCGTGCTCCGCGGCCCCGGCTGGCAGCCGGACACCGGGAAGCCCTGACGAGAGCGGTGTCGCGGGTCTACCGTGATCTCGCCCTCGGGGGACGAGTCGCGTCATCGCGCACACCCTCGAAAGGTCGCACATGAAGAAGATCTGGCTCACCCTCGTCGCCGTCCTCGCCCTGATGGTCGGCGCCACCGCGCCGGCCGGGGCGGTCACCGACGGCACCCTCGACGGCGACGGCCACCCGTACGTCGGCCTCATGGTCGCCCAGGACGCGGACGGCACGCCGCTCTGGCGGTGCTCCGGCACGCTGCTCAGCTCGACCGTCTTCCTGACGGCGGGCCACTGCACGGAGTCACCTGCCGCGCACGTCGAGATCTGGTTCCAGTCCGACGTCGAGAACGGTCGGCCCGGCAACGGCTACCCCAACAAGGGCCAGGCCAGCGGCACCCCGCACACCATCGGCACCTACGACCCGAACGCGTTCTTCCTCCACGACGTGGGCGTCGTCGAGCTCAGCACGCCGATGGAGATGTCTTCCTACGGCAAGCTGCCGAAGACCAACGAGCTCGACGCCCTCAAACCGCGCCGGTCCACGACCTTCACCTCGGTCGGCTACGGCCTGCAGAAGGCGTTCCCTGACGCTGCCTCGTTCAAGGACTCTGCCCTCAGGATCCGGATGGTCGCCCACCCGCACCTGCTGCAGATCAACACCGGCTTCACCGGTCCGCAGTCGTTGCTGCTGTCCAACAACGCCAACACCGGAGGCACCTGCTTCGGCGACTCGGGCGGTCCGAACTTCCTCGGCACCTCCGACGTCGTGGCCGGCGTGACCTCGTTCGGCCTGAACTCCACGTGCGGCGGCACCGGCGGCGTCTTCCGCACCGACCGCGCCGACGTGCTCGCCTTCGTCAACGGCTTCCTGAACTGAGCCCCTGAACGCCCCTGAACTGACGGCATGGCAGAGGGCGTATGCCGCGTGGCCGGGCCACACGGCATACGCCCTCGGTGTGCGTGGGGTGGGGGAGCGTCAGTGGGCGCTCGAGGTCTTCCAGAGGTTGATGCCGCCCTCGACGGCGTGCTGGTCGATCGTGTCGAGCTCCTCCTGCGAGAAGTCGAGGTTGTCGAGCGAGCCGAGGCTGTTCTCGAGCTGGCCCACCGACGAGGCGCCGATGAGCACCGACGTGACGCGCTCGTCGCGCAGGATCCACGCGAGCGCCATCTGCGCGAGCGACTGTCCGCGCTGCTTCGCCATCTCGTTGAGCGCGCGGATGTGCGTGAGGTTCTGGTCGGTCAGCAGGTCGGTCGACAGGGACTTGTCCTGCGACGCGCGCGACCCCTCGGGCACACCGTCGAGGTACTTGTCGGTGAGCATGCCCTGGGCGAGCGGGCTGAACGCGATGCAGCCGACGCCCTCCTCGCCGAGCACGTCGAGCAGGTCCTCCTCGACCCAGCGGTTGAGCATCGAGTAGCTCGGCTGGTGGATGAGCAGCGGGGTACCCATCGAGCGCAGGATCTCGATCGCCTCGCGGGTGCGCGGACCCGAGTAGCTCGAGATGCCGGCATACAGGGCGCGGCCCGAGCGCACCGCGGTGTCGAGCGCGCCCATCGTCTCCTCGAGCGGCGTCGTCTCGTCGAAACGGTGGGAGTAGAAGATGTCGACGTAGTCGAGGCCCATCCGCTGCAGCGACTGGTCGAGCGAGGCGAGGACGTACTTGCGGCTGCCGCCGCCCTGGCCGTAGGGGCCGGGCCACATGTCGTAGCCGGCCTTGCTGCTGATGATGAGCTCGTCGCGGTAGCGCTTGAAGTCCTGCGCGTAGATCGTGCCGAAGTTGCGCTCGGCGCTGCCGTAGGGCGGACCGTAGTTGTTGGCCAGGTCGAAGTGCGTGACCCCGAGGTCGAAGGCCCGGCGCAGCGTCGCGCGCTGGCGGTCGAGCGGCACGTCGTCGCCGAAGTTGTGCCAGAGGCCGAGCGAGACGGCCGGCAGGTCGAGGCCGGAACGGCCCGTGCGGCGGTAGGTCATCGAGTCGTAGCGGCTGCGGAGCGCCTGGTAGTCGTCGGCGTGGAGAGTCATGCACGACAGTCTTGCGTATGCCGCCCGGTGGGCCGAGAGCGCTCGCCCGGCCGGGTCCGCGGGACGGGTTCTCCCGGTGCCCTTGTGCAGCAGGGGAAGCCGAGCAAGACTCACCGTGGGGAAGTCAACTGCAGTGCGGCAGGAGGACAAACAGCAATGACCCGTATCAATGTGACCGTCGACGGGGTGCGCTACTCCGACGAGGTCGAGCCCAGGACCCTTCTGGTCCAGTACCTCCGCGAAGGACTCGGCAAGACCGGGACCGTCGTGGGGTGCGACACGAGCAACTGCGGTGCGTGCACCGTGCACCTCGACGGAACGAGCGTGAAGTCGTGCAACGTCCTCGCCGTCCAGGCGGACGGTCACGAGGTGACGACGATCGAGGGGCTCGCCACGGATGGCGAGCTCCATCCAGTTCAACGGGCCTTCCACGAGACCCACGCCCTCCAGTGCGGCTACTGCACGCCCGGCATGATCATGCAGGCCTGCGACCTCCTCAAGGAGAACGCCGACCCGAGCGAGCAGGAGATCCGCGAGGGGCTCGAGGGCAACCTCTGCCGCTGCACCGGCTACCACAACATCGTCAAGGCCGTTCAGCAGGCCGCCAAGGACCTCAGCTCGCAGGCGGTGGGCTCATGACGATCACCGAGGACCGGGCATCCGAGACCCCGGCGGCCGAGATCGGCAAGGCGCGCACGCGCAAGGAGGACCAGCGCCTCATCACCGGACGCACCCGCTGGACCGACAACATCCAGCTGCCCGGCATGCTGCACCTCGCCATGGTGCGCAGCCCCTTCGCGCACGCGACGATCAGCGCGATCTCGGTCGACGAGGCCAAGGGGGCGCCGGGCGTCATCGCCGTCTTCACCGGCGAGGACCTCAAGGACATCCAGGGCGTCAACATCACGGCCTGGCCGATCAGCGCCGACCAGAAGACGCCCGACCACCTGCCCGTCGCCGTCTCGCACGTCGCCCACGCCGGTGAGATCGTCGCGGTCGTCGCGGCGCGCTCGTCGGCCGAGGCCCGCGACGCCGCCGAGCTCGTCGACGTCGACTACGACGAGCTGCCCGCGGTGCTCGACCTCAAGGAGGCCGCCAAGGACGAGGTGCTCGCCCACCCCGACCTCGGCACCAACAAGAGCGCCTTCTGGCAGCTCGACTCGGCCGGACAGGGCTCGGGCGGTGACGTCGACGAGGCCATCGCCAAGGCCCGCGACGGCGGCATCGTCATCGAGCGCGAGTACCGCCAGCAGCGACTCATCCCCGCCTTCATGGAGCCGCGCTCGACCGTCGTCGACCCGACCGGCGAGCAGGTGACGATGTGGTCGGCCACGCAGGTGCCGCACGTCCTGCGCTTCTGCATCGCCGCGACGACGGGCCTGCCCGAGTCGAAGATCCGCGTCATCGCGCCCGACGTCGGCGGTGGCTTCGGCGGCAAGCTGCAGACGACGCCCGAGGAGTTCGCCACGCTCGCGGTCGCCCGCAAGCTCGGCAAGCCGTGCAAGTTCACCGAGACCCGCTCCGAGACGATGGTGAGCGGCCACCACGGCCGCGACCAGTGGCAGAAGCTGACGCTGGCCGCAGAGAAGGACGGCACCGTCACCGGGCTCAAGGTCGAGCTAATGGCCGACCTCGGTGCCTACGCCGCCATCGTCGGCGGCGGCGTGCCGGTACTCGGCGCGTGGATGTTCAACTCCATCTACAAGTTCGGCGCCTACCAGTTCAACACGACGAACTACTACACGAACAAGACGTGGGTCGACGCGTATCGCGGGGCCGGGCGCCCCGAGGCGACCTACGCCATCGAGCGGCTCATGGACGAGCTCGCCGTCGAGGTCGGGGTCGACCCGCTCGAGATCCGCGAGAAGAACTGGATCAAGCACGACGAGTTCCCGTTCACCACCGTGGCCGGCATGACCTACGACTCGGGCAACTACGAGGCGGCCACCGCCAAGGCGAAGGAGCTCTTCGGCTACGACGAGCTGCGAGCCGAGCAGAAGCAGCGCCGCGAGTCGAACGACCCGGTCCAGCTCGGCCTCGGCGTCTCGACGTTCACCGAGATGTGCGGCCTCGCGCCGTCCCGCATCCTCGGCGCCCTCAGCTACGGTGCCGGCGGCTGGGAGTCGGCGAGCATCCGCATGCTCGCCACCGGCACCGTCGAGGTCGTCACCGGCACGTCGCCGCACGGCCAGGGCCACGAGACGGCGTGGAGCCAGATCGTCGCCGACCGCCTCGGTGTGCCGTTCGAGAACGTCGAGGTGCTCCACGGCGACACCCAGATCGCGCCCAAGGGCATGGACTCCTACGGCTCCCGCTCGCTCGTCGTGGGCGGTGAGGCCGTCCTGCGCGCCGCCGACAAGGTCATCGAGAAGGCGAAGCCGATCGCGGCGCACCTGCTCGAGGCCAGCGTCGACGACGTCGAGTTCAAGGCCGGCACGTTCGGCGTCAAGGGCACCGACAAGGGCGTGACGATCTCCGAGGTCGCGCTCGCGACGTGGACCGGTCACAACCTGCCCGACGGCATCGAGCCGACCATCGACGCCGATGCGACCTTCGACCCCGACAACTTCTCGTTCCCGCACGGCACCCACCTGTGCGCGATGGAGGTCGACACCGAGACCGGTGCCACGAAGATGCGCAAGTACGTCTGCGTCGACGACATCGGCACCATCATCAACCCGCTCATCGTCGAGGGGCAGGTGCACGGCGGCCTGGTCCAGGGCATCGCTCAGGCCCTGTGGGAGGGCGCCGAGTACGACGACCAGGGCACGCTCGTCACGGGCTCCTTCGTCGACTACACGCTGCCCACGTCGGCCGACACGATCAGCTTCATCACCGACCACACGACGTCGCCGTCGACGTACAACACGTTGGGCACCAAGGGAGTCGGAGAGGCGGGCACCATCGCCTCGACCCCGGCGGTGGTCAACGCGATCGTCGACGCGGTGCGCCACCTCGGCGTCAACGACATCGTCATGCCGTGCACGCCCGAGCGGGTCTGGAAGGCCATCCAGGCCGGTGCCGCCGTCAACACCGAGGGTGAGCGCGACGCGGCGCCGCACTTCGACGAGGGAGCGCCCAACCAGGACCCGGCATCGGGTGCGAGCGAAGGGAGTGGCCAGTGATCCCCGCACAGTTCGACTACGTCGCACCGACCTCGGTGGCCGACGCCGTGGCCGCGCTCGCCGAGCACGGCGACGATGCCAAGGTGCTCGCCGGCGGTCAGTCGCTGCTGCCGATCCTCCGGATGCGCCTCAACGCACCCGGCGTCGTCATCGACCTCGGGCGCATCCCCGAGCTCCAGGGCGTGAGCGAGGACGGTGACCACCTCGTCATCGGTGCCATGACCACGTATGCCGCCGTGCTGGCCTCCGAGGCCGTGTCCACGCACGCCGCCCTGCTCAACAAGGCGATCGCGACCGTGGCCGACCCGCAGATCCGGCACCGCGGCACGGTCGGTGGCGCGCTCGTGCACGCCGACCCCGCCGGCGACGTCGGCGCCCCGGCGCTCGCGCTGGGCGCCGAGCTCGTCATCGCCGGCCCGGGCGGCTCCACGCGTACGGTCGCGGCCGAGGACTTCTTCGAGGACCTCTTCACCACGGCCGTCGGCGAGGGCGAGCTGCTGACGCAGATCCGCATCCCGAAGCACACCGGGTGGGGGGCGCACTACGAGAAGTTCGTGCGCGTCAGCCACCAGTGGTCGATCGTCGGCGTCGCGGCGACCGTGCGCAGCGAGGGCGGCTCGATCGCCGAGGCACGGGTCGGGCTCACGAACATGGGCTCGACCCCGTTGCGCGCCAAGGCGGTCGAGGAGGCGCTCGTCGGCAAGCAGGCCACCGACGAGGCGGTGCGCGAGGCTGTTGCGTCGGTCGCCGAGGGCACCAACCCGCCCTCCGACCTCAACGGCGACGCCGACTACCGCAAGCACCTCGCCACCGTGCTGACGCGGCGTGCGGTGCTCGCCGCGGCGGGAGCGTGATCGCCGGATGGAGCTGACGCACTCCTTCACCGTGCCGACCTCGGTCGACGACGCGTGGGCCCTCTTCATGGACCTCGAGCGCGTCGGCGGCTGCTTCCCAGGGGCGACCGTGACGGAGGTGACCGACGACGGCTTCTCCGGCACGGTCAAGGTCAAGCTCGGGCCGATCGCGCTCGTCTACTCCGGCTCGGGCTCGTTCGTCGAGCGCGACGACGCGACGCACCGCGCGGTCATCGAGGCGAAGGGCAAGGACAAGCGCGGCAACGGCACCGCCGGCGCGACGGTCTCGATCGAGCTGTCGCCCGACGGTGACGGCGCGCGTGCCGACGTCACCACCGACCTCGCCGTCACCGGCAAGCCGGCGCAGTTCGGCCGGGGCGTCATGCAGGACGTCTCCGACAAGCTGCTCCAGGCCTTCGTCGCCTGCATCGAGAAGCAGCTCGGCGCTGGCGGTGGCGAGGAGGTGGCTGCTGCCGCGCCGGCCGCGCCGGCCGCGCCGACTGCGGCGGCCGAGCCGGCCGCAGACGACTCTCCCGCAACGGGATTCGTCGAGACCGGGTCGGACGCGCTGGCAGCCGACACGGGCCCTCAGGCGGCGACGCCCGCGGTCCGAGCGGCACCGCCGCCGCGTCGGGTCACGTCCGACGTCGAGGAGGACGCCCCGCTCGACCTCGGGTCGGCCGTCATGCCCGTGCTCATCCAGAGGTACGCCGGCTACGCCGCAGCCGCCGCCTTCGGCGTCGTCCTCGGCTACCTCATCGGCCGAGGCTCGCGCGACACCTGACCGACCAACCCGATCGAGAGAACGCTCCGTCACGCCCCTGTGCGTGACGGAGCGTTCTTTCGTTTGGAGGGGTGGGGCTCCACTCCGTGATCGAGAGTCGGGCGTGAGCTCGGGGTCAGGGGTGGTGGAGCGGGGTGGCGACGAGGACGCTGATGTCGTCGTACTCCTCGCGAGCCGCGTCCCACCGTCCGCCGCACGTCGCGAGGAAGAGCCGCTCCGGGCCGCTGGTGTCGTAGAGGTGCGCGGTGGCCACGATGCGCGGGTAGTCCCGCTGGGCGTCGACGGCCGGCCACACCTTCGCCACCCGGTACGAGCAGACGGAGCCGTCCGGCTGCACGGTCTGGATGAGCTGCCCGGCCGTGGCCCGCGTCGGGAAGTCCTCACCGAAGACCGCCGACCCGTCGCGGTAGGTGTGCCCGTCGAGCAGCACCGTGCCCGCGCCGCTCCCGGGTCGCGGACCCTCGGCGTACCACCCGACCTGGCTGATGTCGGTCGGGTTCCCGAGACGGTGCACGCCGGTGCCGCCGCTCGAACGGTCCCTCTCGAGGCCGATCCTCTCGACGGCGGCATCCACACCGAGGGCGGGGTAGACGACGCGCTGCGGCGCTCCCGGACGGCAGGCCGTCCCCTCGGCCGGGGTGACGGGCGGGTGGGCTTTCGCTGTCGGATGAGCGGCTGCTTCGGCCTTGGCCAGCGGTCGGTCGACGAGGAACCAGACTCCGCCGCCCGCGAGCAGCGTCACGAGCACGGGCACCGCCGCGCGTCCGACAGACGCACGGCGGTGCTCCCGGTGTCGGCCGCTGATCAGTCGACCTCGACGGTGTCGCGCCGGCGACGGCGGGTCCGCAGGGCGAGCACGCCGCCGGCGAGCGCCAGGGCGCCCACACCGATGACGATGTCGAGCGGGCTCGTGCGGTCCGCCACCTGGCCCATGCCGCCTGTGTCGGGGGCACCCTCACCGAGGGCCGGGACGGGCGCGAACGCGACGGTCGCCGGCGCCTCGGCGACGGCGGCGTCCGCGACGACGGGCGGCGCCGGGTCGATGGCCGGCGTGCTCCTCGGGGCGGTGGCGCCGCCGGCGACGACGGGGCCGCTGCCAGGTGCGGTCGGGGCCGGGCTGGTGGTCACGGTGGCGGTCGGCGTCGGGATGGTGGCGGTGCCAGGGCGTGCGGACGTGCCGGTCGCCTCGCGCTGCTGCGTCGTCGGGCACTCGGTGGCGGGTGCCTCGTCGTCGAGCGACACCACGACAGAGAGGAACTGGCCGTCGGAGAAGGTGTCGCCGAGCGCGGGCGCCACACCGCGGTCGTTGGTCAGCGAGGCGGCGTCGACGTGGATCGGGTTCTTGCCGCCCTTGAGCACCTCGTCCGCACCGGGCTTGTGCACGTACTTGCAGACCCACACCTTGTGCGGGTCGCCGGGGGTCGCCGAGGCGGACGGAGCGCCGAGGCTCCACGTGCCCGCGGCGGCGAAGGTGGTGGCGACGAGGAGGGCTGCGGCGCGCGACGGCACGCCGGCATGGGTGGTTCTGGGCATCAGTGAGTGCGCTTCCGGGCAGGGCGGCACAGACCGATCGGGTCACGAGCCGCGAAGGTGGAGGGTGTTGTGACACAAGGAAACTCAGTGACCGTGAGGGCGGCCGGCGAACCGTGGCGAGGCGCCTGGCGCCTCAGCCGAGGGAGAACATACACGACCCGAACACGCTGCGCTGCTCGGGAGAGTGTCGCGTGCGCCACCCCGCTCGGGAGCGTTCGCGGCGCTCCTCTGCGATGGTGGAGTCATGTCACGAGTCCTTCTCATCGGCGGCCACGGCAAGGTCGCGCTGCTCGCCGCCCCGCTCCTCGTCGCCGACGGCCACGACGTCACCTCCGTGGTGCGCAATCCCGACCACGTCGCCGACGTCCAGGCGACCGGCGCGACCCCCGCAGTGGTCGACGTGGAGTCGGCGTCCACCGAGCAGCTCACCGAGCTCGTGCGCGGCAGCGACGTCGTCGTCTGGTCGGCCGGCGCGGGCGGCGGCAACCCCGCGCGTACGTATGCGGTCGACCGCGACGCCGCCATTCGCTCGATGGACGCGACGGCCGCCGCCGGAGTCAGCCGCTACGTCATGGTGTCCTACTTCGGCGCGGGCCCGGATCACGGTGTGCCGCAGGACAACCCGTTCCACGCCTATGCGGACGCGAAGACCGCGGCGGACGCGTACCTCGAGGGCACCGACCTCGCCTGGACGATCCTGCGCCCGAGCGCCCTGACGCTCGACGCGGCGACGGGACACATCGCCGCAGGCGAGGACGTCACGGCCGCGCAGGTCTCGCGCGACAACGTCGCCCACGTGATCCGGTCGGTCGTGTCGCACCCCGACTCGACGTCGCGGCGCGTCATCGCCTTCAACGACGGGCCGTCGCCGATCGACGAGGTCGTCGGCGGCGCCTGACCCGACTGGCCCGCCGGACCCGCCTCGTCAGTGCCGGGCGACGTGCTCGGCGATGACGAGGTCCTGCCACGCCATGCCGACGCTCTTGAAGACGTTCGGCCGGTCACCGGCTCGCCTGACCCGTCCGAGCACGACCTCCTGAAGGGTCTTCACGTCGTCCCAGTCGATCGCGCCCTGCGCGGCCGCGAGGATGACGTCGCCGGCCTCCCGGTGGGCGGTGGTGATGTCCTCGACGACGACGAGGGAGCGTCCGAGCAGGCCGGAACCCAGCTCACGGCGGTGCGCCTCGTGCGACCCGATCGCCACGACGCACGCGCCGTCGGCCACCCAGTCGTCGCCGAGCACCGGCGTGGCGGCGGACGTTGCCGTGACGACGACCTGCGCCTGCCGCACCGCGTCCTCGACCGCGGCGTCGTCGACGGTCAGGGCCCGCACGTCCAGCCGCCCGCTGCCCCTGAGGCTCGAGACCCGTTGGGCGGTGGACCGGGCGGCTTCGGAGCGCCGCCCCACTACCGTCACCGAGGCCGTATGCCGGATGGCGAGCAACGCCTCCACGTGACCGACGGCCTGCGGGCCCGTGCCGAAGACCACGGCTGCCTCGACCTCGGCCGGCGCCAGCGCGTCCATCGCGACCGCCGAGACGGCCGGCGTGCGCAGCGTCGTGACGGCGGAACCGTCGATGAGCACCGACGGGGTGAGGGTCTCGGCGTCCATCAGCACGTAGAGGGCCTGGATGCGCTCGAGGTCGCGCGCCGGGTTGCCGGGGGCGACGGACAGCACCTTGACTCCGGCCGACCTGCGGCCGACGGACGGCATGAGGAGCAGCTGCCCCTCGCCTGCGGGCACCGCCTGACGCAGCGGGTCGGCGGAGGGGTCGAGGCCGTCGGCCAGCGCCTGCCGCACCAACCGCCGGGCGCGGTCGGGCGTCAGCGACCGGCGAACCGTGGCGGCGTCGACCCAGCGTGGTTGTGGCATTGCTCGACTCTAGGTGGGGGCTGGCAGGAGCGTGCCCGCAGGGCTCGGGCCGGGCTGTGTGCGTGCCTGGCGGCGCTGGACGTACGCTCGACAGGTCGTCCACACCCCGGGCGGCAGCCGTCAGCGACGACACGAAGTCAGGACACCATGGCCCTCAGCGTTTTCGATCTGTTCTCGGTCGGTATCGGGCCGTCGAGCTCGCACACCGTGGGGCCGATGCGGGCGGCGGAGATGTTCGCTCAGCGACTGCGGGAGGACGGCGTGCTGGAGCGGGTGGCTCGGGTGCGCTCGCAGCTGTTCGGGTCGTTGGGGGCGACGGGGCACGGGCACGGCAGCGACAAGGCGGTGCTGCTCGGGTTGACGGGGGAGCGGCCCGAGTCGTGTGACCCGCGAGCGGTCGAGGGCCGGTTGGCGCAGATCCGGGCGAGCAAGCGTGTGTCGCTGTTGGGGGTGCACGAGATCGCGTTCGTCGAGGACGAGGACCTGGTGCTGCACCGGCGCAAGACGCTGCCGGTGCACCCGAACGGCATGACGTTCACCGCGCTCGACGCCGGCGGGCAGGTGCTCGCGGAGCGCACCTACTACTCCGTCGGCGGTGGCTTCGTCGTCGGAGGCGACGCGGACGGCGAGACGAAGATCGTCGCCGACTCGACACCGGTCGCCCACCCGTTCCGCACGGGTGACGAGCTGCTGGCGCACTGCAAGGAGACCGGCAAGTCGATCTCGCGGATCATGCTGGAGAACGAGCTCTCGTGGCGCACCGAGCAGGAGGTGCGTGACGGCCTGCTCGAGATCTGGCGCGTGATGAAGGAGTGCGTGCGCAACGGCATCGACACCGAGGGCGTGCTGCCCGGCGGGCTGCGGGTGCGGCGGCGCGCCCCCGAGCTGGCCCGCCGCCTGCGCCTGGAGGCCACGAGCGACGACCCGCTGCGCGGCATGGACTGGATCACCCTTTACGCATTGGCCGTGAACGAGGAGAACGCCTCGGGCGGCCGTGTCGTCACCGCTCCGACCAACGGCGCGGCCGGCATCATCCCGGCGGTGCTGCACTACTACGCGAACTTCGTCAACGGCGCGGACCGCGACGGCATCGTGCGCTTCCTGCTGACGGCGGGTGCGATCGGGGTCATCTACAAGGAGACGGCCTCGATCTCCGGGGCCGAGGTCGGCTGTCAGGGCGAGGTGGGTTCGGCCTGCTCCATGGCGGCCGGCGCCATGGCGGCCGTCATGGGCGGCACCCCGGAGCAGGTGGAGAACGCGGCCGAGATCGGGATGGAGCACAACTTGGGCCTGACGTGCGACCCGGTCGGTGGTCTGGTGCAGATCCCGTGCATCGAACGCAACGCGATCGCCTCGGTCAAGGCCATCACGGCCGCCCGCACGGCCATGCGCGGGGACGGGTCGCACGTCGTGTCCCTGGACAAGGTCATCAAGACGATGCGCGAGACGGGCGCCGACATGAAGGTCAAGTACAAGGAGACCGCCCGCGGCGGCCTGGCCGTCAACGTCATCGAGTGCTGAAACCCCGTGGGCACGCGAGGACGCCCTGACCCCGCCTCACCCACCCTGCAACACACCCGGTAGCGGTCAACCGCGCAGGGTTGCAACCACCGCGGCCTGACCGTTGTCGGGTGTGTTGCCAAGGGGGACGACGACGGCCGGGGGCTCCCGTGGAGCAGGTGGAGGTCACATGGCGCGGGCGAGGCTGCGCCGCAGGGCCCACGCGCCGACGGCCAGCGCGGCGACGGCCATCGCCGTGAGCACCCCGAGCTGCGGCAGCACGTCGACGAGCGTGCCGTCGCGGCGCTGGATCTCGGCGAAGGCCTCGTAGGCCCACGCGTGCGGTGTCACGTGGGCGACCCCGCGCAGCGTGTCGCTGAACACCTCGAGCGGAACCATGCCGCCGCCGAGACCGGCGAGCACCAGGCCCAGGCCGACCCCGAGCCCGCCTGCCGCGCCCTCGTTGTCGACGAGCGACCCGAGCACCATGGCGAGCCCGGCCGACACGGCACCGAAGACGAGCAGCACGAGACCGGTGAGCCAGATGTTCCCCCAGTCGACGCCGAAGAGCACCGAGGTCGCGACGACGATGTAGATGCCCTGCGCGAGAGCGATGACGAGCCGACCCCCGGCCTGGCCGAGCAGCACCTGGGCCGACGAGACGGGCGCCGCCATCGTGCGGGCGATGACGCCGTGGCGCCGCGCCTGGATGAGGGTCGCCGAGCCGGCGAGCGACGTGAGGAACGTGAAGAGCAGCAGCTGGGAGGCCGCGCCGACGTCGAACTGGCCGACACCCTGGAACTCGCGGGCCAGTGCGTCGACGTTCTCCACGCGCGTCGACGGCCCGGTCACCTGGGCACGCGCCGCATCCACGGCCGCCCGGGCTGCCGGCGCGGCGACCCCACGCCCGGTGAGCGCGGCGAGCTGGGCCTGGTCGAGCTGGAGGACGTCGACCGCTCCGCGCACGCGCTGCTGCACGGCGAGGGCATTGCTCGCCGAGCCGGGGACGACCTCGAGGGTGACAGGTCGTCCTGCGGCGAAGGCGGCGCCCGCGCCGTCGGGCACGAGCACGGTGACGGCCGCCCGGCCCCGCGACACCTGCTCGAGCACGTCCTCGCGCGAGCCGCTCGTGACCGCCAGCCCCTCCGACTCCAGCTGCGTCGTCAGGGCGGCCACCATCGCGCCGCTCTCACCGGCGACGGCGACCTTGCCCGCCGTCGCTCCGCTGCCGAACTGCGCACCGATGACGAGCACGAGCACGAGCGGGAAGATGAAGACGAAGAAGAGGTTCGAACGGTCGCGCAGGAAGCGCCGCAGCTCGGCGGTGACGATGGCGAGCACGGGCCTCACAGCGCGTCCCCCCGGTCCGGCACCACGCGCGAGACGCCGACCATGACCACCGCGAAGACGAGGAGGACCAGCACCGGCACGCCGATGTCGCCGACGCCTCCGCCGCCGGAGGTGATGCCGAGCCCGCGGATGAAGGCTCCCACCGGGTTCGCGTCGAGCAGGGTGCCGAGCACGCCCCCGGCGTTGAGCGGGAAGAATGCGCCTCCGGCGATGCCGAGCACGAGGGCCACGATGGACTGCGCGACGTTCGACTGCTCCGCGGTGCGTGCGATCCGCGCGATGACGAACGTGATCGAGGTGCCTGCCGTGACGGCGCCGAGGACGAGCACCGCCACCGCGAGCGGCGACCCGAAGTCGACGTCGAAGATCAAACTGCCGGCGGTCAGCAGCACGGTGGTCGCGACGACACCGAGGATGAAGCTGACCAGGGCCTTGGCCGCCACGATCAGCCCGGGGCGCATCGGCATGGAGCGCAACCGCGCAAGGGTGCCCTGCTCGCGCTCGTTGACGAGACCGAGCACACCGAACCCGACCGTGAAGAGCAGGAAGAGTCCGGCCTGGCCGGCGACGAGCGCCCCTGTCGTGGAGAGCTGCTCGTCGGACGCCCGGCCCTCCGTGAGGGCGATCGTCGGGGTCGCTGTCGCCACCTCCCGGCCGATGGCGGCGAGGTCGGAGGCCGGCAAGCCGACCCTGCCTGCGGCCGTCGCGGCCACCGTGGCCGCGCGGTAGCGGTCGACGGTCCCGGTCACGACCGAGATGACGACGTCGTTCTCGATGCCGCCGCCCCCGTCGACCACGGTGACGTCCTTCGGAGCGCCGTGCAGCAGCGCCGCCCCGAAGCCGTCGGGCACGGTCAGCCCGAGGTCCGCCTCGTCACCGGCCACCAGCCGGCGCACGTCCGAGGGCGAGACCGGCCGCACCCTGACGTCGAAGCCACCGGCGCCGTCGATGTCACCGAGCGAGCGCAGCGTGCCGACGAGGCTCTGCCCCGCCTCGTCGCCGACGGGCACGGAGACGGCGACGGTGACCGGCGTCAGGTCGCGGCTCAGGAGATTGCCGATGACGAGGTTGAGCACACCCATCAGGGCCAACGGCACCGCGATGCCGAAGATGAAGACCGACTTGTCGCGGGCCCGCTGCCGCAGGTCCGAGATCGCCATGGTCCAGAGCGGGCGCATCGTCTCGTCCTCAGTCCCGCAGGGCCTTGCCGGTGAGGTGCAGGAAGACGGACTCGAGGTCGGGCCGGGTGATCTCGACGTCGGCGAGGCTCATCCCCGCGTCCGTCGCCCGGGTGACGACCTGCGCGACCGCGCTCGGCGCGTCACCGACGGTGAGGCGCAGCTCGCGCCGGTCGACGTCGACCTGCGACACCGACGGCAGGGCCCGCAGCGCCTCGGCGGCGGCGTGCGTGTCGCCCGTGCCGGAGAGCCGGATGTGGTCGACGGCCCCGGTGAGGCGGACGAGCTCGTCGCGGGTCCCCTCCGCCTGCAGGACGCCGCTGTCGATGATGCCGATCCGGTCGCAGAGGCGCTCGGCCTCCTCCATGTAGTGCGTCGTGTAGAGCACGGCCATGCCCTCGACCGACAGCCGCTCGACCGACTCGAGGATCTGGTTGCGTGACTGCGGGTCCACTCCCACCGTCGGTTCGTCGAGGATGAGCAGCGTGGGCCGGTGGAGCAGGCCGATCCCGATGTTGAGCCGGCGCTTCATGCCGCCGGAGTACTCCTTGGTCGGGTCCTTCGCGCGCCCGGTGAGGCCGATGAGCTCGGTGACCTCGGCGACGCGGGCCGTGAGCTGCGGACCGGTCATCCCCTGGAGCCGGCCGAAGAGCACGAGGTTCTCACGGGCCGTGAGCTCGGGGTAGACGGCGAGGTCCTGCGGCACGAGGCCGATGTGGCGCTTGGGCGCGACGGCCGTGCGGCCCATCTGCTCGCCTGCGACGGTCACGGTGCCCTCGTCGGGCGCGATGAGCCCCGCGACCATCGAGATGATCGTCGTCTTGCCGGCGCCGTTGGGGCCCAGCAGGCCGTAGGTCTCGCCCGCGGCGATGCGGAACGAGACCCCGTCGACGGCGGTCAGGTCACCGAACCGGCGTACGAGGTGGTCGACGACGAGCACGTCGCCGCGTCCTGTCGGCTCCGCTGTGGCCCCGTCCGTCCGCACGATGCCCTCCGCCCCGCTCGTCGACGCTTCCACTACCGAGCGTAGGAGAGTCACCGTGGCGGCACCCGGGACATCCGTCACCCATCCCCGTGAGGTTCGACACCAGCGACGAGGTTGCCGGGGGCGTCAGCGGTGGTGGCTCTCCGACTCGCTCACCGGGTACGCCTGCCCGGCCACGTACTGGTCGTACAGCTCGGGAGTGCCACCGCCGGCCCGCACGACCTCGGCGAAGAAGCGCCCCGAGTCGCGCACGGTGCGCTGCTGCGTGTCGTGGTCGAGGGCCACCAGCCCGAAGCGCGGGCCCTCGCCCTCGTTCCACTCCCAGTTGTCGACGAAACACCAGTGGTAGTAGCGGTCGACCGGAACCCCTTGTGCCCGAACGTCGCTCACGACCGACAGGTGCTCCCACAGGTAGCGCGACCGGAACGCGTCGGCAGCGTCCGCCGTGCCGTTCTCGGTCACCCACACCGGCAGGCCGTACGTCTCCCACGCCCACCGGGCGGTCTCGCCCAGCCCGGCGGGGTAGACCTCCCACCCGAGGTCGTTGACGGGCACCCCGGGCGGAGTGCCGTCGTCGAAGCGCGTCACCGTCGTGCGCGAGTAGTAGTTGAGGCCGAAGAAGTCGGCGTACCGTCCCGTTCCCGAGCCGTCACCCTGCTTCGGTATGCCGGGTGGCCGGCGGAGCGGGGCCGTGAACTCCCCGGTCGTCATCGCACCCACGATCGCGTCCTGGAACAGGTGACGCATGGCGGGGGTCAGCAGCCGGTGCCACGGGTTGCGCGGGTTGCCGGGGCGGAAGGGCCGGAGGTGGTGGGCGACCCCCACCTTCGTGTCAGGTCCGGGCTGCAGTGCGTGGATGAGGGCGTACGCCCGCAGGTGCGCGGCCGCGAGCACGGAGTACACCCGCAGGCCCTCGCGGAGCGAGCGGTGGCCGGGTGGGAAGTCGCCGAAGACGTGGGCACCGGTGACGAAGACGTTGGGCTCGTTGACGGTGACCCACTCCGTGACGAGGTCGCCCAGCCGCGTCACGACCTGGGTGACGAACCGCTCCCACACCCACAGCGCGCCGGGCCCGAGCCACCCGCCGTCGCGCTCGAACCACAGCGGCTGGCTGAAGTGGTGGAGGGTCACCAGCGGGCGGATCCCCCTCTCGCGCAGGAGGTCCAGCTCGTCGCGGTAGTGCGCGAACGCTGCGTCGTCCCACTCGCCGGGCCGTGGCTCGAGCCGGGCCCACTCCACGCTCATCCGGTAGACCTGCACCCCGAGCGACGACATCAGCTCGGTGTCCTCACTACACCGGTTCCAGTGGTCGGTGGCGCGCCGCGGCGACGAGCCGTCACGGATCGTGCCGGGGCGGTCGGCCCAGTCGGTCCAGCTGCTCGCGACGTCACCGCCCTCGATCTGGGTCGCGGCGGTGGCCACGCCGAGCAGCACCCCGTCCAGCCGGAAGCCGTCCACGGTCGCCATGCCGGTCAACGTACCGGCCCGTCATGCGACAGACTGGCGCGCGTGGGTCACGTACCTGTCCCGGAGCACCGTGCCGCCGTCGAGCGGCTCCTCGGCGAGGGCGTCGTCGAGCGGGTCGCGCTCGACCGGCACGCCGCCGGTCGCCGCCTCGCCGGTGAGCTCGTCGCCGTCGACGACCTGCCACGCTTCGACTCGTCCGCCATGGACGGGTATGCCGTCCGGCCGGCCGATCCCGACCAGCGCGCCTTCCCCGTGGTGGGGGACGTGCCGGCCGGTTCTGCGCCGGGCTTCGAGCTGACCGACGGCCAGGCGGCACGGGTCATGACCGGCGCCCGGGTGCCGGTGGGCACCGTCGCGGTGGTCCCCGTGGAGCGCACCGACGCCGCCCCGACCGGGCCGGCGCCCGCCACGGTGATAATCGATGCCGCGCCCAGCGACGGCCAGCACGTGCGACTCCGCGGCGAAGACGTCTTTGCCGGATCGGTCATCGCCGCAAGGGGGTCCGAGGTGACGCCCGCCCTCATCGCTCTCGGGAGGTCTGCCGGCTGCACCGAGGTCGATGTCTGGGCTGCGACCCGGGTCGCCGTCGTGGCGACCGGGGCCGAGCTCGTGCGGGCCGAGAGCGACCCCGGGGCCGGCGGCATCCACGAGTCGAACTCCGACATGGTCGCCGCCCTCGCCGACGAGGCGGGCTGTGCCGTGGTGCGGGTCGAGGTCTGCTCCGACGAGCCCGACGAGCTGCGCGCCCTGCTCGACGCCCTCGACGCGGACGACGGTGTCGACGTGGTCGTCACGACCGGCGGCGTCAGCGCGGGCGCCTACGAGGTCGTGCGCCAGGTCTGCTCGCCGTTGCCGACCTTCGCCTTCGTGCACCTCGCCATGCAGCCCGGTGGCCCGCAGGGCCTCGGCCGCTACGGCTCGACACCGGTGGTGTGCCTTCCCGGCACCCCGGTCGGCGCCTTCGTGGCCTTCCACGTGCTCGTGCGTCCGGCGCTCGACCGGCGGCACGGCGCGCCCGTCCGACAGGCCGGCCGGGCGGCATACGCAGGCAAGACGCGACGGGCCCGCACGGGGCGGGTCCAGTTCGTCACCAGCGTGCTCGCACCCGACGGCACGGTGAGCGCCCCCGACGCACGACACCTCACGGCGCTCGCGACCGCGAACTGCCTCATCGAGGTGCCCGAGGCGGTCGACCAGCTCATCGACGGCGACGACGTGGTCGTCCACCACCTGTGACCGGGACGTGCTCGGGTCGGCCCTAGGCTGTCCGGCGTGAGCGCGACCCTCGTGGCCAAGGACCTCGCCGGCGGCCACGCCCACCGGACCCTCTTCGAGCACCTCGACCTCACGGTCGCGCCGGGTGACGTCGTCGGGGTCGTGGGTGCGAACGGTGCCGGCAAGTCGACCCTCCTGCGCCTGCTCGCCGGGCAGGACCAGCCGCTCGCCGGGTCGGTGACGACGGCGCCGTCGGACGCGTTCGTCGGCTGGCTGCCCCAGGAGCACGAGCGCCTGCCCGGCGAGACGGTCGCCGGGCACATCGCCCGACGCACCGGTGCGACCGCGGCGACCGAGGCGATGGAGGCCGCCGCCCACGGTCTCGGCGGCGACGACCCCAAGGCCGACGACGCGTACGCCGTCGCCCTCGACCACTGGCTGGCCAGCGGCGCCCCCGACCTCGACGAGCGCATCCCGCCCATGCTCGCCGAGCTCGGGCTCGACGTCGGCCCGGAGGCCCTCATGACCTCGCTCAGCGGCGGCCAGGCCGCTCGAGCGGCGCTCGCGGCCCTGCTGCTCAGCCGCTTCGACCTCGTGCTGCTCGACGAGCCCACCAACGACCTCGACCTCGCAGGGCTCGAGCGGCTCGAGTCGTTCGTCCACGGCCAGCGCGGCGGCGTCGTGCTCGTCTCGCACGACCGCGAGTTCCTCGCCCGCTGCGTCACCCGCATCGTCGAGCTCGACCTCGCTCAGAACTCCGTCGCGGTCCACGACGGCGGCTACGAGTCCTACCTCGAGGAGCGCGAGGTCGCACGACGGCACGCGCGCGAGGCGTACGACGCGTATGCCGGCACCAAGGCCGACCTCGAGGCGCGCGCCCGCACGCAGCGGGAGTGGTCGTCCAAGGGCGTGCGCAACGCGATGAAGAAGAGCCCCGACAACGACAAGAACCGCCGCGCGGCGAGCATCGACTCGGCGGAGAAGCAGGCGCGCAAGGTGCGCCAGATGGAGTCGCGGATCGCCCGGCTCGAGGAGGTCGTCGAACCGCGCAAGGAGTGGGTGCTGCAGTTCAACATCGCGGCGGCCCCGCGCTCGAGCACCGTCGTGTCGACGCTCAACGAGGCGACGGTGCAGCGGGGCGACTGGACCTTCGGGCCGGCCTCGCTGCAGGTGGAGGCGCGCCGCCGCGTCGGCATCACCGGGCCCAACGGTGCCGGCAAGACGACCCTGCTGTCGCTGCTGCTCGGGCGGGTCGAGCCCGACACCGGCAGCGCCTCGCTCGGGGCGTCCGTCGCGATCGGCGAGATCGACCAGGCCCGCACCGGGCTGCGCGAGGACCTGCCGCTCGGCGACGCCTTCGGAGAGGCCGTGCCGGACCTCGCACCCGCCGACCGGCGCACGCTGCTCGCCAAGTTCGGACTCAAGGCCGACCAGGTGACGAACCCGGTCAGCCGCCTCTCTCCCGGTGAGCGCACCCGCGCCGCGATGGCGCTGCTGCAGGCCCGCGGCGTCAACCTGCTCGTGCTCGACGAGCCGACCAACCATCTCGACCTGCCGGCCATCGAGCAGCTCGAGGAGGCCCTCGAGTCGTACGACGGGGCGCTGCTGCTCGTCTCGCACGACCGGCGCCTGCTCGAGAACGTGCGGCTCGACGAGCGCTGGCACGTCGAGGGGGGACGGGTCACCCGCCTCTGACACCCACCACCACTCGAGTGCTCATTTGCTTGCGTCGGGAACTGAGCACTCGACGGGTGTTGGGGAGGACGGGGCTCCCGGAGAGGGGGTCACCAGGTGCCGCGGTGCACGACCTCGTCGAAGGGGCGCCGGTTCAGCGTGTGGATGACGGCCAGGGGCTTGTCGGCGGGGTAGCCGACCGAGAGGACGTACGCGAGGAAGTGGCCGTCGGGGAAGCCGAGGACCGCTCTGGCGTGGTCCTGGTCGGCCGCCGCGGCGTGCCCCGTGCCGACGCCGAGGTCGGCCGCGGCCACCGTCATCGCGTAGGTGGCCTGCCCGAGGTCGTACTGCAGCAGCCCCGACTGGCGGTCGTCCTGCGGCTGGGGCGCGACGATCGCGATCGCGGCGGCCGCCCCGGCGACGTGTCTCGCGCCCTGCCAGACCTTCGCCAGCTCGCCGAGCTGCGCCTTGTCCGTCACGAGCACGAAGTCCCACGGCTGCCAGTTGCCCGCGGACGGGGCGCGTCGCCCGGCGTCGAGGATCCGGTCGAGGGCCTCGTCGGGGACCGGCTGGTCGGTGAACTGCCTGACGTTGCGTCGCGCCCTCAGGGCGTCCCAGGTCTCCACCGTGTCATCGTGCGCCCGCCGGGCCGGGCATGGCCACCATCCTGTCCAAGGGAGTGCTGCGCCACCTACGGCAGGTCGGGCCACGCCGCCAGGTCGACGAGGTTGCCGGAGGGGTCGGCCAGGGTGAACCAGTGCGGGGCGTGCGAGTCGTCGACGAGACGGCCGCCGGCCTGCACGGCCGCCTCGATGCGCCGGGCGACCTCGGCCGCCGACGTGCTGAGGTCGACGTGGATCCGCGCGGGCGCCTCGCGCCCGTCGTTCACGGCCTGGTTCCAGACGCCGGGCGCGCGGCGAAGCGGGTCGATGATGTCGGCGTCGGCGACCTGCTCGTAGCCCGTCACCGCCTGCCAGAAGGGGACCGACTCCATCCCGCCGTCGATCGCGATCTGGATCGACTGCAGGTGTGAGACGTCGCCGGCCAGGCCGACCTGTGCCGCGACCGCGGAGACCGAGGCGGCCAGACCGGCTGCGGCCTCGGGCAACCCGCCGGCGTCCCACGAGGAGGGCAGCCGCACCGTGACGCCTGCAGCCCGGAGCTCGAGGTCAGGGCCGTAGCCCTCCGGTGCCAGCTCCACCACCCGCGCGGCGAACTCGACCCTCCGCCGGGCGTCCGGGCACGGGAAGTGCGCCAGCGCCCCCTCGAACGTCAGGCGCCACTCGTCCGCTGACGCCACCGCGTAGAACTCGCCCGCCCCGATGACCGTCGTCACGTCGCCTCCCCGCCTCGGATCCTGCCGCCAACCTACCCGCGACGCCCCGGCAGCCCCAGTCACTCATCGAGGAAGCAATCCGCCCGGTGGACGGATTGCTTTCTCGCTGGGAGCCGTCAGCCGGGCGAGTTCGTCGGGTCGGCCACCCAGGGCCCGAGCGGCGGGTCCCAGGTGCGCACGACCCGGCGCAGCACGTAGCCCCCGAGCCAGTACGGGTCCTGGTCGAACGCAGAGGTCAGCTCCTGGAGCGAGTCCGCGGAGCACACGATCAGCGCAGCGTTCGCCGGCTCCTGGTCGGTGGGCTCGCCCTCGCTCACCTCGTCGGTGCCCGGCTGGTACATGCCGGCGACCAGCAGTCCGGGCAGGCTGGTGAGCCATTCTCGGTGCTCGGGCCGGATCGTCAGCATCTCGTCGACGTCGTCGGGATAGGTGTAGTGGACCGCGAAGATCGGCACGCTCGGTTCTCCAGTCGTCAGGTGGGTGGTTGGCAGCAAACCACGGCGGAGGGTCAGGTGGTCGTGATCCGGTGCCCGCCGGCATACACGTTGAGACGGGCGTCGCGCACGAAGCCGAGCAGCGTCATGCCCGCGTCGTCGGCGCACTCGACGGCCAGCGACGACGGCGCCGACACCGCCGCCAGCGCGGGGATGCCGGCCATGATCGCCTTCTGCACCAGCTCGAACGAGGCGCGCCCCGAGACGACGAGCACGCACCCCGTGCCCGGCACGCGGCCGTTCTGCAGCGCCCAGCCGACGACCTTGTCGACGGCGTTGTGGCGGCCGACGTCCTCGCGCACGACGAGCAGCTCGCCGTCGGCGGTGGCGAGCCCCGCCGCGTGCAGCCCACCCGTCTTGTCGAACGAGCGCTGCTCGCGCCGCAGCGCGTCGGGCAGCTCGACGACGACCTTCGCCGCGAGCTCCACCGGGTCGGAGCGCACGTCGAACGCCGACTGCGCGCGCAGCTGCTCGATGCTCGCCTTGCCGCAGACGCCGCACGACGAGTTCGTGAAGAACGCCCGGGTCGCCGAGGCATCGGGCGCGGCCACCCCGGCAGCCAGCGTCACGTCGATGACGTTGTAGGTGTTCTCGTCGAAGCCGCTCTCGCCCGACACGACGGCGCCCTCGCAGTAGCGCGCGAGCGCGATGTCCTCGACCGACCGGATCAGTCCCTCGGCCATGAGGAAGCCGTGCACGAGCTCGATGTCGTGCCCGGGCGTGCGCATGGTGACGGTCAGCGGCGTGCCGTTGACGCGCAGCTCGAGCGGCTCCTCGACGGTCAGCGTGTCGGGACGCGTGCTCGTCGACGGCGTCGCGACGTCGATCGTCGTGACCTTGCGCCGCACGGTGACCCGTCCCATGGGCCCAGCCTAGATCGCGTGCCAGACTCCGAGGGTGTCCAGCACCCCAGCGCCGACCTGCGTCGTCGTCGTGCTGACGGGCGGCGCCTCGCGACGGATGGGCTCGCACAAGCCGACCCTCGAGCTCGCCGGGCGGCCGCTCGTGGCCCGCGTCCTCGACGCCGCCGGCCCGCACCCTCCCGTCGTGGTCGGCCCCGGTCAGGGCGTCCCCGACGGGGTACCGGTCGTCATGGAGCGCGTGCCGGGCGGCGGGCCGGTCTCGGGCCTTGCGTATGCCGTCGAGGCCGTCCGCGCCGGCGTGACCCGGGTGCCCCACCCGGACGTCGTCGTCGTCCTCGCTGCCGACCTCCCGTTCGTCACGGCCGATCACGTCGAACGCCTCGTCGCAGCCCTCGAGCCCGACACCCTCGACTCCGCCGACCTCGCCGTCACCGTCGACGCCGACGGCCGCACCAACTGGCTCTGCGCTGCCTGGCGCACGGACGCCCTGCGAACCCGGCTCGCCGCGCTCGGGGACGTCGGCGACGCGTACGGCCGGAGCATGCGAGAGCTGTGTGACGGCATACGCACCGTGCACGTCGCCGACCCCGACGGGCTGGCCGCCGACGTCGACACCCCGGCCGACCTCCAGCGCGCTCGAGAGCGCGCTCAGAACAGCTTCGACTGACCGCTCGGCCACCCTCCGGACGGCCCGTCACGGCCTCAGAAGAGCCGCGCCGACCCCCGACTCTGGGAGGTCGCCCAAGCGGCTGTCTGCGGCGAATCCTCCTGCCGCCAAGTGTTTTCCCAGAGTTGTCGGACATTTGGCAAAGACTTGGTAAGCCCCGTTGACCGCGATTCTCGCTGCTGCGAACGTCGCGCTCGTTCTCGCCGGAATCTCGGTTCGTGAGATGGGGCGGGACTCCCTCCAGGCGGCCACCGAGCCGCATCCTGACAAGGAGTAACCAGTGAATCGACTGAAGTCCGGGCTGGCGACCGGAGGGCTGCTCGCCCTCGCTCTCGCCATCTCGCCGGCGATCCCGGCGGGCGCAGCGGCCAGTGCGGGACGCGACAAGGCGCCCGCCCCAGAGTCGCAGAGCCTGAAGGCGACCGAGCAGTCCCGAGCAGCATCCTCCGCGAGCGCCCTCGGGCTCGCGAAGGGCGAGAAGCTCGTCGTCAAGTCCGTCATCGCCGACGCGAACGGTGCGACCTCCGTGCGCTACGAGCGCACGCTCGACGGCCTGCGCGTCATCGGTGGCGACCTCGTCACCCACAAGGACGCGGCCGGCTCGGTCAAGAGCGTCACCTGGAACCAGCGCAAGAACGTCACCCCGGCGACCATGACGCCGACCGTCTCGAAGAGCACGGCCCACCAGGCCGGCCTCGCGGCGTCGAAGGCCAACAAGGAGACCGCCTCCGCCGGCGAGCTCGTCGTCTTCCAGTCGGCCACCGGACCCAAGCTCGCCTACGAGGTCATCACGGAGGGCATCAAGCCCGACCAGACCCCGACCCGCCTGCACACCATCGTCGACGCCACGAGCGGTGCCACCCTCACCAGCTGGGACGACATCAAGCACGGCACGGGCAACGGCATCTTTGTCGGCAACGTCTCCCTCGCGACGTCGGGCAGCGCAGGCAGCTACACGATGCGCGACACGCACGGCAACTACACGACGGACCTCAACCAGGCCACGACCGGCACGGGGACGACCTTCACCGACGCCGACGACGTCTGGGGCAACGGCCTGCAGAGCAACCGTCAGTCGGCCGCCGTCGACGCGCACTACGGCGCCGGCAAGACGTACGACTACTACAACACCCAGCTCGGCCGCGCCGGCATCTGGAACAACGGCACCGGCGCCCGCAGCCGCGTCCACTACGGCCAGAACTACGTCAACGCCTTCTGGGACGGCACGCAGATGACGTACGGCGACGGCTCCGGCAACGCGGCCCCGCTCGTCGAGCTCGATGTCGCCGGCCACGAGATGAGCCACGGCGTCACGGAGAACACCGCCAACCTCACCTACTCGGGCGAGTCCGGTGGCCTCAACGAGGCGACGTCCGACATCTTCGGCACGGCCGTCGAGTGGTACGCCAACAACCCGAGCGACGTGCCCGACTACCTCATCGGCGAAGAGATCAACATCAACGGCAACGGCACGCCGCTGCGCTACATGGACAAGCCGAGCAAGGACGGCGCGTCGAAGGACTGCTGGAGCAGCACGCTCGGCAGCCTGGACCCGCACTACTCCTCGGGTCCGCTCAACCACTGGTACTACCTGCTCTCCGAGGGCGCGGGCGCCAAGACCATCAACGGCGTGAGCTACAACTCCCCGGTGTGTGGCACGGCCGGCGCGGTCACCGGCATCACGCACCAGAAGGCGGAGAAGATCTGGTACCGCACCCTCGCGACCTACCTGACCTCCTCGAGCAACTACGCCGCCGCCCGCACCGGCGCGATCAAGTCGGCCAAGGACCTCTACGGCGCCGGCTCGGCCGAGTGCACCGCGGTCGAGAAGGCGTTCACAGCCATCGCGGTCGCCGCTACCTCCGAGACCTGCGGCGGCACCACGCCGCCGCCCACCGGCGGCTCGCTGACCAACGGCGGCTTCGAGTCCGGCCAGACCGGCTGGACCGGCACGTCGGGCCCGATCACGAACAACACGGGTCGCCCGGCCCGCACCGGTTCGTGGAAGCTCTGGCTCGGTGGCAACGGCTCCACGGCCTCCGAGAACGAGTCGCAGACCTTCGCGGTCCCGTCGACGGCCACGTCGCCGACGCTGACGTACTACATCCGCATCGACACGGCCGAGACCTCGACCACGACGGCGTACGACACCGCGACGGTCCAGATCAACGGCGTCACGAAGGCCAGCTTCTCCAACCTGACGACCCCGAAGGCGTCCTACATCACCAAGACGATCGACCTGACGTCCTACAAGGGCACGAACGTCACGCTGAAGTTCGCGGCGAGCGAGGACTCCTCGCTCCAGACGAGCTTCGTCATCGACGACGTGTCGACGAACTTCTGAGTGAAGGTCGCCTGACGCACCTCTGAGGTCGGTGTGCTGCCGGGTCCGCCCGGTGGCACACCGACCTCTTGCGTATGCCGTCGGGCCTGCGTGTGCCGTCGGGCCTGCGTACGCCGTCGGGCGCGGCCGCGTGCCCGGCTCAGGGGGCGGGGGCGACGACGGGCGGCGTCGGCGTCGTGCAGTGCGTCGTGGCGGGAGCCGAGAGCGTGACGTCGGAGACGAGGCTGCCGACGAGGCCCGCGATCTCGCCCAGCGAGGGGTCGCTGAGGTCGATGGCGCGCTCGTGGTCGTCGGTGACCGAGATGGAGATGGGGTCGCTCTCGGTCGCGGCGTTCGGGTCGAGCGGCGTGAACTCGTCGCTCGGCACCTCGGTGAGCGGCACGCCCAGGCGCAGGGTTGCCAGGAGCGTCACGAGCTGGCGCTGGACCGGCCCGGCGAGGGTGCAGATGCGCCCGTGCACCGATCGGGTCTCGACGCGCAGCCGGCCGTCGGCGTCGAGCACGATGCGGTCGTCGAAGCCGGCGATGCCGCCGGTGCGGTGGAGGACGAGCGGGAAGACGGGACTGTCGGACGTCGTGACCGCGCCGCCGCCGCTCGCGCCGAAGCGCTGCTTGGGCGGGGCCGTCGACGTCGCCGTCGACCGGTGCTCCGTGCCGGCAGGGGAGGTGTCACCGTCGGACACGACGGCCCCGCACCCCCCTGTCAGGAGTGCGGCAATGGTCATCCCCACGTACAGACCCGTACGCCCCATGGTGACCATGGTGACCCGTCGGGAGCGTCTGCGCACCGTGGACACGGACGATTTCTGGCAACGCTTGGGTGAATGTTTCAAGTGGCGGGCCTCGGCAAGCACGGGAATGCTCGGCGTCAGAGGTGTCTTCGGGCTCGGGGCCGTGGGCATCTCACCCGCAGAGCGCCTGCCCGTCGACGGACCCGTGTCGACGTGTAGAGCGCCTGCGGTCACCAGGCATACGAAAGGGACCAACGAGTGATACCCAACTCCACTCCACACCGATCAGCGGCACCCCGCCGAGTCCGTCGATCGCTCGCCTCGCTCGGGGCCGTCGCCGCCGTGGCGGCCGGCATGGCGATGGCGAGCCCGGCCGCACAGGCCGCCGACCCGTCCGTGACCGTCGGCGACGACGCCGGCAGCCGCGAGCGCGCCTTCGCGGCGGCGGCATCCGAGTTCGGCGTGCCGCGCACCGTGCTCGAGGCCGTGTCGTACGCGCAGACACGCTGGGACTTCAACCCCGGGCACAGCTCGTCCGGCGGCTACGGCCCGATGCACCTCGTCGACGCCGACCTCGGCTCGGCCGCGGAGGGCAAGGGCCTGGGCGACGCCCCGGCCGCCGACGCAGCCGCGCCGGTCGCCGACACGCTCGGTCGCGCGGCCGGCCTCACCGGGCTCGACGAGGCCGCCCTGCGCACCGACGAGCTCGCCAACATCCGCGGTGGCGCCGCGCTCCTCGCCGCCACCCAGCAGCGGCTCGGCCTGCCCACGGGCACCGACACCAAGGCCGGCGACTGGTACGCCGCCGTGGCCGACGCCTCCGGCTCGGCGCAGGAGGACGTCGCCGCAGCGTTCGCCGACGACACCTACTCGGTCATCGCCTCCGGCGCCTCGCGCCGCACGGTCGACGGCAAGGACGTGTCACTGCTCCCGTCGGCGGCCACGCCCCAGAAGGGCCAGCTCGACCGGCTCGGCCTGACGAAGAAGGCGAACAGCGCGCAGACCGACTGCCCGCCCGGGCTCGACTGCGACTGGGTGCCGGCGCCCTACAAGGACCTCGGCGGCGGCGACTACGGCAACCACGACCTCGCGTCGCGGCCGGTCTCACCGAAGATCACGAACATCGTCATCCACAACACCGAGGCGTCCTGGAACACGACGCTCAAGCTCGTCACGGACCCGACGTACCTCGCGTGGAACTACTCGCTGCGCTCGAGCGACGGGCGCATCGCCCAGCACCTCGAGCCCAAGGACGTCGGCTGGCACGCCGGCAACTGGTACGTCAACAGCCACTCGATCGGCCTCGAGCACGAGGGCTTCGCGGCCACCGGCGCCCAGTGGTTCAGCGAGCCGATGTACCGCTCGTCGGCGCGGCTCGTGCGCTACCTGGCGACGAAGTACGACATCCCGCTCGACATGCAGCACGTCTTCGGCCACGACCAGATCCCCGGCGTGACCCCCGCCAACGTGGCCGGCATGCACTGGGACCCGGGCCCCTACTGGAACTGGGAGCACTACTTCCAGCTGCTCGGCGCGCCGCTGCAGAGCCACGGCGTCGACGGCGCCCAGGACCTCGTCCGCATCCTGCCCGGCTTCGACGACAACGTGCAGACGGTCACCTCGTGCACGACGGCCGGCCAGCCGTGCCAGCCGCAGGGCACGAACTTCGTCTACCTGCGCACGGCCCCGTCCGAGACGGCTCCGCTCGTCAACGACATCGGTCGCAAGTCCAGCGGCGCCCCGTCGACGACGTCGGTCTCCGACATCGGCGCCCGCGCCCAGACGGGCCTCACCTTCGCCGTCGCCGACCGCCAGGGTGACTGGACCGCGATCTGGTTCAACGGCGTCAAGGGCTGGTTCCACAACCCGGCGAGCGACCCGACGGCCATCGCGGTCGGCGGCCAGTACGTCGTGCCGAAGGCCGGCCTCGCGAGGGTCCCGGTCTACGGCCGGGCCTACCCCGAGGCGTCGGCCTACCCGGCCGGGATCCCGGTGCAGTCGCTCGCGCCGCTGCAGTACCAGTTCACGGCCGGCCAGCGGTACGCCGTCGGTGACCTCACCGTCCCGACGAACTACTACCGCGCGACGACGTACTCGGCCACGACGCCGAACGACCACGTCGACGTCGTCGGCCAGGACCGCTACTACCAGGTCTCGCTCGGCCACCGCTTCGCGTTCGTGCGCGCTGCCGACGTCGACGTCGTGACCGCCAAGTAGCACCCCGGGTGACTCAGCAAAGTGCCCACTCGACGACAAACCTCGTCGAGTGGGCACTTTGCCGGTCCAAGACCCATCGAGTGGGCACTTTGCCGGGCCCTAACGTCGAGAGGGCACTTTGCCGGTCCAAGACCCATCGAGTGGGCACTTTGCTGAGCGGCAAAGTGCCCACTCGACTGTGTGTCAGCGCAGGTCGTAGGCCTTGAGGAAGCTGATGATGAAGGGGGCCGAGCCGGTCACGCCGTTGTCGCCGACCTCGTTGTAGGCGGCGATCGCGATGTCGCCGCGCCCCGCGACCATCCACGTGTGCGTGTCGGGCGGGTTCTTCGTGCCGAACTCGGCCGTTCCGGTCTTGGCGTACTCGATGCCCAGGGCCTTGAGCACCTTGCCCGAGCCCTCGTTGACGACGGCCCGCATCTCCTGGCGCAGCACCCCGGCCTCGGTGGGGCTGAGCGGCGTGGCGGGTGCCGGCAGCGCCGGAGCACCGGCGACGAGCTGCGGGCGCACCGTCTGTCCCTTCATCACGGACGCGACGACGAGGGCCATGGTGAGCGGCGAGGCCTCGACGCGGCCCTGCCCGATGAACGACGCGGCGTGCTCGACGACGTCGTCGGTCGGCGGCACCGAGCCGAGGAAGCCGGTGAACGGCAGGTCGAGCTTGTCGCCCATGCCCAGGGACTGTGCGGCCTTGATGAGGTCGTCCTGGCTCACCTTCTCGTACTGGCTGATGAAGGCCGTGTTGCACGAGAACGCGAGCGCGGTCTGCATGGTGATGTTGCCGAGCTTGTCCTTGGGGTAGGTCGTGTAGTTGCTGAACCGCCGACCGTTGACCGTGAGGGAGTCGGTGCAGGGCAGCGGGGTGTCGGCCGTCGCGCCCTTGCGCACGTTGGCGAGCGAGCTGGCGATCTTGAAGGTCGAGCCGGGGGCCACCTTGCCGGCGAGGGCGAGGGTCGAACCGTTCGCCGCCGGACCGATCGCCGCGGCCAGGATCTCGCCGGTGGAGACCCGCACGGCGACGAGCGCCGTCGGGTGGGCGGTCTGCTTCGCGAGGGCGGCCTCGGCCGCCGACTGGGCCTTGGCGTCGAGGGTGATCGTGAGCGGCTGTCCCTCGGTGGACTGCTCGGCGAAGAGCTCGCGCTTGTCGAGCACGCTGCCGTCGGCGCCGCGCTTGACGGCCTGCACCGCGAGCCCGGGCGTGCCCCGCAGCTGGGCGTCGTAGCGGAACTGCAGGCCGTTGGTGCCCACGCTGTCGCCGGCCTCGAGCGTGCCCTTGGAGTCCTTGACCTGCTCGGCCGTGGCCTCGCCGACCGAGCCGAGGATCGGGGCGGCGAAGGTGCGGCTCGGCCCGAGCACCTTCATGGCCGGAACCGTGATGGCGCCCTTGACCTTGGCGATCGCGGCACCGTTCTTCTCGATGACCGGGTCGGTCTCGCGCAGGGTCAGCCCCTCGACGAAGGCCTTGGCCCCGGCGGCGGAGACCTTCGCGGCATACCTCGTCGGGTCGATGCCGAGCAGGGTCGCGAGCCGGCGCGCGGACGCGGCGGCCCCGGCGCCGGCCACCTTCGTCTTGTCGATGCCGACGACCGCGACCTCGCGCTCGGTCATGACCTTGCCGCCGGAGGTGTCGACGATGTCGGCCCGTCGCGGCCACTTGCGGGCGATGGTGAGGGTCTCGTCGGAGGCCAGCTGCGGTGCCACGAGGGCCGGGTTCCACGCCACCTGCCAGGCGCCGTCGACGAGGGTCATCGCGGCCTTCGACTGGTAGCTCCAGTCGGCGCCGGCCTTCGAGACGTCCCACGTGGTGGAGAGCGTGGCGGTCGCCTTCTCGGACCCTTCGGCGTGGCTGACGTCGGTGACCGACACCGCCGGCCGCAGCGAGTCGAGGCCCTTGTAGGCGGCCTTGACGAACGTCCCGGCCTTGGCGGCGGTCGTGCCCTTGAGCGGGACCTTCGTGAAGTCGCCGTTCGCGAGGGCGGCGGCGAGGGCGCGCGCCGCGTCGTCGGGCTCGGGCGGCGAGTCGAACATCGAGCAGCCGGCCCCCATCGTCGCGACGAGCGCGCCGGACAGCGCGGTCGCGACGAACGAGCGGCGGCGTGATCCGGTCGATGAGCCGGTCCGTGAGCCGGAGCGTGAGCCGGAGCGTGAGCCGGTGCGAGGTCCCGAAGGCATGCGTCGAGGGTACGTGGCGCCACCCCCAGCGCCGGTCATCGACGGGTCGCGTCGACCTGCTCGCCCTCGGCGGCCGGCGTCGCGGCGCTCGCCACGGCGGGTCGCCCGGGCTCGCTGCCCGCCGGTCCCCTGCGACCGGAGCGGAGCCACAGCACGCCGGTGCCGACGAGCCCGACGGCCACGGCGACGGCATACGCACCCCACGGCTGGAACTCCGGCTGGAGCGCCCGGAGGAAGACGTCACGGCTGGCCTCGACGTGGTCGCGCAGGCCGTCCGGCAGGCCGGACCGCGGGCGCAGGTAGGCCGTGAGGTAGCCGAAGGCGGTCTGCGCGGCGGAGCAGGCGGCGACGAGGACGAGCACGAGGGGCCAGACGAGCACGCGCCCCGGCGAACGCACGCCGACCGGGGCGAGGGCCAGTCCGACGAGCACCGCGATGAGGGTCGTCGTCCACGCGAGCACGGGCAGGGCGCGCTGGGTGCCGACGAGCGCCACCGCGACCGCGCTCACCCACGAGCCGACGGCGACGGCGAGGGGCGCCGCGGCCAGGGCCCGGAACACCGGCCGTCCGAGCACGACGACGAGGCCGAGCAGCAGCCCCGCGACCGTGCCGACCACCGCGACGGCCAGCACGCCGACGAGCACGCGGTCGTCGCGGTCGAAGTCGTTGCCGAGCTGCCGGGTGGCACCGGCCGACTGGGCGACGGTGTAGGCCGCGGCGGCGAGGGTGCCGAGAGCCGCGGCGCCTGCGACGGAGAGGGTGCGTCCCTCGCGCGGTCGCACCCACAGGGCCGCGACCGCGGCGGCGAGCCCACCGACGAGGGTGACGACGAGCAGCAGGCCCATCCGGCCCGCCGTGAACGGCAGCAGGCTGAGGTAGCCGCTGGCGACCGACCCGGTCTCGATGTCGGAGGTCCAGTCGCGCGGCGAGCGCGCCCCCAACCCGTCGACGATCCACGGCAACGCCCCGACGACCCACCAGCCGGCCGCCGCGAGGAGCAGCACGGGCCACAGGAGGGTGCGGGCGTGCCGTCGGTGTGCCTCACTGCCGAAGCTGACGACCTTGTCCACGCGCAGATCCCAGCACGTCCGCCCGATCTGCGCCAATCGTCGCTATCGCTCGGGCCTCCAGAGCTGCACCGAGGCGACCGGCTCGAAACCCGCTCCGAGGAAGGCGCGGAGGGCGCGGGCGTTGCCCGGGGCGCAGGCCGCGACGACGACCTCGCCCTCGTCGACGAGCGTCAGCGCGTCGCGCACGACGTCGGTGCCGACGTGGTCCTTCGCGGGGTCGGTCTCGACGCCCACCTCGGGCAGCCCGCCGAGCCCCGTCGAGAGCGTCACGAGCGTGCGGTCGTCGGGGGCGGCGTACCCGAAGGTCGCCACCTCGCTGCGCACCGACGTCGCGTGCTCGGCGCGAGGGTGGTTGCGCAGGTCGCTGCGCGGCACGAGGGCCGGCTCGCCGCCGACGCCGCGGGCGACGAGGACGATGTCGAGCGCGTCGATCCACCCGCTGCCGGCGAGGCGCGACACGAGCCGCGGGCTGCTCGCGCCGCCGAAGCCGTCGGGGCCGAGCGAGCCCAGGGTCCCGTCGGAGACGTCGTCGTCGACGGCGAGGTACGCGTGCCCGGTGAAGGCGACGACGCCCTCCACTCCGTCGCGCCACGGGGCGACCCGCTGCCACCCGCCGTCGACGGCGGGGAAGTCGCCTCCGGACGCCTTGCTGAGGACTTCCGCGATGAGGTGCACGCCGTCCATCAAACCCGTGACGTCCGGCCCGCGCTCGCCGGGGTCCACCTGTTGGCACGGCGCCGTATGCCGTCACGCCGCCCCGGCGCTGCCGCCCCGCCACGTCCGCCGGGTAGGTTGTGGCCATGTCACGACCGCACGCGGCCGCCATCATCGAGGACACCGTCCACGAGCAGGTCGAGCGCGTGCTGCGCAGCCGCGGCTGGGGCAACCGCGTCATCACGCACGTCGGCTACGGCTCGTCGTCCTTCGTGCGCGTGTTCGCGCGGATCCTGCTGGGGCGCAAGGGTCGCGAGAGCACCGAGGGTCCTGAGAGCCGTCAGGACGCCACGGGCGCGATCAGCCCGGCGCACTACGACCGCGGCTGGCGGGCGTTTCTCACCTCTCCCGCGACCGGCGTGCCGGTCAAGGTCACGGTGGGCGACCGTGAGGTGTTCGGCCGGTCCGACCGCGGCGGGCACGTCGACGTCGTCGCCCGCGACCACGGCCTCCCGCCCGGCTGGCAGCAGGCCGTCGTCGAGGTGCAGGGGGCCGAGCCGGTCGCCGCCGACGTCTTCATCGTCGCCGACGACGTGCGCTTCGGGCTCGTGAGCGACATCGACGACACCGTCATCACGACGATGCTGCCGCGACCGATGATCGCCGCGTTCAACACGTTCGTGCGGCGCGGCAAGGCCAGGCACGCGGTGTCGGGCATGGCGCCGATGTACCGCCGCATCCTGTCGGCCCACCCCGGTGCCCCCATCGTCTACGTCTCGACCGGCGCGTGGAACACGGCGGCGACGCTCAACCGCTTCCTCGTCGAGAACGGCTTCCCGCTCGGGCCGCTGCTGCTCACCGACTGGGGCCCGACCAACACCGGCTGGTTCCGCAGCGGCCAGGACCACAAGCGCACGTGCCTGCACCGCCTCGCCCGGGACTTCCCCGACATCCAGTGGCTGCTCGTCGGCGACGACGGCCAGCACGACCCGCAGCTCTACGCCGAGTTCGCGGAGGCCCGCCCCGACCGGGTCGACGCCATCTGCATCCGGCACCTCTCGCCCGCCGAGCAGGTGCTGAGCAAGCCGATGAAGATCGACGCGCCGGTGCGCACCATGGGGCCGGTCAGCGTGTCGACGTTCTCGGCGCCCGACGGGCACCAGCTGCTGCGCGTCCTCGAGGAGCACGGGCGCGTCGGGCCGCCCGTCGCCGCCGACGAGCAGCCGTCACGGCCCCTGCGACAGCCCACCCGCTGACACCGCCTGATGGCAGACTGGCGCCATGCCTGAGCTGCCCGAGGTGCAGGCGCTCGTCGACTTCCTCGCCGAGCGCACGGCCGGGCTCGCCATCACCAAGGTCGAGCTCGCGTCGTTCAGCGTGCTGAAGACGTTCAACCCGCCGCCCCAGGCGCTCGAGGGCGTGCCGGTCGACGGCGTGCACCGGCACGGCAAGTTCCTCGACATCGATGCCGACGGCACCCACCTCGTCTTCCACCTGGCCCGCGCCGGCTGGCTGCGGTGGTCCGACCAGCTGCCGGCGACGGTGGTGCGTCCCGGCAAGTCCCCGATCGCCCTGCGGGTCAGGCTCTCCGACGGCTCGGGCTTCGACCTCACCGAGGCCGGCACGAAGAAGTCGCTGGCGGCCTACATCGTCAAGGACCCGGCCGAGGTGCCCGGTGTGGCGCGCCTGGGCCCCGACCCCCTCGCCGACGACTTCACGCTCGAGCTGTTCCGGTCGATGCTCGACGGCCGGCGCACCCAGATCAAGGGCCTGCTGCGCGACCAGGAGTTCATCGCCGGGGTCGGCAACGCGTACTCCGACGAGATCCTCCACGTGGCGAAGATCAGCCCGTTCGCCATCGCGGCAACGCTCGCCCCCGAGGTGGTCGACCGGCTGTATGCCGCGCTGCGCGACACGCTGGCCCACGCGGTCGAGACGGCGTCCGGCAAGCCGGCCAAGGAGCTCAAGGACGCCAAGCGCGCGGGCATGCGGGTGCACGCCCGCACCGGCGAGAAGTGCCCCGAGTGCGGCGACGTCGTGCGCGAGGTGTCGTTCGCCGACACCTCTCTGCAGTACTGCGCCACCTGCCAGACCGGCGGCAAGCCGCTCGCCGACCGACGAATGTCGAAGCTGCTCAAATAGGCGCGACCGACGAGTTCGTCCGGAATGCAACGCTTCGGCTGACGTGGTTGTCTTCACCGTCATGAAGCCGCTCCAGCGACACCTCACGTCCCCGCTCACGCTGCTCGCCCTCGGCGCCGTGCTCGTCACCGGCGCCTGCGGGCAGGCGAGCCCGTCCGAGAGTGCAGCCACACCTGCGGGTGGCGGCGCACCGGCGAGCTCGACGCCGGCGGCTGGCACGGCAGGCGGGTCCGGGCCGGCGAAGCAGACCGTGACCGCGGGAGGCGTGCGCCTCGAGGCCGAGATGGCACCGGGCGGGGCAGGCATCGCGGCGAGCCCGGGCCTCGTCGTCGACTACTCCCTGACCAACACCGGCTCGAAGCCCCTCGTCGCATACGACGTCGTGCCCGCTGACCTCGGCAGCGCGACCCTCCCCAAGGACGTCGACCCGCAGCACGCCTGGGTCTACGTCGAGTCGGGGGTGCTGCGCCTCAGCAAGCAGGGCTTCGCGACCGCGCCGGACGTGCGGTTCGCGGCCGCCCCGGTGATGGGCGGGCACACCATCGCGCCCGGTGTCACGGTCACGGGCAAGGCGTATGCCGCCACGCCTCCGAAGCTCGACGTGCCCGGTAGGTCGTTCGAGGCCCCCCGAACCCTCGTCGACCCGGCCGTGAAGCAGTGGCAGCTGTGCATCCAGGTCGACGACCGCGCCGCGCAGGCTCGGCCCTCTGCCGTCGGGGGCGGCGTCGTCGAGGTGGCGTCGATGGCTCCCGAGGGCGACCAGCTCGTGTGCACCCAGCCTGCGATGATCCCCGTCTCCTGACGAGGGCTCGAACCGTCAGGTCCGCCGGTCGGTCGCCAGCCCGGCCTCGACCCTGGCCACCGCCCGGCGGCTGCTCGCGAGGTGGTCGCGGAACTCGGCCGCCGCGCGCGCCGCGTCGCGGGACCCGAGCGCCGCCAGGATCGCCCGGTGCTCTGCGATGATCTCGCCCGGTTCGGCGTGCTGGTTGAGCAGCCAAGCCATCCGGCCCGCGACCGGCTCGATGATCGAGGTGAGCACGCGGCTGTCGGCGAGCTCGACGAGGGCGGCGTGGAAGTCGGCGTTGCAGCGCACCGCATCACCCGACCGTCCCGCGGCGAGGTGGGCCTCGGCCGTGCCGACGAGGTCGTCGAGGCGCGTCAGGCCGTCGTCGTCGAGCACGTCGACGAGCCGGTGGGAGAGCACGCCCTCGAGCGCCTCCCGCACCGCGAAGAGCATGGCGACGTCGTCGGGGTCCAGGCGGCGCACGACCATGCCGCGCGTGGCCCGTTCCTCGAGGAAGCCTTCACGCTCGAGGGTGCGCAGCGCCTCGCGCACGGGCACCCGGGACACACCGAGCTGCTCGGCGACGTGACGCTCGACGAGTCGCGTCCCGGGCGCGAGGTCGCCGGTGACGATGCGTTCGCGCAACGTCTGGGTGACCGATCCGCGCAGCGAGACGGCGTGCTCTGCATGTTCCTCACCGGTAGGCATTGACGCTCCTCTCGGGTTTGGTATACCAAATTGGTATACCAAAACTGCTCACCGCTGAGCGTATCCCCTGGAGGTCTCCCCATGTGCCTGCACGACCACGACGCCGTCACGACTCCTCCGCCCTCGGGCCTGTCCCGGCGCGGCGTCCTCGGGGGCGCCGCGCTCCTCGCCGGTCTGGGTGCCGCCGGGGTCGCCGCAGCCGCGCCCGCCGGTGCCGCCGGGCACGGGGGTGACGCCCCGGGTCGTGTCGGGTCGCTCCGTCCGACCGCGGCCCCGCCGCTCGTGGTCGAGGGAGGCTCGGTCGTCGACCCGCTCACCGGGCACGTCGTCGAGGACGGGGTGGTCGTCCTGCGCGACGGCAAGGTGCTCGCGGTCGGCAGCCGGGACGCCACCCGCCGCGCCGTCGCCGACGTCGGCTCGGCCGCGCGCCACATCGAGGCGAGCGGCCGCTGGGTGGTGCCGGGCCTCGTCGACGTGCACGTCCACGCCAACGCGCTCGCGGACGTGCGGGCCCTCGTGCACGCCGGCGCGACCTCCGTGCGCAGCGGGTCGTCCACCTTCTACCAGGACGTCGCCATGCGGTCGCTGCCCGACTACGCGCCGGGCCTCGCGCCCCGCATGCGCGCGGCCGGCGTCTTCGTCTCGCCGCAGCTCGGCGACTCGGCCCTCGCCGACCCCGACCTCGCGCCCTTGGCCGCCCTGCCCGGTGGAGTCACCTCGACCGTCGACATCGCCCACGTCACGAAGGTCAACGTCGCCCGCGGCGTCGACGTGGTCAAGACCCGCGCCAACCCCCGCGCCGGGCTCGCCGAGCAGGACCCGACCGAGCTCGTCTACGACCGCGAGCAGCTCTCGGCCGTCGTGCGCGCCGCCAGCGGTCGTCCCGTCCTCTGCCACGCGTACAGCGAGGAGGGCATCGACGGAGCGGTGCGCGCGGGCGTGCGCAGCATCGAGCACGGTGTCTTCGTCGGCGACGCGACCATCTCCGAGATGGCCCGCCGCGGCACCCACTTCACCCCGACGATGGCTGCGATCACCGGCATGATCGGCTCGAGCAACCCGGTGCTGGACGCGCGCGGCCGGGCCTACACGCCGGTGCTGCAGGCCGCCGTGCGCGAGGCGCACGAGCGCGGGGTCACGATCGTCGCCGGCACCGACTCGTTCGGCACCGACGTCGACCCCATCGGCTCGGAGGTGCGCCTGCTCGTCGAGGCCGGCCTCAGTCACCTCGAGGCGCTGCGCGCCGCGACGACGTATGCCGCCCGCCTCCTCGGCTGGTCGCGGCAGGCGGGGCGCCTCGTGCCCGGAGCCTTCGCCGACGTCGTCGTGGTCGACGCCAACCCGCTGGAGGTCGCCGACGCGCTGGAGCAGGTGCGCGTCGTCGTCGCGCAGGGCGCGGTCGTGCGCGAGTCCTGAGGGCCGGTGCCGGGCGGGCGGCCTCAGAAGTGCATGAACATGCGGCCGCCGCCCAGCGCGCCCAGGCAGCTGAAGAGCAGGGCCGAGCCCGGCCAGATGGCGGCGGCGACGAGACACCACGTCTTGGCGGCGCGCGCGGCCTTCTCCGCGCCGATCCAGTCGCCCTGCGCCCAGCGCGGCTTCACCTGGAGCGACTTGACGACCGCGACGATGCCGAGCGGCATGAAGCAGAAGATCGCGCACACGACCGCCCAGCCGAAGTAGCTCGTCGGGGGAGGCCCGACGCGCGGCGGGCCTGCCCAGGGCGGCGTGACGGCATACGGCAGGGGCGGCGCCGGCGGGACGGCAGGCGGCACGGGGTCAGCGCCCGTCGACGGACCGCTCGCCTGCGGCAGCGGGGTCGTGGGCGAGCCCGGGGTCGTGGGCGAGCCCGGGGTCGTCGGCCCGTCGAGCTGCGGGAGCCAGGCCGACCAGGAGTCCTGCGTCGGGTCCGGGGCGTCCGGGTCGCGCTCCCGGTCGCGGTCGTGCTCGTTCATCAGATGATGTTCGGCTCGCCGTCGGCCGAGAGCTGCTTGCCGGCACGCTGCCACTCGAGCATGCCGCCCTCGACGTTGGCGACGTCGTAGCCCTGGTGGATGAGCCACTGGACGGCGCGAGCCGAGCGGCCGCCCATGCGGCAGACGACGCCGACGGTGTCGTCGGTCTCGGGCAGCTCGTGCAGACGGCTCGGCAGCTCACCGAGCGGGATGTGGATGGCGTTGGGGGCGTGGCCCGCGGCCCACTCGTCGTCCTCGCGGACGTCGACGAGGACGGCGTCGTCGGGCAGCGCGGAGACAGTGGTCGTGGGAATGCTCATGTCCTTATCGTGACACGGAGTCCGGGAGGAACATCCGCGAGGAACATCCGGGAGGAACATCACGAGCGGCGCGAGGCGAGGGTGTTCAGCACCGCGGCCGCCTCTGCGGCGTCGTCGACGGTGACGACGACGGGCGGCTGGCCGATGCGCTCGACGACGAGGGCCTCGCCGGACCGCGTGACGAAGCCGCGGGTGCCGTCCTTGCCGATGCGCCAGCCGTACCCGCCGAACTCACGCAGCGGCGACACAGTGCCGGTGCGGGCCTCGGCGACCCGATCGAGCGGCACCCGGCTCCACGTGAGGAAGAGGCTCGTGACGCGCAGCCCCTCGGCGTCGACGACGACCCGCGCCGAACCGGTGAGCACGAGCAGCGCGACGATGACGACGGCGAGAAGGAGCAGCCACGGCATCCCGAGGACGGCGACGACGAGCAGCGGCGTGACCGCGAGGAGCACGACGAGCAGGATGCCGATGTCGGGCAGTGCCGCGTGCCCCGTCCAGGCGACGCGGGTGGTGTCGGGCACGTCGAGCCGCACCGCACCGGCGGGCACGGGTCGCGGCGTGCCGTCGAGGGCGGGGGGCCTCAGGCGTCCCCAGCGCCAGAGCCCGACGCCCACGACGGCGGCCAGCACGAGGGTGGGGAGCAGCCAGCTCACCGGGAAGGCCTGTGCCACCTCACCGGGTCGCTGCGACGTGAGGCTGCCGAAGAGCAGGCCACCGAGGAAGACGGCGACCGCTCCGCCGAAACCGGCGAGCGGGCCGCGCGCGCTCGGGTGCCACGCCGCGCCGATGACGACGAAGACCAGCGGGAGCAGCGCCGTCATCACCGACGCGGTGACCGCGGCCTCGGTCAGCGACGCGAAACGGTCGGGTCGGCCGCTCGTGCCCCAGTGCACGGCGACGCGCTCGGGCAGACGGTCGCGCACGGCATACGTGAGCAGGAGGCCGGCGACGGTGAGCACCGGCCCGACGAGGGCGCTCGCGACGAGGGCGTGGGTCGGTCGCCGGTCGGCGCCGGCGGAGGCGCTCGTGGCGGCTGGCGTGGTCATCGCTGGAACTCGCTCTCGATCAGTCGGGTGAGGTCGGTGGGGGTGGTGCCGGTGAGGCGGGCCTCGGCGACGAGGTCGGCGACGAGGGAGCGCAGCCGCGCGTCGCCGGCGGGATCGGTGGCCGTGACGACGGCGCCCCGCCCGCGGCGCAGGTCGATGAGGCCCTCGTCGCGCAGCGTCTGGTACGCGCGGAGCACGGTGTGGAGATTGACGTCGAGCACGCCCGCGACCTCCTTCGCCGAGGGCAGCCGGTCGCCGCGCTCGAGCCGCCCGTCCGCCATCTCACGGCGCACGCAAGCTGCGACCTGGACGTGCAGAGGCGTGCTCGACGTCGGGTCCACCTGCCACAACATAATTTGATTATCACTAGAATTATGCCGTGTTTGCAAGCCACTAGGGTGAGCGGGTGAAGATCCTGTCGATCCAGTCCCACGTCGCCTACGGCCACGCCGGCAACTCGGCCGCGGTCTTCCCGCTGCAGCGGCTCGGCCACGAGGTCTACCCCGTGCTCACGGTGACCTTCAGCAACCACACGGGCTACGGCTCGACGCGGGGGCCGCTCATCGCGCCGGCCGACGTCGCCGCGGTCATCGACGGCGTCGAGGAGCGTGGCGCCTTCCCCGCCATCGACGCCGTGCTGTCGGGCTACCAGGGCGCCGAGTCGGTCGGCGAGGTCGTGCTCGACGCCGTCGCCCGCGTCAAGGAGGCCAACCCGGCCGCCGTCTACTGCTGCGACCCCGTCATGGGTGACGTCGGCCGCGGCTTCTTCGTGCGCGAGGGCATCCCCGAGTACATGCGCGACCACGTCGTGCCGAAGGCCGACATCGTCACGCCCAACCAGTTCGAGCTCGAGTTCCTCGTCGGTCGCGAGGTGACGACACAGGCCGACCTCGTCGCGGCCGCGCGGGAGCTCGTCGCCCGCGGGCCGCGCGTCGTGCTCGTCACCTCGGCGCTGACGTCCGACACTCCCGAGGGCTCGATCCAGATGGCCTGCGTGACCGCCGACGACGCGTGGCTCGTCACGACGCCGATGCTGCCGATGACGGTGCGCGGTGGCGGCGACGTGACCGCCGCGGTGTTCCTCGCGCACTTCCTCACCGACGGCCCGCAGGTGGCGCTGAGCCGCACGGCGGCCACCATGTTCGCCGTCCTCGAGCGCACCCACGCCAGCGGCTCGGACGAGATGCTGCTCGTCGCCGAGCAGGAGGCCATCGCCGCTCCCGACGAAGTCTTCGAAATCTCGGCGATCAGTTGACCTCGACGCCCCGGTGGGCGTTATAGTCGCAACGCGCCGTTCCGCATGACCACCCCTGACCGTGCGGAACGGCGCTTTTTAATGCCCGAATTCGCTTGAATCCGAATCAAGTCACTTCGGTTCCCGGTCAGACGGTGGGCGGCCGACCAGAGCCCGCGACGCGCCGATGACGCTCTCTGCGGATGTCTCGGGTGAGGCGTAGAGAGACGTATAGCCTCCGATCGTGGACCCGATCACGAACCCGTACGCCCCGGGCGCGGGCCAGCGCCCGCCCGAGCTCGCCGGACGTGACGAGCAGCTGCGCACCTTCGACGTCGTGCTCGAGCGCATCGCCCGCGGCCGGTCCGAGCGGTCCATCGTGCTGACCGGCCTGCGCGGCGTCGGCAAGACGGTGCTCCTCAACGCGCTGCGCTCCTCGGCCGTGCGCGCCGACTGGGGCACTGGCAAGTTCGAGGCCCGCCCCGACCAGCGGCTGCGCCGACCGCTCGCCGCCGCCGCCCACCAGGCCGTGCGCGAGCTGGGTCACCCTCGCACTGACGACGTCGACCAGGTGCTCGGCATCATCAAGGCCTTCGCGCTGCGCGAGTCGCCGAACGGGGCGAAGCTGCGCGACCGGTGGCAGCCCGGCATCGACGTGCCGGCCGTCTCGGGTCGCGCGGACTCCGGCGACGTCGAGATCGACCTGGTCGAGCTCTTCACCGACATCGGCGGCCTCGCCGCCGACGTCGGCAAGGGCGTCGCCTTCTTCATCGACGAGATGCAGGACCTCGACCCCGAGGACGTCTCGGCCCTCTGCGCCGCGTGCCACGAGATCTCGCAGTCGGGTCTGCCGGTCATCGTCGTCGGGGCCGGACTGCCACACCTCCCGGCCGTGCTGTCGGCGTCGAAGTCCTACTCCGAGAGGCTCTTCCGCTACTCGCGCATCGACCGACTGCCGCGCGACGCGGCCGACCACGCCCTCGTCGGTCCCGCCTCCGAGGAGGGCTGTGACTTCACTCCCGAGGCCCTCGACGAGATGTATGCCGTCACCGCCGGCTACCCCTACTTCATCCAGGCCTACGGCAAGGTCGTGTGGGACGTCGCCCCGTCGTCACCGGTGACGGCGCAGGACATCCGCGTCGCCGTGCCCGAGGCCGAGTCGGAGCTCGCCGTGGGCTTCTTCGGCTCGCGCTTCGAGCGGGCCACGCCGGCGGAGCGCGAGTACCTTCGGGCCATGGCCGACGCCGCGATCGTGAATCCGTCACAGGAACAAGCGGATTCGCGGGGTGACGGTGGGGCGGAACCGGGCGCGGCGGCATACGACCGCGACGGGGTGCAGGAGCGCGAGGCGGTGCCGACCTCGGCAGTCGCCGACGTGCTCGGCCGCAAGCCCCAGTCGCTCTCGCCGGCCCGTGACGCCCTCATCAAGAAGGGCCTCATCTACTCCGGCGAGCGCGGCCTCATCGCGTTCACGGTCCCGCACTTCGGGCGCTACCTGCGCACCCAGGGAGTGTGACCCCGATGCAGCTGAAGCTGGAGCTGATCCCGCTGCCGGTCTCGGACGTGGACCGGGCCATCGAGTTCTACGAGGGCACGCTCGGGTTCACCAAGGACGTCGACGTGAGTCCTGCCGACGGGGTGCGGGTCGTGCAGCTGACGCCTCCCGGCTCGGGGTGCTCGGTCGGCTTCGGCACGGGCCTCGACGTGTATGCCGGCGAGCCGGGCAGCATCCGGGGCCTGCACCTCGTCGTCGAGGACATCGAGCAGGCGCGCGCCGAACTGGTCGGCCGCGGCGTGGAGGTCGGCGACATCCACGACTTCGGCGGTGGCGTGCGCGGCGCCGAGTTCGCCGACCCCGACGGCAACGGCTTCGAGCTGCAGGAGATGGCCTGGCGCAGGGGCGCCGACTACTAGTGGCGGTCCCGGTCATCCGCACGGAACGGCTGCTGCTGCGCGGGTGGACGCCGGACGACCGAGCGCCGTTCGCCGAGCTCAACGCCGACCCGGAGGTGATGGAGCACTTCCCGGCACCGCTCACCCGCGCCGAGTCGGACTCGTTCGTCGACCGGATCGAGCAGCACTTCGAGGAGCATGGCTTCGGCCTCTGGGTGGTGGAGGTCGGCGGGGAGTTCGCCGGCTACACCGGCCTGTCGATCCCCCGGTTCCGCGCGGACTGGATGGAGGCGCGGGAGCAGCCGGTCGTCGAGATCGGCTGGCGTCTGGCGCGATCCGTGTGGGGCATCGGCTATGCCACCGAGGCGGCACGGGCGTGCGCGCGGTTCGCCTTCGACGACCTCGGTCGGTCCGAGATCGTCTCGTTCACGGTCGTGGGCAACGCGCGGTCCCGTGCGGTGATGGAGCGCCTCGGGATGCGTGAGATCGCCGAGTACGACCACCCGGTCGCCGGCGGCGTCTCGATGCCGTCAGTCTGCTACCTGCTGGCCTGCCCGCCCGACGTCAGCCGATGAGCTCCTGGAGCAGCTCGACGGCGCGGCAGGCCGCGCTGTTGCCGGCGGGGTCGCGCACGACGGCCGCGATGTGCCGCACCGGGGTGGGGGCGGTGAGGGGCAGCACGCGCACCTCGGGCGGGATGATGCGTGCGGCGAGCTGGGGCACGGCGGTGATGCCGACGCCCGCCTTGACGAACGCGATCGCGGTGATGTGGTCCTGGGCCTGCACCGCGAAGCGGGGCAGGAACCCGGCGGACTCGCACGCGGCCGCGAAGATGCGCGAGCACGTCGTGTGGGGGAGGTCGTTGCGGATCCAGGTGTCGGCGGCGAGCTGCGCGAGGTTCACCTCGTCCTCGTCGGCGAGCGGATGGTCGGCGGGCAGGATCACGACGTAGGGGTCGACCGCGAGCGGTACCCGCTTCGAACCGGCCGGGTCCTGGGCGCCGGGGGTGTCGATGACGATGTCGAGGTCGAGCGTCGCGCCGGCGTACTCGGGGATCTCGGTGAGCACGAGCTCGAGCGTGAGGTCGGGCATCTCGGTGGTGAGGCGGCGGGCCAGGGTCGGCATCCACTCGGCCCCGGCCGAGGCGAAGTAGCCGATCGTCAGCAGCCCGGACCGGCCCTCGCGCAGGTCCTCGACGACGCGGTCGAGCCGGCTCAGCTCGCCCATGAGGTCGTTGGTGTTGGCGACGAGCGAGCGCGCCGCGGCGGTGGGGCTCAGGCCGCGGCCCTCACGCTCGAAGAGGGTCAGCCCGGTCTCCTTCTGCAGCGCGGAGATCTGCTGGCTGATGGCCGACGGGGTGTAGCCGAGGTTGTCGGCGGCGGCCTGGATGGAGCCGCTGGCCATGACCGAGCGGAACACCCGGATGCGGTGCGTGTCGAGCATGCTTTCATTCTACAGTCAGGCTTAAGGGTTGTGAAGTAAACATCGCTTGTGCTGAATAGTGCAAGGTTGGATCATAGAGGCATGACGACACGCATCCTCTCCCTCGGTTCCCTCCGCTCCTTCGCCTCCGCCGCCCGCCGCGGGCACCTCGCCGGCAGCTCCTGGCTCGCCGTCGACCGCGACCTCGACCGCGTTGCCGGCGACCTGCTCGCCGTCGCGCACGCCGACCCCGAGCGGCTCTCCGCTCCCGCCGTCGCGGCCCCCGTCGCGCCCGTGGACCTCTCCGCCCGACGCGCCCGCTCGGCCGCCGGAATCTCCGTGCCGCGCGACCACGCGCCCCACGCACAGGCCAGCTGACCGCGTACGCGAGTCGTCGCACACACCGCGAACGGCCGGTCGGGCACGAGCCCGGCCGGCCGTTCTGCACGTCCGGCGCCGGTGGGCGCCGCGAGCGAGCGAATCAGAGGTGGTGGAGCAGGAACGCAACCTCGTCGGTGACCACGCGGTCGAGGTGCTCGGGCGAGAAGCACCCGAAGTGGTCCATCGGGTAGCTGAGCAACTGTCCCTGCGGCGCCGCGGCGGCGGTCCGCTCGATCGGCGCCAGGGGCACCATGCCGTCCTGCTCGCCGACCTGGAGCAGGACGGGCACCGTGATGTCCTTCGCGCGGCGGACCGGGCGGTACCGGAACATCCCGAACACGGACGAGCTGTTGACCTCGTTGAGCCAGTCGGTGCCCGCGGTCAGCTGCTCGAAGCCGCGCACCGCCTCCGGGGCGGCGTTCGCGGCGAGCGTGCCTGGAGGGCCGGCGACCGGCACCGTGACGGGGCGTCGCGTGAGCACCTCCCTGAACGCGCGCCAGAGACCCCGCGCCACGACGCCGGGCGGCGCAGGGCGCAGGTTGAACGCGACCCCGTCGGCCACCGGGACGAGTGACACCACGGCCGCGACGCGTGGGTCGTCTGCGGCAGTCACGAGGGCGTGGCCGCCGCCGAACGACATGCCCCAGAGACCGATTCGGGCGGGGTCCACCCCGTCGAGGCCGCGCGCGTGGGCGACGGCGGCCCGCCAGTCCTCGAGCTGCTCACGCAGCGAGAACCACCGCCGCGGCTGGCCGCCGCTGTCGCCCCAGTGGCGGTAGTCGAAGGCCAGCGCGGACATGCCTGCGGAGACGAAGCGCTCTGCGTAGGCCGGTATGCCGTCGCCACGCGTCAGCGTGCCCCCGGGACCCATAACCACGCAGGCGAACGGCCCGGCGTCGCGATCCGGCCGGTAGAAGGTCGCCGCGCACTGCACTCCGCCGGACACGAACGGAACCTCGAGCCGTTCCATCCCTCGAGGCTAGTGACGATCGGTCGGCCCGTGCGCCGGTTTCGCTGCGCCGGGCAGGACGAGACGCCGGATCGACCGTCGGCAGCACCGGACCGGCACGCCCGAGTTCGCAACCTCGTGGTCCGGACGGCATGCTCGGGGCATGCCAGCGCCCCTCGACGTCCTGCTCGCCGTCACCGGCCTGGCGCTCCTCGTGGTCGCCCTGCGCACCTCCCGTGCCGAGCCGCGGCGCTGGCGCAGCGGAGTCCTGCTGGCCGGATCCCTCTGGGCGGCAAGCGTGCTCGTCGTCGACCTGCTCACCCCACTGAGGGCCCTGACGGCCGTGCTGGCCCTGCCGTGGCTCGCTGCCGCGGTGCTCGGGCTCCTCTTCGTGGGCAGCGCCGCCTCCGCGGCAGTGCGCGACGGCGCCAGCCTCGTGGGGTCGCTGGCGCTGCTCCTCGGCCTCGCGATGGTGGCGGCGACCGTCCTCGTGGCGGTCGCCACGGTCGGCGGTAGTCCGTGGCCGCTGGCCGCCACGATGGTCCTGCTGCTGCCGGGCTACCCCGGGCTCACCTTCCTCAGCTACCTGCTCTACTGCCTCCTCCAGCGGCGCGCCGATCCTCGCCCGGCGCCCCTCGCCGTCGTCGTGCTCGGCTCGGGGCTCGTCGAGGGGACCGTGCCGACGCTGCTGGCCAACCGGCTGGACGCGGCGGTCGAGGTCTGGCGGGCCGAGCGGGGTGCCGGGCGCGAGCCGCTCGTCGTCCCGAGCGGCGGCCAGGGCGACGACGAGCCGATGGCCGAGGGCGTGGCGATGTCGGCCTACCTCGTCGCGCACGGCCTGCCCACCGACGCGGTCGCCACCGAGGACCGGGCGACGACGACGGAGGAGAACCTGCTGCTGTCACGCGAGATCCTGCGCGCCCGCGGACTCGACGGCGACGGGCACCTCCGCGTCGTGACGAGCAGCTTCCACGTCGGGCGCTCGGCCCTCATCACCCGCCGGCTCGGGATCGACGCCGACGTCACCGGCGCACCGGCGGCCTGGCACTTCGTGCCGAGCGCGTTCCTGCGCGAGTTCCTCGCCGCCGTCACCTACCGCCCGCGCACCAACGTGGCCGGCCTTCTCCTGTGGGCCTTTTCGACCGCCCTCCTTGCGTATGCCGTCGGGCCGGGCTGAGCACGCCCGCCCGGCCCACCCGGGTCACCCCGTGGCGGAGTCGCCGACGTCCTTGGTGAGGTCGTCGCGAAGCACTCGTTTGAGCAGCTTGCCGCTCTGGTTGCGGGGAAGGCCGTCGACGAAGTGGACGGCCTTGGGCAGCTTGAACGGGGCCAGCGACCCGCGCGCGTGCTCGACGAGCTCCGCCTCGCTCACCGTGTGGCCCTCGCGCAGCACGACGACCGCCGTGACGGCCTCGACCCACCGCTCGTGCGGCGTCGCGATGACGGCCACCTCGGCCACGGCCGGGTGCGTGTAGAGCGCGTCCTCGACCTCGCGCGAGGCGACCATGACGCCACCGGTGTTGATGACGTCCTTGATGCGGTCGACGACGGTGAGGTGGCCCTCCTCGTCGCGGGTCACGAGGTCGCCGGAGTGGAACCAGCCGTCACGGAAGGCCTCGTCGGTGGCGTCCGGCTTGTTCCAGTAGCCGGTGCACAGCTGGGGCGAGCGGTAGAGCAGCTCGCCCGGCTCGCCGGCCGACACGTCGACGCCCTCGGGGTCGACGACTCGCGCCTCGACGAACAGCACCGTCCGCCCGCAGGCCTCGGGTCGGGCGGCGTGCTCCTCGGGCCGCAGCACGGTCGCGAGCGGTCCGATCTCCGACTGCCCGAAACAGTTCCAGAAGCCGAGGTCGGGCAGTCGCTGCTGCAGACGGTCACGCACGGGCACCGGCATGATCGAAGCGCCGTAGTACGCCTTGTGCAGCGAGCCGAGGTCGGCCGTGTCGAGCGCCGGGTGGTTCGACAGCGGCACCCACACGGTCGGGGCGAGGAAGAGCGACCCGATGCGCTGCGAGGCGACCTTCTCGAGAATCGTGGGCACGTCGGGCCGCGTGAGCAGGTGGTTCGACGCGCCCACCGCGAGGTAGGGCAGGAGGAAGACGTGCATCTGGGCCGAGTGGTAGAGCGGCATCGAGTGCAGCGGTGCGTCGCCCTCGCGCAGGTCGAGCCCGACGATGCACGACACGTACTCGTGCACGAGCGCGCGGTGGGTCATCATCGCGCCCTTGGGCTGCGACGTCGTGCCGGACGTGTAGAGCAGCTGCACGAGGTCGGTGTCCGACCGCTCGACCTCGAGGTCCGGCACGTCGCCGTCGCTCCAGAGCGGCAGCACCGCGCCGTCGGCGCCGTGGAGCAGCAGCACCTGCTCGAGCGACGTGCCCTCGCGCACTGCCTCGACCGCCTCGCGCAGCGCGACGTCGACGAGCGCCACCCGGGCGCCGGAGTCGCCGAGCAGGTAGGTGAGCTCGCGGCCGGTCAGGGCGTGGTTGACCGGCACGTGCACGAGCCCCGCGCGGGCGCAGCCGAGGAAGGCGAGCAGGTACGCGTCGGAGTTGAGTCCCACCGTCGCCACCCGGTCGCCCGCGGCGAGCCCGAGACCCAGCAGGTGCGCTGCCGCGCGGGTGACCGCGTCGTCGAGGGCGGCATACGTCCACGTGCGGTCCTCGAAGACGAGGGCCGTGCGGTCGGGGTGGCGCGCCGCACTGCGTCGCACGACGTCGTCGACGGTGCTCGACGTGGGGCTCGACGTGGGGCTCGACGTGGTGCTCGAGAAGGTGGCGTTCACTCGGTGTCTCCGTTCGGGGCGGCGAAGGCGGTGATGAGGGCGTCGGCCTCGGGGGTGGCCGAGAGGCGCGCGATGGTGGCGGCCTCCTCGGCGAGCTGGGCGGCATACGGCCGCTCGGGCGCGAGGCGCAGCAGCCGGGCCGCCTCGCCGACGGCCTCACGCGGCAGCGCGGCGATGCCGGCGACGACCTCGCCGGCGCGGGCCTCGAGGTCGTCGAGGTCGACCACCTCGGTCACCAGGCCCCAGTCGAGCGCCGTCGCGGCATCGAGGGTCGCCCCGGAGAGGAGGAAGAGCGCCGCCCGGCGGGCACCGACCGCCGCGGGCAGCAGGGCGCTCACGCCGCAGTCGGGCGACAGGCCCACCGACGGATAGGCCGCCACGAAGGTCGCGTGCTCGGCCGCGACGACGACGTCGGCCGCGAGGAGCAGTCCGATGCCGGCACCGGCCGCGGTGCCCTGGACGACCGCGACGACGGGGACCGGCAGGGCCCGCAGCGCGACGAGGGCGTCGTGCAGCACCCCGGCGAGCTCCGCGACGAACGCCGGTCGGTCGGCCGCGGCCGCCATGGCCCGCACGTCGCCGCCCACGCAGAAGAGCCGCCCCTCGGCGCGCACCACGACGACGTCGATGTCGCGGACGGTCCGGGCGATCTCGGTGACCGCGTCACGCAGCGCGGTGGCGGCCGGCAGGTCGAGGGCGTTCCCGGTGTCGGGACGGCCGAGCCGGATGGTGGCCACGCCGTCCGACACCGACAGGGGCAGCAGCGTCGTCACCCGGTCATCCTGCCCCGCCGCGGTTCCCGGGACCAGAGTCCGTCCTGCGGAGATGGGGAGCGCCGCGCCGAAACATGGGGAGCCGCACCCGATGTGACACCCCTTGCCCGAGCCGCACCCTGAGGGGGCGTCGACAAGCCGTCGGCGTCCCAGCACAGAGAGAAGGACAGATCCTCATGAAGCGGTTCCTCATCGAGCGCGAGATCCCCGGAGCCTCCACGCTCACGATGACCGACCTGTGCGAGATCGCTCGCACGTCCAACGCCGCCGTCGACTCGCTCGGTGTCCCCTACACCTGGGTCACGAGCTACGTCGCCGGCGACAAGATCTACTGCGTCCACGAGGCGGAGGACGCCGAGACGATCCTCGAGCACGCCCGCCGCGGTGGCTTCCCGGCCAACCTCGTCGCCGAGGTGACCAACGAGTTCGGCCCGCACACAGCGGAGTACGTCGCAGCCTGACCGGCGCGACGCGAGAGCGGAGAGGGGGGATGACCATGAACGACACCCAGATGTACGCGTTGCTCCACGAGCTGGAGCGGCGCCGGTCCGGTGGGGCCTGGGAGACGACGCGACAGAGACGCGACCGTCACCGGGGGCTGCAACGGAGCGCTCGGGAGATCTCGCTCGAGGTGCGCCGGCAGCGGCGCCACGGCGAGGCCGCCTGACCAGCGGGGGCGGGAGGCAGGGGGAGCCTCCCGCCCCCGACGTCGTGGCGGCGTGCGCCCGGCGGCCGGCGGCCGGCGGAAAGGGCGTGCCACGGGCGCCCGTGGAGCCCTACCCTCGACAGGGTGGGGCTCTTGGAGCGCGGGCCCGAGCTCGCGCGGCTCCGGCAGGCGCTGCACGACAGCGCCCGCTCGGGGCGGGTGGTCGCCGTCACCGGCGAGGCGGGAGCGGGCAAGACGAGCCTGCTCCGCGCGCTCACCGCTGCCCCGCTGGAGCCGGCACACACCAGGGTCGTACGCGGACTGTGCGACCCCCTCGCGACGCCGCGCCCGCTCGGCCCGGTCCGTGACGTGCTCACCGACCTCGGTTCCGCCGACGTCCCGGCCGCGCCCGCCCGCGGGGAGATCGAGGCCCACGTCACCTCGGTCGTCGGCAACGCGCCCTCGGTCGTCCTCATCGAGGACGCGCAGTGGATCGACAACGCGTCGGTCGACGTGCTGCGCCACCTCGTGCGCCGGATCGACGCGCTGCCCGTGCTGCTCGTGCTCACCTACCGCGACGGCGAGCTCGGCGCCGACCATCCGCTCAGGCCCCTGCTCGGTGACCTCGCCCGGCTCGAGAACGCCGAGACCCTCGCCCTCGCCTGCCTCAGCCGCGAGGCGGTCGCCACCCTGGTCGCCGGCACCGACCTCGACCCCGACGACGTGCACCGCCTCACGGGCGGGAACGCCTTCTACGTCAGCGAGGTCGCGCGCCACGCGGGGGAGGGGCTGCCCGCCTCGGTGCGTGACGCGGTGCTCGCGAGCACGAGCACCCTGGACGGCGACGACCTCGAGACCATGCAGCTCGTCGCCACCGCGCCCGACGCCGTCGAGGACCGGCTGCTGCCCGTGCTCGGGGTCGACGTGCCGCGGCTGCGCCGGCTCGAGTCGACCGGGCTGCTCGCCCGCACCCGCCGCGGCGTCGGCTACCGCCACGAGCTCGCGCGGCTGGCGGTCCGCTCGGCCATCCCGCTCGGGGTCGAAGTCGAGCTCCACCGTCGCCTCATCGACGCGCTCGAGCAGGTCGGCTCGACCGACCACGCCGTGCTCACCCACCACGCCGAGGCCGCTCACGACCGACAACGCACGAGCAGGTATGCCGCCCTGGCCGCCGAGGAGGCGGCGCGCACCGGGTCGCACACGGAGGCCGTCGCGTTCCTCACCCTCGCCCTCGAGCGCAGCGACGCCGGCCCGGCCGAGCGGGCGCGGCTGCTCGAGCTGCTCGGCGACGAGCAGTACATGGTGAGTCGGCTGCCGGAGGCCATCGCGACGCTGACGACGGCGACCCGGCTGTGGGAGCAGGTCGGCGACCCCGGCGGGCTGGCGGCCGCTCACGCGAGACGCGGCCTCATCGAGTACTACTCCGCGCGGCGGCGGGAGGCCGAGCTGCACGTGAGCCTCGCCACCGAGCGGGAGGACGCCCCGGCGTACGGCTCGGCGTGCGCCACCCAGGCCTACCTCGCCTACCGGCGCCACGACGACGAGGGCGCCGCCGCCAGCGGTCTCGCCGCCCGCGCGACGGCCGAGCGCACGGGCGACACGGCCGTGGGCCTGCGCTGCGACATCATCGAGGACGCCGCCGCCCTGCTGCGCGGGACGATCGCGGCCCGGGGTCGCCTGCTCCTGCACGCGGCCGTCGCGCTCGAGCGGTCCTACGACGAGATCGGCACGACGGCCTACAGCAACCTCTCCGCCATCGACATCGAGCACCGCCGGTTCCGTGACGCCGATGAGGTGCTCGCGCGGTCGATCCCGATCACCGTCGACCGCGACATCCCCGTGTGCAACCAGTGGCAGACCGCGATGCGATCGCGGCTGCACTTCCAACGAGCCCGGTGGGCCGCGGCCCTCGAGGACGCCGACCACATCATCGACGGACGGGGCATGCCGCTCTCAGCGATGTGGCCGCATCTCGTGCACGCCCTGGTCGCCCTGCGCACCGGTGACGGGGTCGACGCCGTGGCCGCGCACCTCGACGCCGCGTGGGCGCTCTCGCAGCGCCTGGACGAGCCGCTCGCCCACCTGCCCGTCCTGTCGGCCGTCGCCGAGAAGGTCTGGCTCACGGACGAACCCGATGCGCGGCTCGACGCGGCCGGTCCGACCCTGGCCCGGGTCGCGCACCTGCCCGGGGTGCAGTGGGCAGTCGGCGACCTCCTCGTCTGGCTGGCACGTCTGGGCGCTGCCGGGGTGCCGGGCGGCGAGCACTCAGCGGTGGCAGAGCCGTTCGCCCTCGAGCGGGCCGGCGACCACGCCGGAGCGGCGGCCGCGTGGCACGCGCTCGGCGCTCCCTACGAGCGTGCCCTCGCACTCGTCCACGGCGCAGACGAGACCGCGGCGAGCCGCGCCGTCGACGATCTCGAGGGGCTCGGCGCCGCCGCCACGGCCGTCCGGTGCCGCCGGTCCCTGGCCGACCGCGGGATGCGGGCCACGTCGGGCCGTCGGCGGGCGAGCACGCGCACGAACCCGTCGGGGCTGACCAACCGGCAGCTCGACGTCGCGCGGCTCGTCGCCCGGGGCCTGACGAACGCCGAGCTCGCCGACCACCTCTACATCTCGCCCAAGACCGCCGACCACCACGTGTCGGCCATCCTCACCAAGCTCGGCCTCAGCACCCGCCGCGACGTCGTGCGACGGGCCGTGGAGCTCGGCCTCGACTGATCAGGCACGGTCACCGGGTCACCGCAGCCAGACCATCGCGTGTGCAGCAGGAGGGGTCCTGACCCCACCTGCTGCACACAATGGCGCGACGCCTACCGGGCCGGCGGCATCACCTGAGCAGCGCCGCGATGCCGACCGCGCCGAAGGACACGATGAGCGCCACGACGGTGATGCCGGCCACCCAGAGGGCGCCGCGCTGCTCACCGTTCATGCGCTCCTTCCAGCCCAGCTCCTTGGCCACGCCGCGCACGAGGTCGCGACCCTCGCCGGCGCGGAAGGAGTAGTCGACGACCTTGCCCACCTTGCCCGTGTCGGCGTCGACGCCGAACTCGATGCGCCGCGAGTAGCTCATCACGCGACCGCAGCTGAACTTCTTGCGCGCTGTCAGGCGGACGCCGCCGTCACCTGCGGCCGCGCCGTAGGTGACTTGGTTGTCGACGTCGGTGATGCCGTAGCGTCCGTCGTCCTCGAGGTGGACCTCGTGCGTGAAGACGCGCTTCAGACGGTGGGCGGCGGTCAGGGTGAGCCAGCGCTTGCTGGCCACGTCGACGGTCAGGTCGAAGCCGTACGGCTGCTCCGTGACGGCATACGGCGTGCCCTCGGTGGCGCGACGGACACCGTCGATGAACTCCTGCTTGCTCGTCATGGGCTCCCCTGTGGTCGAACGGGTCCCGAGGCCAGCCCTCGGGACCCGCCTCAGGCTAGCCCTCGAGTCCGGCCTCGAGGGCGGCGATGATGCGCGGGCGCATCTCGTGCGCCCCGATGACGGCGTCGACGGAACCGACGGAGACGGCGCGGTGGATGCTGTGCACCGCGTCGAACTCCGACGCGACCTGGCTCAGCTTCTCGGCGCGCACCGACGTTCGCAGGTCGGCGAGCTCCGTCGCCAGGCGGGCGCGCTCGACACCCGACGCCGCCGCGACCTGCGCCTCCAGCTCGGTGATGCGCGGGTCGGAGGCGGTGCGGGCGTCGACGTCGCGCGAGAACACGACGGCCGCCGCCGGCGCCCCGCCGAGCACCGACGCGAAGGAGCCCTCGACGGCGAGCACGGTCATGCGCGGGTTGAGCGTCTTGGAGAAGACCACGAACGCGCCGCCGTGGTAGCGCGAGACGACGGTGAAGACGATCGGTCCGTCGAAGTTGACGATGGCCCGCCCGATCTCGGCGCCGTACTCGAGCTGCAGGGCCCGCATCGACTCCGGTGACCCGTCGAAGCCCGACAGGTTGGCCAGCACGACGACGGGCCGGTTGCCGCTCGCGGCGTTGATGGCCCGGGCGACCTTCTTCGACGAGCGCGGGAAGAGCGTGCCCGCCGTGTAGGTGTCGGGGCCGTCGGTGGGCGGGAACCCGCGCCGTGCCACGGACTTGCTCTCGATGCCGATGAGCGTCACCGGGATGCCCGCGAGGTGGGCGTCCTGCACGACGGCGGTCTCGGCGTCGGCCATGCCGGCCCAGCGCTCGAGCGTCTCGTGGTCCTGGTCGGAGACGGCGCGCATCAGCGTGCGGATGTCGAACGGCTTCTTGCGGTCGGGGTTGGTGAGCGAGCTGAAGATCTCGCCGACCGTCTTGAAGTCCGACCCCGGCGCGTCGTGCGGGTAGAGCGTCACGTCGCGGTGGGTCGGGTCGCTCGTCGGCACGCGCCGCGGACCCGACTCGCCCGGGGCGACGTACGCGTGGTCGTAGTGCGCCATGAGGATGTCGCGGGCGCCGGCGAGGTCCTTGGCCCAGTACTGCGCCTGGCCGTTGGGGCCCATGACGCGGTCGTAGCCACCGATGCCGAAGTTGTCCTCGGCGCTGACGCCGCCCGAGAAGTCGAGCGACTGCTTGCCGGTGAGCACCATGGCGCTGTCCGGCGTCATGACGAGGATGCCCTTGGTGTGCATGAGCATCGTCGCCTCGGCGTTCCAGTAGGGCTGGGCGCCGACGTTGATGCCGGCGACGACGATGTTGATCTCGCCGCCCGCCTGCGTGAACTCGATGATCCGCTTGAGGGCGCGAGCCACCCAGTCCATGTTCTCGGTGCCGGAGTCCATCGAGATGCGGGCGCCCGCCGACAGGGAGTACCACTCGAGCGGCACGCGCATCTGCTCGGCGAGGTCGATCGCCGCGATGACCCGAGCGCACTCGGCCTCGGCGACCGAGCCGAGCGACCGCAGCGGGTCGCCCGACAGCACGACGCGGGTCACGCCCTCGGGGTGGCGCACGGTGGGCGACGTGACGACGGCGACGATGATGCCGGCCTTGTTGAGGCCCTGCGGGCGGTCGACCGGCACGAGCGCGCCGGTGTCGTCGAGGTCGTGCTCGACGACGGTGCCGCCGTCACCGGCGATCATCGACTGCAGCTCGTACGGGTAGACGAGCCCGCGGCGGCGGGCCCGGACGACCTTCGACGCGTAGTCGTCGAGGGGCTTGAGCGGCTCGGTGGGCGGGGCGCCGACGGAGGCGACGACACCCGAACCCGGCTGGTAGTAGAAGCGACCCGCGATGGCGAGCGGCGCGGCGTCGGGCGTGCCGGCGACCGTCGCCTGCACGAGCACCTCCTCGATGCCGGCCCCGGCGGTGACGGGGGCGATCTTGCTGCGCAGCGCCGTCAGCTGTCCCAGGTCGGCCTCGATGGTCGGCCAGATCTGCACCCACACGTGGTTCATGTCGAGCTTCGAGGCTCGTTGGCCGCGCGAGGCGCGGACCCGTCGGATCGCCTCGAGGCAGTTCGCGATCGCGCGCTCGACGTGCGGCAGGCCGGAGACCTGCCCGGCCTCGTCGCGCACGACGACGACCTGGCGCACCTGGGCGAGGGCGACGAGACGCGTGTCGTCGGGGTTGTCCTTGGCCACGCACTCGTAGAGCAGCACGTCCTCGGGGGCATCGAGGCGCGTCACGTCGAACGCCGAGAGCCGCCACAGGTTGAGGCGTCGACCGACCATCGGGTGCACGCCGCGGACGAGGCGGTCCTCGACGAGGGCGCCGTCGACCGGCCGGAACGTGAAGTAGTCGACGTGGCGGTCGGTGCCACCGCTGACGCACACCGCGACGCGGCGGGTGTCGTGCGCGAAGGGCAGCTCCTGGAGCAGCGCCGCGAGACGGTCGCTCGCCTCGTCGGGCGACTGCGGCTCGTCGGCCCAGCGCAGGTAGAGGTCGACGACCGACTGGCTGCCCTCGGTGCGGGCCCACACGTCGGCCGAGACGGCCGCGTCGAGGGCGCTGCCGGGCACGAGCTCGTCGACGGAGCCGATGCTCGTCGTGAGGTGCGTCGGCCGGTCGTCGAGGGTGTAGTCGGCCGTGGCGAAGGGCCGGCCGCCCTCGGTGAAGGTGCGCAGCGCGTGCAGCTCGTGCTCGCGGTAGTGGCGCTTGATGAGCACCTCGAGCATCGGCTCGTGGCGCTGCAGACCCGTGTCGCTGTCGACCGACTCGTGCAGCCGCTCGGCGAGGAAGCGCACGATCTGCTCGGGGATTGCGGCGAGCTCGTCGACGCGGGCGGTGCGATCGGGCGCCTCGGGGTCGGCGGCGAGCGCGGCCACCTTGTCGCGGACTCCCGAGAGCACGCCCGCACGGTCCTCGTCGACGAGGGGCTGGTCGAACCAGCGGAACCGCACGCTGCGGGCGAGGTCGCCGATGACGGGGAAGCGCAGCTGGGTCGCGACGACGAGGCGGTCGAGCGCGTCGCGGGCGGCGACGTCGAGCGGCGCCGCCGGGATGGGCTCGGCCAGCCACCGCTGGAGGATCGACGTCGCGAGCTGCACCTCGGGGGCCGAGCGCTGCTGCGCGAGGAAGATGCGGAAGACCGCCTCCTCGAGGTCGGGCGTGCGCTCGAAGTCGGTGACGCCGTAGTGGCGCAGCACGCGGGCGAGCTTGTCCTGGAAGTCGGCCGAGAGCCCGGCGCGGTCGACGTCGAGGCTCTGCAGGTAGGAGTGGAAGTGCTCGCGGGGGCTGTGCACGAGCAGCTCGGTGTGGCGCTCCTCGGCCGCCGGGCGGTTGCGGCTCAGCTCGGCGAAGTCGGTGATGAGCTCGAGGATCGCGATCTCCTCGGCGAGCGGCACGGCGCCTTCCGAGGCGACGGTGTCGCGGGCGTCGAGGTAGCCCGAGAGCATCCGCGCGTCGCCGCTCGGGTCGCCGTCGAAGCCGAGGACGCTGGCGGAGAGGTCCTCGATGCCGCGGACCACCCGCTCGCGGGCGGTCGCGGTGTGGGCGCTCGAGTCGGGCAGGTCGAGGTCGACGGCTGCGTCGTCGGCAGCCGCGTCGGCGACCTCGGCCTCGTCGCCGGTGGGCTCGAGGCGCACGAGCGGCGCGCCCGTCTCGACCTGGCTGCCCACCGCGACGAGCAGCTCGCGCACCCTCGCGGGGAACGGCGCCGGCAGCACCGTCTCCATCTTCATCGACTCGAGCACGAGCACGGGCGCGCCCGCGGCGACCTCGGCGCCGACCTGGACGGGGGTGGCGACGACGAGCGCGGGCGCGGGGGAGCGCACGACACCGCCTTCGTCGCGGCTGACGCGGTGGGTGACGCCGTCGACCTCGATGAGGTGGACGGGGCCGTGGGTGGCGGTGACGAGGCGGTGGGAGCGCCCCTCGACGACGATGCGGCCGGCATACTCGTCGATGCGGTCGATGGTCGCGTCGACGACGTGCGGCTCGGCGCCGTTGGTGATGCTGACGCGGTAGCGGTGGCCGGCCGTGCGCAGAACCATGACCTTGTAGGCCGTGCCGCGCAGCTTGAGGTCGATGGCGCGGCCGACGGCGTGCTGGACCTGCGGGCGGCCGCCGCGCGCCGACTCGAGCAGGCGGGCCCGCTCGATGGCCTCGGCGTCCTCGTAGGCCTCGATGCCGGCGGCGACGAGCGCGATGCCGGAGTGGCGGTGCGAGACGAGGCGGCCCTCGGCCCGCACGCGGTCGATCCAGCCGGTGTCGGCCGAGCCGTCGATGATCTCGGGCTGGTCGAGCAGGTCGAGGATGAAGCTCTTGTTCGTCGAGCCGCCGTCGATGACGACCGTCGTCTCAGCCATGGCGCGGCGCAGGCGGGCCAGCGCCTCGTCGCGGTCGCGACCGTAGGCGATGATCTTGGCGATCATCGAGTCGAAGTCGGCGGGGATCGAGTCGCCCTCGCCCACACCGGTGTCGACGCGGATGCCGGGGCCGGCGGGGAACTGGAGCAGGCTGATGCGGCCCGGGCTGGGCGCGAAGTCGCGGTCGGGGTCCTCGGCGTTGAGCCGGGCCTCGACGGCGTGACCGCGCTCGGTGGGACGTCCCTGCGGGAGCTCGTCGAGCCGGCCGCCGTTCGCGACGTGGATCTGCAGCTTGACGAGGTCGGTGTCGGTGACGGCCTCGGTGATCGGGTGCTCGACCTGGAGGCGGGTGTTGACCTCGAGGAAGGCGAAGAACTTCTCGCCCGGGTGGTAGAGGAACTCGACCGTGCCGGCGCCGGCGTAGCCCACGGCGATCGCGAGCCGCTCGGCGCTGTCCTTGACCTCCTGAGCCTGATCGGCGCTGAGCACCGGCGAGGCGGACTCCTCGATGACCTTCTGGTTGCGGCGCTGCACGGAGCAGTCGCGCACGCCGACGGCCCACGCGGTGCCCTGCCCGTCGGCGATGACCTGCACCTCGATGTGGCGGGCGCCGGTGACGAGCTTCTCGAGGAAGACGACGCCCGAGCCGAAGGCGCGCTCGGCCTCGTCGCGGGTGCGCTCGTACGCGTCGGTGAGGTCGGCGTCGGAGTCGACGCGGCGGATGCCGCGGCCACCACCGCCGGCGGTCGCCTTGAGCATGAGGGGGTAGCCGATGCGCGCGGCCGCGGCCTTCGCCTCGTCGAGGGTGTCGACGCCGCCGCGGCTCCACGGCGCGACGGGCACGCCGACCTCCTCGGCGATGAGCTTGCTGCCGATCTTGTCGCCGAGCTTGGTCATCGCCTCGGCGCTCGGCCCGATGAAGGTGACGCCGATGCGGTCGCACAGCTCGGCGAAGGCCGGGTGCTCGGCGACGAAGCCCCAGCCGACCCACGCCGCGTCGGCGCCGGTCTCGCGCAGGGCACGCTCGAGGACGGCGTAGTCGAGGTAGGGCCGCGCCGAGGCCGGCCCGAGGTCGTACGCGTGGTCGCTCTCGCGCACGAACATGGCCCGCCGCTCGCCCTCGGTGTGCAAGGCGATCGTCTCGATGCGGTGACCGCCGGGGCCGGCGCCCGCGTTGAGGTCACGCACGGCGTGGATGAGGCGCATGGCAGCCTCACCGCGGTTGACGATCGCGATCCGCGAGATCATCGAGCAGGTCTCCTTCGTCGTGCTTGCGCCCGGCAGGGCGCGTGGCGCTCGTCACGCCACACCCGCAGCCTTCCACTCATCCATGGCGACCCGCGAGTAGACATCGCCTCGACATCACGCAGGATTGCCGTCACGCCTCGTGGAACCGTCTCTCCACGGCTCGCATCTGCCAGACTGCGCCGGCCGGACGGGCGGCGACAGGAACGGGTCCGACGGCCCGACGACAGGGGACCGACATGCTCAGACGCTCCATCGCCGCAGTGCTCCTCGGTGGCATCGCCCTCGCCGGGTGCACCTCGTCCGACGCCTCGTCGTCCGGGGCTGCGGCGCCCGACCGCGCGGACCAGCTCTGGAAGCAGCGCACCGACTTCGTCGGCGACAACTCCCGTGTCATCTGGCTGACGCGGGCGGCCGGCTTCGGCCCCGACGGCTCCTACACGATCTCGCTGCAGACCGCCAGGAAGCCGTACGGCCTCACCATCACCTTCGACGAGGACCTGCCCAAGCCGGTCGACAGCATCGACTTCACGTCGCCGTCGACGCTGCTGCTCGGGACCATCGGCAACCTCGGCACGGTGCACGTCGAGGCTCCCGGCCGGTCGTTCGACCTCACGTCCGCGCAGGCGAGCACGCAGCTCGGCTACGACGTGAAGAGGCTCGGCCGCGACCACGAGCAGCTGACGGCCTACGTGGACGCGCTCGACGACTGAGGCCGGTGGGGACTGACACCGGCGGCCGATAGCGTTCTCGCTCGTGACCACGATCGACGACGTCAGGCAGGCCGTCCGCACCGCGTCCGAGGTGTCGCTCGACGTCGTCCTCGGCCCGATGAAGTCCGGCAAGAGCCTCGCGCTCGTCTCGCTGCTCTCGCCCCTGCAGTTCACGCGCGTGCGTCACCGCGTCTACCAGTCCGAGCGGCACGTCCGTGACGCCGGCGTCACCTCCCGCAGCGGTGGCAGCCTCACCACGACCAAGGTCACGAGCCTGCACGAGGCTCTCGACGAGCAGCTCGACGTCGTCGCCGTCGACGAGGTGCACATGTTCGACCTCGACGACGTCGCGGTCGTCGACCGGCTGCTGCGCCGCGGCACCCGTGTCGTCGTCGCGGGCATCGACCTCGACCACCGGGGCGAGCTCTTCGCGCCGGTGCGGGCACTGCTCGAGCTCGGGCCCGACACCGTGACCTACCGCCGTGCAGTGTGCGACCAGTGTCGCGACTTCAGCGCCACGCACACCCAGGTGCTCCGCTCCGGCGAGCCGTTCCTCGACCACCTCGGCGGCTCCGAGGCCCTGCCCGACGACGGCACCTTCACCTACGAGGCGCGCTGCCGCTCGTGCTTCGTGCGACCAGCGACGACCTGACCCGCCCTCTCGGGCGCGCCGGGGTCCTCACGCCGGACCCTCGCTCGCCGAGGTCGAGGCCGTCGCCGCGCTCAGGCCCTGACGTGGACGAGCGGCTCGCCGGCGGTGCCGTTGACCAGCAGTGCCGCCCGCTCCCACGGGCGGTCGGCGGCGAGGAAGGGCTCCTCCGACGCGGCGTACTCGTCCCAGAACGCCTCGGCCTCGGCGGGCGTCCGGCCGAGCTCGACGTCGCGTCGTAGCCCGCGCTCGCGTGCGAGGTCACGGTCCGACTGCACCCACACGATGGCGTCCGCGTGGTCGGCGATGGACGCACGGCCCGCGCCGACCCCCTCGAGGACGAGCACGCGTACGTCGTCGGGCACGCGCACCTGCCCGTCACGGTCCCTGGCGACCCAGCCGGGCGGCCGGTAGGAGACCTCCTCGCCGCGGCGCCAGGGCCCGATGACGTGCTCGATCGCGAGGTCGTCCCACGCCGTCAGGTCGTGGTGCCAGGCGAGGTCGTCGGCGTGGACGACGGCGCCGCCGAGCAGGTGGGCCGCCCGCTCGGCGAAGGTCGTCTTGCCGCCGCCGGATCGTCCGTCGACGAGCAGCACCGGCCGGTCGCTCGTCAACAGGTCGCTCAGGGTCGCGGTGAGGGTCGCGTCGTCCACGGGCTGCCACGACGCGACCTCGGGCTCCTCCGGGTGCAGGTGCATGCCCGCGAGTATGCCGTCAGGGAGCCGGGTCGGGCTCGTGCGTCGTGACGATGTCGTGGGCGGCCGCCCAAGCGGTGATGTCGCGCCTCTCGATCGCCGTGGCCATGAGGTCGGGGAAGCGGTCGGGCGTGCACGCGAAGGCCGGCACCCCGACCGCCGCCAGCGCCGCTGCGTGGTTCGCGTCGAAGCTCGGCCGCCCGGAGTCGCTGAGCGCGAGGAGGGCGACCATCGTGGCTCCCGAGGCGACGATGGAGGACGCGCGACGCACCATCTCCTCGGCGATGCCGCCCTCGTAGAGGTCGCTGATGAGCACGAGGATCGTGTCGGCCGGCTGCTCGATGAGTCCCTCGCAGTAGGCGAGTGCCCGGTTGATGTCGGTGCCGCCGCCGAGCTGGACGCCGAAGAGCACGTCGACGGGGTCGTCGAGCTCGTCGGTGAGGTCGACGACGGCCGTGTCGAAGACGACGAGCTTGGTGTCGACCGACCGCAGCGACGCGAGCACGGCGCCGAAGACGCTGGAGTAGACGACCGACTCGGCCATCGAGCCGGACTGGTCGATGCAGAGGATGATCCGCCGCTCGACGCGGTGCGCGCGCCGGGCGTAGCCGACGAGGCGTTCGGGCACGACCGTGCGGTGCTCGGGCTGGTAGTGCTTGAGGTTGGCCGCGACCGTGCGGTTCCAGTCGATGTCGGAGTGCCGCGGCCGGCGAGTGCGCGCGGCCCGGTTGAGCGCGCCGGTGACGGCCTGCACCGTCTCGGCCCGCAGGCGTTCCTCGAGCTCGTCGGTGACGACGCGCACGACCGCCCGGGCCGTGGCGCGGGAGCGCTCCGGGATGACGCGGTTCAGGCCGACGAGCGTCGAGACGAGGTTGATGTCGGGCTGCACCGCCTCCATGAGCTCGGGCTCGAGGAGCAGCTGGGTCAGGCCGAGCCGATCCATCGCGTCGGCCTGCATGACCTGCACGACCGACGACGGGAAGTAGCCGCGGATGTCGCCGAGCCAGCGCGCCACCTTGGGCGCGGACGCGCCGAGCCCGCTGCGGCGCTCGCCGTCGTAGAGCTCGCGCAGCGCCTCGTCGCGCTTGAGGTCGTCGGCGTCGAGGCTCGCCGCCTCGCCGATGCCGTCGGACTGCTCGCCGCCGAGCACGAGCCGCCAGCGGGTCAGCCGGTCGCGTTCCTCGCTCACGAGGCCACCTCCAGTCCGAGCAGGCGGGCGACGGCCGCGATGGCGGGGGCCGCGCGGTCGAGGTCGACGTCGGTCGACGACACCGAGGAGGTACGCGTGCCGCTGGCCAGGTCGCGCAGGTGTCCTCCGATGAGGCGGCGTTCGGCGGGCTGGTAGCGCGAGAAGGTACGACGCACGAGGGGCAGCAGGTCCTCGAACGACTCCTCGGACGCCGCGACGAGCCACTCGTCGATGATCTGGAGCAGGTCGTCGCCGTGGACGAGGAGCAGCGCCTCGCCGGTGAGGAAGCCGTCGAGCCAGGACGCGGCGACGGGCGCGGGTGTGCCGGGCGACAGGCGCCGGCTCAGCCGGGCGGCAGCCTCGGCGTGCTCGAGCAGCCCGCCGTCGAGCAGCAGGCGGTTGACCCGGCCGGACACGGCCCCGTGGATCACCTCGTCGCGACCGACGGCGAGCAGGGCCTCGTGCCACGGGTCGCGCAGGTCGTCGCGGTCGACGAGGGCGATGCCGCGGTGCGCCGCCTCGACGGCCTTGCGCATGCGGTCGGCGCTGTCGTCGTCGAGGCTCGCGCAGGCGGCCCGCAGGCCGATCGACGCGCGCACGACGACGGTCTGGAGCACGTGCGTCACGTCGGCGACGTCGACGCCGCGGACGTCGCCGTAGCGGCACGTGCGGGCCAGCGGCTCGACGGTCTCGAGGAGGGCCTGGGTGTCGTGCTGGCGCGCCGTGCGGTCGGCGAGGGCGGCGACGACGGCGCGCAGACCGTCGGGCAGGTCGGCGAGGAGGCACTGCTCGATGAGGCTGCCGAGCACGCCCAGGTCGGAGGCCTGCCCGGCCTCCTCGGCGACCTTCGACTCGGCGGCGCTGCGAACGGTCGTTCCGTGCAGGCTCGCCTCGATGACGGCGACGGCGAGCTCGGGGGTCCACTCGAGCTCCCACGCCTCCTTGAAGGTGCCCGTCGACCGGCCGGCGTCGACCTGGGCGCCCCAGTGGACGTCGAGGACGGCGAGCCGGTGGAGCAGCACCGAGCGCGCCAGCTGCGACTCGCGGCGGAGGTCGAGCTGGACGACCGCCGACGTCGCGGAGACCTTGAGCCGCAACGACTTCTGCAGCTTGGCGAGGTCGCTCGCGAGCGGCACCATCGGCGTCGACTCGGGCACCCGGCCGAGCTCCTCGCCGATGACGAGCGTGCGGTCGATGAGCCGCAGCGGCAGGTCGGCGCCCTCGGTGAGCACGGCGCGGGCGGCGTCGGTGAGCTCGCTCAGCCCGACGGACGGCCGACCCCGCACGGCGGCCAGCGCGCCCGCGAGCCTGGTCGCCTCGACGACGGATGCCGTGGACGCGTCGAGGTTCTCGCCGCGCAGGGCCCGCGCGACGCGGACAAACCACGACGGCACGACCTCGTCGTCGGGAGTGACGAAGAGGTGCTGGTACCACCCCGGCGAGCGGACGCCGGCACCGTAGCCACTGGCGTACGCGAGCCGGCCGGAGCTCCACGGCGCCCACGTCGCGGCGACCTTGACCTTCGGCAGCTTGCTGAGCAGCGCGTTGTCGCGGCCGACCGGCGGGAACGCCGCGGGGTCGAGGGCAGGCGCGTGGTAGGCGCCGCAGACGAACGCGACCCGCTCGCGGCCGGCCTTGATCTCAGACCGGATCACCTTGCGCATGAACGCTTCTCGTCGGTCGTCGTCGTCGACGTCGAGGTCACCGCGCACGCCCTGCATCGCCTCGCGGAGGTGGGCGAAATGGGCGAGCGACGAGGTGCGCCGGTGCTCGATCGCGTCCTCCCACCAGCGCTCGGGGTCGTCGTAGCCGGCAGCCGTCGCGAGCGCCGTGATCGGGTCGGGTCGACTGCCGCGACGTCGCCGATGACGCCGCTCGCTCTCGTCGTCGTCCGAGCCGTCGTCCGAGCCGTCGGGGGTGCCGTCGGGGGTGCCGGCGAGGAAGTGGGTCGCCGGCAGGTCGGCGAACCGGACGTCCACCTCGTGCGCGAGCGCCCACTGGAGCGCCACCCACTCGGGCGAGAACACCGCGAACGGGTAGAAGGCGGCCTTCCTCGGCTCGTCGACGGCGTAGACGAGCCCGGCGACCGGGGGCACGAGGTCGGGGTCGGCGGCCAGCGGGATGAGGGCGTCGAGCTCGGGCGGCCCCTCGATGAGGACGAGGTCGGGCTGCAGCTCGTCGAGCGCCTGCTCCACCGAGCGCGCCGAGCCGGGTCCGTGGTGCCGGACGCCGAGCACCTCCACGCGGGTCATCTCAGCCGAGCTCGCGGCAGGCGCGGTAGAGGTCGGTCCACTCGGGGCGGTCCTTGACGACCGTCTCGAGGTACTCCTGCCAGACGATGCGGTCCTGGACCGGGTCCTTGACGACGGCGCCGACGAGCCCGGCCGCGACGTCGTCGGCGCGCACGACGCCGTCGCCGAAGTGCGCTGCGAGCGACAGCCCGTTGGTCATGACCGAGATCGCCTCGGCCGTGGACAGCGTGGCCGACGGCGACTTCACGGTGGTGCGCTGGTCGGCGGTGACGCCCGCGCGCAGCTCGCGGAAGACCGTCACGACCCGCTCGATCTCGGCGAGCGACTCGAGGCCGGCGGGCAGCTCGAGCGAGCGCCCGAGGGAGTCGACTCGGGTGCGCACGATCTCGACCTCCTGCTCGAGCGAGTCGGGCAGCGGCAGCACGAGGGTGTTGAAGCGGCGCTTGAGGGCCGAGGACAGGTCGTTGACGCCCTTGTCGCGGTTGTTGGCCGTGGCGATGACGTTGAAGCCCTGCTGCGCCTGCACCTGGGTGTCGAGCTCGGGGATGGGCAGCGTCTTCTCCGACAGGATCGTGATGAGGGCGTCCTGCACGTCCGCGGGGATGCGGGTGAGCTCCTCGATGCGCACGAGCGCGCCGGTCTCCATGGCCCGCATGACGGGGCTCGGCACGAGCGCGGCGCGGGTCGGGCCCTCGGCGAGCAGCCGGGCGTAGTTCCAGCCGTAGCGCAGCGACTCCTCCGGAGTGCCGGCCGTGCCCTGGACGACGAGCTTCGACGACCCGCTGACGGCGGCGGCGAGGTGCTCGCCGACCCACGTCTTCGCGGTGCCGGGCACGCCGAGCAGCAGCAGTGCCCGGTCGGTCGCCAGTGACGCGACCGCGACCTCCATGAGCCGGCGCGACCCGAGGTACTTCGGCGTGATCTCGGTGCCGTCGTCGAGGGTGCCACCGAGCAGGTAGGTCGTGACGGCCCATGGCGACAGCCGCCAGCGCGGCGGACGGGGGCGGTCGTCGGAGGCCGCGAGCGCAGCCAGCTCGGCGGCATACGCGTCCTCGGCGTGGGCCCTCAGGACGGTTGCGGACGTGGGGGATTCGCTCATCTGAAGGCCTCGGTGATCGATCGCTTGACGGAGTGGAACTGGAGCAGGTTGCGCAGGTTGGTCGACAGTGCCTGGTCGCCGCCGGCCTCGGCGACCCAGCGCTCGAGCGGGTCGAGCGAGACCGGGTGCAGTCCGGCGAGCAGGTGCGGCATCGTCGCGAGCACCATGGCCGAGCCGACCTTGGAGGCCCGCAGCCGCGAGAGCAGCGCCACGCTGAAGTCGGGTGACCACGGCGGGTCGACGGCCCCCACGACGGCGCCGAGCTCGTGCACCCGGTCGGTGGTGGCGTCGACGCGCTGCAGGGCCACGCGCTCTCGCGCCTCGCGCGGCAGGGCGGGCACGAGCGTCGCGTCCCAGCCGCGCTCGAGCAGCGCCGCCGCCCACACCGGGTCGCGTCGCGCCCGCACGGCCCGGCGTAGGCCGGCCAGCACGTCGGGCTGCTGCGCGTCGGTCAGTCGCTTGACCGTCGTCGCCGGATCGGCGCCGGTCAGCTCGGACCACACCTCGAGCGGGGCGCCGGCGCTCAGCTGCTCGAGCCACCACCCGCGAGCGGAGCGGCGCGGGGGCGGCTTGCCGAGCCCGTCGCGGACGGCGGCCGGATCGGGCTCGTCGGGCAGGGTGACGTCGACGCCGCGTCCGAGCATGCCGGTGCGGTGGACGAGAGGCCGAAGCCGCTCGGCCATGCGGGCGGCGCGCCGCGACCCCGGGAGGGCGTCGAGCAGCTCCGCGGCCACCTCGCGCACGGTTCCGGCGCGGTCGTCGAGGGCCGCCTCGAGCAGTGCCTCGTCGTCGGCGCCGAGACCCACCCGCAGCGCCTCGAGGTGCGAGCGCCGGTCGCGGGCGGAGTCGGTCGACCACGTCGACTCGACGAGTGCGCGGGCATCGGCGGCGTCGACGGCGCGTGCCGACGCGAGCACCGCGACCCGGTCGGTCGACGAGAGGCGTGCCCAGTCGTCGGCGGCAGGAACGGCTCCCGACACCCGCGACGCCGTGCGCGCCTCGGCCCCGGCGGTGGCCTCGGCCACCCATCCCCACTCCTCGCGCAGCGCCGCGAGCCAGCGTCCACGCTCGCCCAGGACCGCCGCCGCTGGTCGCCGCAGCTCACGTGACGCAGTCGCCATGCCGAGCAGCAGCGGCAGCACGACGGGCGGCACGCGGCAGCCGGCGTCGTCGGCCGCGCGCAGCCAGTGCACGAGCAGGCCCACGCGCTGCGCGGCCCCCGCCGGTGGCTGGGTCAGCACGAGCTCGAGCAGCTGCACGGCTCGCCGCGGCGCGACCGGACGGGTCTCGTCGGGCGCGGCCGCCGGCGGTGCTGCGTGGTCGAGCCGCCGGCCCGCCCGGAGCGCCGCCCCGCCGAGCGCGGCCGCCTCGAGCAGCGCCTCCTCGCGCGGGCCGGGCACCTCTCGGGGGCGCACCCCGGCGGGGCCCAGGTCGGGCAGGTCGGGCACGGCCCGGCGGGCGGTGCCGAGCAGCGCAGCGTTGCCGACCTCGCGCCACCACGTGTCGACGCCGGACATCGGGTCGGTCACAGCCCCATCACCTCGCCGTCGACGACGACGGTGAGCGGCCGCAGCCGCGCCTCCTCGAGCTCACCGAAGAGCCGGGTGGGCCGGCCTCCCGTCACCGCGAGCAGCGCCCACACGTCGGCGTCGTCGGCGAGGGCCACGCTGGCCCCCTCCGCGTCGACGACCCGGTCGAGCCCGACCCTGGCCTCGTCGAGGACCACCGGGCAGCGCCGCGCCCACGGGTTGAGCCCCCAGGCGGCCGCAGCCGCGGACCGCGCGTGCTCGAGGGACGCGCCGGACGGCATACGCCCCGGGGCGTCGGCGACGACGGGCTCGTCGACGAAGAGGGCACGGCGCACGGCCGCCCCCGGGTAGCGGGCGAGCGTCGCGTCGAGGCTCGACCCGACGATGCGGGCGACGGGCAGCACCTGCCCGCCGGCCGCGAAGTCGAGCACCTGCACGGTCTCGCCCGTCGCGTGCCCGCGCAGCCAGGTGCGCTGTTGCTGGAGCCGGCCGTCGTCGGTGCGGTGGGCGCCGAGCACGAGCCACCGGTCGGTGACCGCGTCGCCGCGCCGCACCGACTCGCTGCTCACCGACCACCCGAGGTAGGCGCGGAGGTCGCCGACCTGGTCGTCGCCGAGCGACTCGCGAGCCGCCCACGCCCGCGTGGCCGTCCACCACCGCCCGAGCGCCACGAGCAGCCGCTCGGCCCAGTCCGGTCGCCCGCTCACAGCCCCGCCGACCGCCCGCACGTCGTCGGCGAGCCCGGGCAGCTGCGCATCGACGAGCCGGGCGGCGGTGCCGTCCCACCACGCGTAGGACTGCTGGCGGGCCGACGCCGTGCCGCTGCGGGCGAGGTCGGTGAGCCAGCGGGCGAAGTCGTCCATGCCGCCGTCCATGAGCGCGAGACGCTCCTCGAGGCGCTTCGCCGCAGCAGCGGGGTCGGGCGTACGCGTGGGGTGGGCCGCGTCGCCGGCCGCCTTGGCGCCTGCCCGCGCCGACCGTTCGGCTGCCCACTCCTGCGCGAAGCCGGCCGCCTCCGCGGCGTCGGCCACGGCCCCCGAGCCGTCGACCCAGAGCAGCAGCAGCGCCAGGCCGTGCTTGCACGGGAACTTGCGGCTCGGGCACGAGCACCGGAAAGCGGGCCCGGTGAGGTCGACGCTCACCTGGTAGGGCGTCTTGCCCGAACCCTGGCACTTGCCCCAGACGAGCACGTCGGTCGACCCCGTGTCGGACCACGGACCCGGCCGCGCGAGCCTGCGGGCAGCCGCCAGCGACGAGGCGTCGGGGGCCAGGCCGGCCACCTGGGCTGCGGTCCAACGAGTCCATCGGGTCATGACTGGCACATCATGACCCACACCTCCCACAGCGCGGGGAGGTCGGGACGGACGCCGTTCCGACAGGCCGATATGTCCGTTTCGTGCCAGAGTGGCCGGGCCGGAGCCGACCGGCCCCGGCGGACACCGCGATCGCTCCCGACTCGGGGGAGGGCGGTCCGTCACAGGAGGCTCACCCATGCGCCAGCTCCGCACCCTCGTCGCCGCCGCTGCAGCCGTCGTCGCCCTGGCGACCGCCCTGCCTGCCGCCGCCCACGAGCCCTGGGACGACGGGAGCATCCCGCCACCTCCACCGGCCAGCGCGGCCGACGGCTTCAGCAGGGACATGCACCTGCTGAGCACCGACAAGCACACCGGTGGGGTCAACTCCGACCTCGCCTTCAAGGGGACCCTCGCCTTCGCCGGGCACTACGGCGGGTTCCGCGTCGTCGACCTCGCCGACCCGGGCTCGCCGGTCGAGCTCGCCGACGTGCACTGCAACGGGCCGCAGGGCGACGTCACGGTGCACGGCGACCTGCTCTTCCTGTCGGTCGACACCCCGCAGAGCACCGTCGGCTGCGAGGGCTCGCGCAACGTCACGGCGACGACGCCCGGCGCGTTCGAGGGCGTCCGGGTCTTCGACGTCAGCGACCCGGCCGACCCGGTGTTCCTCCAGGGCATCCGCACCGACTGCGGCTCGCACACCAACACGCTCGTGCCCGCCGACGGCGGCAAGGCGTACGTCTACGTCGCCTCCTACCCGCTGTCCGCCAGCGGCATCGGTCCGGACTGCCAGCCCCCGTTCGAGAAGATCTCGGTGATCGAGGTGGACGGCACCGACGCGGCTGCCGGCCGCTCCGCGCGCGTCGTGGCCGAGCCGACGGTCAAGGGTGTCGACTACTTCGGGGCCAAGCAGGGCGTCACGCCGTTCTTCGCCTGCCACGACATCACGGTGCTCGCGCCGAAGAAGCTCGCGGCGGCGGCCTGCCTGTCGCAGGGCCAGCTGTGGGACATCTCGAACCCGCTCCAGCCGGTCGTCACCGCGAACATCGACACCCCCGACGTCGACATCTGGCACTCGGCCGCGTTCACCCCGGACGGCAGGTACGTCACCTTCGGTGACGAGTACTTCGGCCCGGCGAAGGAGCCGTTCGGCGCGCTGTGGACGTACGCGGTCGCCGACCCGTCGCGGGCCCTCAGCCACCTCCGCATCCCCCGGGCCGAGCCGAGCACGTACCACAACTTCAACTACGTCCCGCTGGCCGACCGCTACGTGCTCGTGTCGTCGGCGTACGGCTCCGGCACGTCCGTCGTCGACCTGACGAACCCCTCTGCTCCCAAGGAGATCGGCTACTACGACATGCAGTCCAACCAGTGGTCGACCTACTGGTACAACGGGCTCATCGTGGCCAACGACATCTCGCGTGGCGTCGACACGCTCCGCTTCAGCAACAAGGCCGTGGCCGGGGCGAGGCAGCTGCCGATGCTCAACCCGCAGACGCAGACCTACCTGCTGGGCTGACCCGGCAAACCCGTGGCGTCCGCGTCGAGGCGTGCGGCCTCGGCGCGGGCGCCGCCACGTCCGACGGGAAGGCCGCGCCCTCCGGGCAGCACGACGAGCGCCCCGACGAGGGCCAGGGCCGCCAGCGCGGCGACGGCGCCGACGACGCCGACCCAGCCGAGTCCCGACCACGCGTAGCCCAGCACCCAACCCACGACGGCCGAGCCGCTGTAGTACGCGACGTTGTAGAGCGCCGTGGCCTGCGCGCGCCCGGTCGTCGCGCGAGCCCCGACCCAGGCCGAGGCCGTGGCGTGGGCGGCGAAGAAGCCTGCGGTGAGCACGAGAAGACCGCTGACGACGGCGACCAGCGCTCCCGCGAGCGTCAGCCCGGCGCCCGTCGCCATGGTGAGCGTCCCGGCCACGAGCACCCGCCGTCGCCCGAACCTCGGCACGAGACGGCCGGTCAGGCGCGAGCTGACGGTCCCGGCGGCATACGCGGCGAAGATCAGCGACCCGACCGTGGCGGGGAGGGCGAACTCGGGCCCCTCGAGCCGGAAGGCGAGGTAGTTGTAGATGGCGACGAACCCGCCCATGAGCAGGGCACCCTGCACGTACAGGGCGACGAGGGCCGGGTCGCGCAGGCTCACCCGTATGCCGTCGGCGACCGACCGCGCCGTCGCGCCGGACGGGCGGTAGCCGCGGGCCTTCGGCATAAGGCGCAGGAAGACGGCGGAGGCGACGGCGCAGACGACGGCCACGGTGAGCAGGGCGGGTCGCCAGCCCACGAGGCCGGCGAGCGGGCCGGCGACGAGGCGGCCGGCGGCGCCGCCGACCGTCGTGCCGGAGATGTAGGCAGCCGCGGCCGCCGCGGTGTGGCGGGCGTGCACCTCGTCGTGCAGGTAGGTGACGGCGAGCGCCGGCAGCCCGCCGAGCGCCATCCCCTCGACGAGACGGAGCGCCAGCAGCACCTCGATGTTCGGGGCGACCGCGACGAGCACCCCGAGGGCGGTCGAGGCGACGATCGCGACCTGCATGGCCCGGAGGCGGCCCACCCGGTCGGCGACCCACGACCACGGCAGCACGGCGACGGCGACGCCGAGCGTGGCGACCGACACCGAGAGCGCGGCATCGGCCGGGCTGACCCCGAGGCCGCGGGCGAGCGTCGGCAGCAGGCCCTGCGGGGAGTAGAGCTGCGCGAAGGTGGCGATGCCGGCCGCGCCGAGGCCGGCGAGGATGCGCCGGTACTCGCGGCTCTCGGGCAGGTGGCCGTCCCAGGACATGCGTTTCTCCTATGTCAAGCCGCTGCCGTGAGGCAAGGGGCTTGACGGTTGTGGTGGTCGGCGGTCAGGAGGTTGAAGACGGTTCGTGCGAGGCGTCGTTTGAGGCAGCGGAGGGCTTCGGTGCGCGACTTTCCCTCGGCCAGCTTCTTGTCGTAGTAGGCCCTGCCGAGGGAGCCGGTCAGGCGGATCTGGGTGATGGCGATGCGGTGCAGCGCGCAGTTGAGCTGACGGTTGCCGGATCGGGTCATCCGGACCCGGCCCCTGCTGTTTCCGGACCAGACGGGGATGGGCGCGACCCCGGAATGCCGCGCGAACTGCGCCTCACCGGTGAACCGGGTGATCCCGGCGG
>NZ_JBTJJV010000001.1:858852-861291 GCF_054456855.1 Terrabacter sp. AAH1 | reverse complement strand
CTCAGCCCAGTCCTCCACAGACAACACCCGCTTCCTCCCGCCCTCGCAGTTGAGGACAGGATCCGGCAGGGGGTCAGTTTTCACCTGCCGTCAGGGGGTCAGTTTTCAGGTGCCGTCGACAGGGAACGGCCACGCCACCCACCGCAGTCGATGAGCCCCACCGGGGCTCGATGACCGCGACGACCCATGCCGCCATGCCGGCATTTCCCTGAGGAGCTCTTTCATGCCCTACGCCGTCGAGACCGAAGGCTACGACCGTTCCGGAACGAACCGCATCGGCGAGCGCGAGCAGATGCTGGACCTGTTCCGGTTCGCGCCGCTCTACCAGCTCGGAGAGACCATCGAGGCGGTGCTCGAGCAGTCCCGCAAAGCCGGCTCCGGCCGGGGCCGGGGCCGCCGCTCGAGCTTCCCCGCCACCCTGCAGTTCGGTCTGCTCGTCTCCGCCCGCGCCTACACCTCCGTGCCGAGAGTCGTGCGGGCCTTGGCCGACGACGGCACGTGGCGACAGATCCGCGAGCGGTACTTCTCCGCGACGGGCCAGCAACTGCCGCTGCGCCCGCCGAACCGGGACCAGCTCGACCATTTCAAGGAGCGCATCTCCACCCGCGCTGTGCTGGTCGAGCTGCAGGACATGTTCCGCCGGTGTGCCCTCGCCCAGGCCCGCGACCACGGGAACCTGAAACCCGGCCGGCCCCGCGACCACACCCGACCGTCTGATGCGAACTCGATCTACGGCGACGGGACGGACATCGCCTCCTACAGCAAGGTGCTGACGGTCATCGACCCGTTCGACCCCACGCAGCAGCGCGTCCTCGGCTCCCGCGCCAAGGACCCGGGCCGGGCCAAGGTCCAGCGGATCCACTCCGACATGACCGAGGACGGCAAGAACATGCGCGGCGTCAACATGGTCAGCGCGCACACCTGGACGCCGTGGGGCCGAGTCGTTCTCGGCACCGCGACCGCGCTGCGCGCCGAACAGTGGGCCGCCCTCGACCTCATCGACGCCGTCGCAACCCGCGCCGGCGAGGGCCTGCACACCGTGATCTGGGACCGGGCCATCACCGGCTGGAGCATCGACTACCTGATGGCCTCCTACGGCGTCCAGGTGCTCGGGAAGTCCGTCGGTAAGAGCGCCGCCCCCGGCGAGGACCACTTTGACCCCGCCAACGACATCGAGACCGCCGGGAACGCGGTAACCAGCTACGTGCTGATGTCGCAGAAGGAGCGCGAACGCAAGGAGAAGGCCCTCGCCCGCGAGCAGTCACGCCAGCAGGCGCGCTCCAAGACGACCGACCCGGACGGCACGAGCAGGTTCACACTCAGCGAGTCCTACCTCGCGCACCGTGCCCACCGGGTCGCCGCCGACCTCGACGTGCCAGCCACCCCACTGGTCATCCGGACCCTGCGCCAGGACCAGCTCGCCCACATGTACATCGGCAAGCGGCCCACCCCCGTCGGCACCAACATCTACGAGACCAGCAACGGCTTCGAACCCGTCCACGGCAAGACCTACTACCTCGACCCCGTCGCGCACGAGACCCCACACGGCTCGTGCGAGCACGAGCTCGTCGTCGACGACGGCAGCCTCTACCTCGTCGGCTACGACCCCATCGAGGAACACCCCGTCAAGGCGGCCCACCTGCCGTGCGAGTCGAGCACCGCATCCAAGGGGCTGGACGGCCGCTGGTCGCGCCGCAACGAGTACACCGTCCCCTGCGAGCGCGGCGCGTTCACCTACACCCACGTCTGGGCCCCGAAAGCCGACTGCGGCGCCCCGGACCAGCCCAAGCCCACCCGCGTGGACCCCGCCGGGAGCGAGCTGCGACCCCTCAGCCGCGCCGACGAGACTTTCAAGGACGTGTTCTCCCGCCGCAACGACGCCGAGTCCTACAACGCCTGGTACAAGCGCACCCTGCCGATCCACGGCCGAGCCGCGTCCCTCACCCTCGAAGGCCAAGAGCTCGACTTCCTCACCGCCGCAGTCCTCAACAACTCCATCACCATGTCCCGCCGGGACCGCGCCTGAGCCGCTTCCCCGCCGTCGCCGATTCCCTCACTTCCATGCAAACCAGCCTCGAAGGAATAGGTTGTTGGGCATTCTTGCCAAGACCGGCAGGTCGCCGATCGCACAAGGTAGTCTGCGCGGGCGGGGGCTGCCGCTTCGACCGAGACGTTGTCACACCGAGGCAAGGCAAGAGCGCCGTAACAATGACGGCTAGAACAACAGGGGAAGCTCGTGCGGCGCATTTCGTCCGTCTTCGCATTGCTTGCAGCGCTCATATTCATCGGTCCACCGTCTGCTTCTGGTCTCGACATCTCGATCCCGGTGTTGTCTCAGCTGTCGGTGAGCTCTACGGGTGTGCGGCCGGGTGACCGGGTCTCGTTTGCGTATGAGGCGTCAGACGAGCAGGGCTCTCTGGGGCAGATCGATCTGCGGTA